>NZ_CP034183.1:1127500-1435000 GCF_003860465.1 Deinococcus psychrotolerans
TTGGGAAGGAGGCCACGCTCTTGCCGCCCACGGTCCGCGCTGAGACGACGTCGCCGTTGTTACTGAGGTACAGCTCTGGGAAGACCAGGAAATCAACCTGCTTATTCGATAATATTTCCTGAAGCTGCTCGACAGTTTTTGCAGTGACCACCGGCACAAGCGGAGCAGCGAAAGCCAGATTGCCAACGCCGTTACCTGTATAAATGCCTTCGCTGGCCGCCTGTTCGAGTATCGTCCGGCCTTCCTGAGTGACGTACCCGACGCCTGCGCCGGTGCTGGTGGGCAGTTGCCCCGTCTGGGTGTATTTCAGGAACGGGCTGGGCGCACTCACGTCGCTGACGCTTCCGTCCTTGCTCCGGCCCTGGGCGTACACGGTGCTGAGCATCCCCAGACGCTGGTTGTTGACCGGGGTGGCGACGGGAATGCCCCCTGGAGTCACCGTCAGGCTGATAGCCGGATCGAAAATCTGATTGATCAGCTCATTCACGATTTCCTGCGGGCCTTTGGGGCCAGGGACGCCTGGTGTAGTGTAGTTCGGCGGCTTTTTGAAGACCGTCACCTGTTCAAGGTCCGGCGAGGTGACCACGGCTCCGTTCAGCACTGCGCCGCTGGTTGAGAAGGTCACCCGGCCCACACGCAGCCGCATGGGCGAAAAGGCGGGGAATTCGGTATAGACGGTGGAGAGTACGTAGGGACTGTCGTTGGCGGTCTTCGGCTGGGCCGTAAAACTGCCCGACAGCAGGTAGGCGGTGTCGCCGTCCACCTTGACCTTGAGGTCAGACGCCGTAATCGGTCGCAGCGCCACCGGGGTCAGCCCGACGACAAAGGGAGAGTCAGCAGCAACTTTCAAGAAGGGCGAGAAATGGTCAGGATTGAATTGCGGGCCAGTTCGCGGCTTGTTGGCTCCGGTGATCTCGAACCTGAATTGATCCTCGCCCTCGCCGACCACCAGAAACTTGGGCAGGCCGGGTTCAATCAGGTTAACGGTCTGGAGGCTGATCTGACCGGGAAAGGCGGCCTTGCTGTCGCCAGTGACGCCCAGCACCTCGACGCGCAGCAGGTAGCGCCCGCTCTTGCCGGTGGGCAGTTTCAGCGCAGCGCTGTTCTGGCCGACTTGCAGCGGCACTTGCCGGGTTTCCAGGGTCAGCGGCTGGCCATCGGGCTGATCCTTCACGTTCAGTGGCGTCCAAGTCCAGCGTAAGTTCACGGTGCCGCTGCCAGTCACGTTGAGCAGAGCCACCGAATCGGCGGGCGTCCCGACCTGAAACTCGGCGGGCGTGGGAGCAGGAATGGCCGCCTTGGCCTGAGGCCGAACCTCAGTGCCGAAATCTTCGATTCCCACAGCGGCGTCAATCACGGCGACGACCACCACGGTTCGCTCGGCGGCCTGATCTGCTCTGAGCGTCAGCTTGACGGTGTAGACCCCGCTGACAGCGAAGACATGCGGAATATCGGCGTCGGTCTTGACGCTCTGTTTGGGTGTGCCGTCCCCGAAATCGAGGCTGTAGACGTACTGCGGGTAGCTCTGGATGTTGCCCACGTTGACGGTGCTGGGCGTTCCAGCACGGGCCGGGGTCACCGAGAGGGTGGGCAGCGGCACGCCAACCACCACGGGCAAAATTCCGAGCGGCTCACCCGTCTGGGCCAGACTGACCTTGACGATGAAGGTGGCGTCCTTGAGGTAGGCGTGTGTGCCCAGCGGTGAGTTACCATCCTTAACAGCGCCGCTTACATTGAGAGTCTGAACGGTGCCGTCGCCCCAGTCGACTTTCAATGCCGTTCCGGTATTCAAATCGCCTACGCTGAGCGTCACCAGCTGATCCACCACCGGATTGGCCGGGTCAACAGCGAGGGCGACGTTGCCGAGGGTCACCGTGATGGGCTGCACGCACGTCACACCCTGCGCTGAACCCTTGATGACGAAGGTGCCGACTTTGGCGTAACTGTGCTGCTGAAGATTGGCTTTCGCCCCGTCACCTGTGTTGGTCACGGCGCTGGACACTCCGGAAGTGGTGGTGCCGTCGCCCCAATCGAGGCTGTAAGCCAGATTGGCGGGCAGGCCATTCACTTTGATGCTCACCGGCTTCGAGAGGAGGGGTGAAACCGTCAGCACCTCTACTGAGCAGATAACGGGCAGTGCGGTCACGGTGACCGGCACAGGCGCAATACCGCTGACCGGTGCGCCGCCGCGTAGCAGGCGGACGATGTAAACTTCGGCTTTGCTGTAACTGTGGCTCAGGCTGGCCGCCGCCGAAACCACCGAAGTGTCGCCCCAGTCGAGCTGATCGCCGGGCTGAAAGTCCGTGAGGGTTGCCATGACCTTCTCTCCGACCTGCACGGCGTTGGGAGCAACGCTCAGGGTCGGGATGGGCAGACTCACCACTACGGGAACCGGCGCGACTCCGGTCACTGGTTTTCCACCCCGCAGCAGGCGGACGGCAAACGTTCCAGCTCTGTTATAGGAATGATTGAGGCTGGCTGCCGCTTGAACGGTGGCGTTGTCACCCCAGTCGAGCTGATCGCCGGTCTGAAAGTCCGTGAGAGTTGCTGTGACCTTCTCCCCGATTTGCACGGTATTTGGAGCAACGCCCAGAGTTGGGATGGGGAGACTGACCACTACTGGCGCAGGTGCGACACCCGCGACGGGTTGCCCGCCACGCAACACGCGCACAGCGACTGTTCCCGCCTTGCTGTAAGCGTGCTGGAGACTCGCTGCCGCTGGCACCACCGTACCGTCACCCCAGTCGAGCTGATCGCTAGGCTGGAAATTGGTCAAGGTCGCCGTGACTTTCTCGCCGACCTGCACGGCATTGGGAGCAACGCTCAGGGTCGGTATAGGTAAGCTGACCACCACTGGCACAGGTGTAACACCCGCTACGGGTTGCCCACCGCGCAACAAGCGCACAGCGAACGTTCCAGCCTTGTTGTAAGCGTGCTGAAGGCTTGTTTCTGCTGGCACCACCGCGCCGTCACCCCAGTCGATCTGGTCGCCGGGCTGAAAGTCCGTGAGGGTTGCCATGACTTTTTCGCCGACTTGCACGGCATTGGGAGCAACGCTCAGAGTTGGGATGGGCAGGCTGACCACCACCGGCACGGGCGCGGTGGCCGGATAGGGCCTGGCATTGGCGTCCAGCAGACGCACTACGAATGTTCCAGCCTTGCCGTAAAGGTGGCTGAGGTTGGCCGCCACTGGCACCTTCGTTCCGTCACCCCAGTCGAGCTGATCGCCCGGCTGGAAGCCCGTCAGGGTCGCCGTGACTTTCTCGCCGGTCTGTACAGCGCTGGGAGAGACATTCAGCGTCGGAGTGGGCAGCGGGGCCGTGACCGTAACGATGGCGGGCGGCAGACCAGACAGAGGCGTGCCTACTCTTAGCAGCCGTACGGTGAACACTCCAGCTTTGGCGTATGCATGATTTAGGCTTGGAGCCGCCGCAACCACCGCGCCGTCACCCCAGTCGAGCTGATCGCCGGTCTGGAGATTGGTCAGGAGCGCTGTTACATTTTCGCCGGTCTGTACGGCACTGGGCGAAACACTCAGGGTTGGGATAGGCAAGCTGACCACGACGGGTACAGGTGCAACTCCGGCGTCGGGCTTCCCACCAAGCAGCAGACGCACAATGAACGTTCCCGCTTTGCCGTAAGTGTGTGTGAGGCTCGCGGCGGCGGCTACAACCGTGCCGTCGCCCCAGTCCACTGTGTAATACAGCACAGCCACACAAGAAGTACAGGTTGTCAGGTCTAGGTTGGTCAAAGTCGCTGTCACCTTCTCACCCACCAGGACAGCGTTCGGCGAGACGCTCAGCGTCGGGGTGGGTCGGCTGACCACGACAAGGATGGGCGCGACTTCGGCGATGGGTTTTCCGTTGACCTTCGCGTCCATCAGCCGCACCTTGTATGTTCCGGACTTGGTGTATTCGTGACTGAGGGTGCTCACTGCCGAATTGACTGTGCCGTCCCCCCAATCAAGCGCATAGCTTGTCTGGAACTCCGTCAGGGTCGCCGTAACCTTCTCACCCACCTGCACGGCGCTGGGAGAGACATCCAGAGTAGGGGGAGGAGGAGTAACTTTGATTTTATCTTCATCGCATTGCTCATTGCCCTTCCCGGTGGTTTTCTCACAAGACCAGACGACCCCGTAGCCGCCCGCCGCCGAGTAGACGTGGGTGACTGCCGTACCGGTGACTGGGCTGGTTGTGCCGTCACCCCAGCTAATGATTCCATCTGCTTCACTCACTGTGGCGGTCACGGTCTGTCCCACTCTGACGGTGGGGGGAGAAAGTTTCAGAGAATAGAAATGATTGTTGACAGCTGAGGCTAAGCCCCCCAGACACAGCAGCGCCGCCACGAAGGCAAGCAGCCGGAGAACGAATTTCATGTATACCCTCCCCGTCGCGGGCGCAATAAGCGCTGGCCCGCCCATCAGAAGTTGAACCGCAGGCCGACGCCCGCCTGGTAAGAGTTGACGGTACCGGGCCTGAATCGCAGGTTGCCTGACGCCTGAAGCGGCGCTGACACCTTGTAGAGCGTCTGCACGCTGATGTCCCCCGTCCAGCGTTCACTGCCGGAGGGGGCATAGTTCAGGTTGCTGTTCAGGCTCACGGTGAGTGGGTCACGGGTGTAGCCGACGGTGCCGCTCAAGCTGCCGCCCACCCCTAACTGCTGCGTTCCAGCAGAGTCCGGGAAAGGGGCGGCGTTGAGTGAGAGTTGCAACTGGCTATTCCAGGCCTCGCTGCTCAGGCTCAGGCCCAGGCTGGAGCGGTAGCTGGCCAGCCAGGCGGGCACCACCTGACCGCCCTGTGCGGTGACGCTCTGGCGCTGCCAGGTGGCTCCCGCACCCGCCTGAATGGTTAGCGCCTGGCCAGTCGGACGCGGCGGCGCGTAGGACAGACTGGCGTTCAGGGTATGGGCAGGCGTCAGGCCGCCGCTGCCGGTATAGCCCACCTGCTCTGACCAGGGCGTACCCGTCCGGCTGAGATTGGCCCGCCAGGCCAGCGCCGCCGGGGTCGCGACACTGACGCCGAAGGCGGCCTTGCCTGCAACGGTCACGCCCACCTCGCCTGTCCAGTCCGGGAAGCGGGTGGTCGTGAGGCCGCTGTCGAGGGAGTAACTGCCCGCACTGTCGAGTTTGGCCGCAGCCGTGAGTTTCTCGGCGGCGCTCAGGCTGGTGGTACCGCTGGCGTTGAGGCCATAACGGGTGCTCGCCGGGGTCACCTTACCCAGCGAAAGCCGCAGCGTTTCGGTGTGGTCGGCGGTGGCCCCCAGCGTGACATTGCCGGGTCTCGGCCCTCCGAATTGCCCGGCAACCGATATTCTGGCCCGCACCGCCAGATTGCGCACGCTGAAGGTGGTGCCCCCTTCCACATCGGCGCTGACATTGGTCAGGGTGCCGCCCGTGCCCGCCGTCCAGATCCAGGTCGGCGAGAATGCCCCGCTGGCCGACAGGTCGCCGCTCACCACCCGGTAAGTGGTGCCTGACGAGTCGCCGTCGGCGTACACCAGCGTTGAAGTAATGCTGCGAAGCCCCCGCGTGGGCGCAGTAAAGCCCTGCTGTGCCAGGAGCACCGCTGTCCGCGACCCGGTGGTCAGGGTTCTTGAGGCGTCGTACTGGCTGTAAAGCGTCCGCTGCCCCTGGGTAGAGGTCACGCTGAAGCTCTGGTGTTCTGGCCCGGCCCAACTGGCACTGGCTGAGAGTTGCCCGCCAAGCGCTTCGCCGCTCCAGTCACCGTCGAAGCTCAGGCCATTCCAAAACGGCGTGGCGGGCAGAAAGTACCTCACCTGAAAGCTGCCCTCGGCCCGCGCCGTACCGACTAAAGCGCAGGCCAGGAACAGGGAAACCCGTCTCCGTCGCCGGGCCGTCATGCTCCGCTCACCGCTGAATGTCTGCAAATCCCAGGCTGCTCCGGCCCGCCGTTTTGCTGTGACTGCCCTCCAAAATGTCCACACTCCGATTTCACATTCACCTCCGCACGGTGACCTTAAATGCAGGAGCGTGATATGAGCGTGATAGTGCTGAGCGGACGTCATGTGCGAAAGTGGTATCGAGAAACCTCGGGCACGGTAGTCCGGCGATTACTCTCACGAGCTACCGGCATGTTTTGGATGATGGATTCAGGGGCACCGTGATTGATCTTTTCCCAACTCCAGTGGTGTTGAACTGAGAGACTAATTTGATCCCTACTCCACTGGAAGCACAAAACCCCCACCACTCAGGTAGGGGTTTTTGCTGTGCTGGATGTGGTGCACTCGACTGGAATCGAACCAGTGGCCTGCCCCTTAGGAGGGGGCCGCTCTATCCGACTGAGCTACGAGTGCGGGAGCGGTGAAATCCTGCGTCCGGCAGTATAGAACTTTGCCGCGCCGCGTGCCAACCCCGAGCCGATCAAGCCGCATACAGACAGCCAAAACAGAGTCTTTACTCCTTGTCCATCTTGGCTCATATATTACGTCATTAACAGAATTATGCTACAATACTTCTATGAATGCGACTATCGAGACGGCGCTTAAAACAGTGGCCCCGACCCTTTCCATCGGCAGCGCCCGATTGCCGCTGAGTGACGCCGGACGCCTGCACGCCGCCAGCGCCCTGAGTTTTTTGGGCCTCAGCCAAGCAGCGGTGTGGGCGCAGCAAGACTGGGAAAGCCCGCACTGGAAAGCTTTTGAACAGATGCACAACCTCAGCCGCGATTTGGGCGACTTCGGCGCGGGGCCGGAGCCGACCCTCAGCGTGGCCGAGTTCGTGGCCTTGGCCGCCCAGACGCAAACCACTTCCGCCCGCCGCCTTCAGCGCAAGATGGCCGACACTTTCGCCCGCAGTCTGGTGGGCGATATCCGGCTGGCCGCCGAGGTGGCCGAGCGCAGCTCAGAACCGCTGGCCCGCAGTTGGCTGCACGCCCGCTTGGAATCCCAAGACGCCCGCCGCACCCTAATGAGCGCCGCTGCCAAGCACGGCGGACACGGCCCGATTTTTGGACAGCTCGGCAGCGTGAGTAACCGCAGCGTGCTGGGTAAAGACAGCGCCACCCTGCGCCGTGAGCGCGGCGTCAAACAGACCCGCGACGGCCTGGGCACCGACGAGCTGCGCCGGTTGTCATACCTCGACGCCGCCACTGCCGCCGCGCTGGAAGGGGGCACTGTTCAGGGCAACGACGCTATTTTGGAACTCCACCGCAAAGTTGCTGGGCGCGAACGCCAGACTTGGGCAGGCGGGCTGGATAGAGCCGGCTAAATTCGTTTTTTAGTTCAAAAGGGCGGCCCCGTGAGAAGATGCAGCGGGGCCGCCGCTTGTCAGGGTTGAGCTCCCCAAAGTTCAAAGGAGCCGCCAATGACCCGAGAGAGCGATGCAAATCCACCAGTTCCGACGACTCCAGCCGCGCCTGAGTGGGGCCGCGCCTACACCGCGCCGGACATCACTGTTTACTTTGACAAAGCACGCTGCATTCATTTCGCCGCCTGTATTCGCGGTTTGCCGCAGGTGTTCAATACCGACGCCCGCCCCTGGATTCAGCCCAACGCCGCGCCCGCCGAGGCACTCGCCGAAGTGGTGCGCCGATGCCCCACCGGAGCGCTGCACTACGCCCTGGCCAGTGGCCCCGCCGAGCAACCGGAAAACACCACCATTCAAGTTTGCGAAAACGGCCCGCTGTTCGTGCGCGGTGATCTGGAGATGGCCGCGCCACAGGGCAGCGTCCACGACACCCGCATGGCCCTGTGCCGCTGCGGGGCGAGCCACAACAAACCGTTTTGCGACGGCTCCCACCGCAGCAGCGGGTTTGAGGCGGCGGGCGGCGAGAAATTGAATCAAGGCTGAGGACGGGAGTTGGGAAGTGGTTTGAGTACCGATAGGCCTACTTACCTCACCAGACGGAGTGATCTGGCCGTCTAAAAACCCTCAAATGCCTGCCCAAATGCAATACAAACCAACACCCGCACGCGCCGCGCCGCGCTTCTCTATGCTGTAGGGTATGCCTCTTCAACATCTTGCCCTTCTTTTTTTCCGCCTGTGGTCACTGTGAAAGCTGAGATCATCAGCGTCGGCACCGAGTTGCTGCTCGGTGAAATCGTGGACACCAACGCGGCGTTCGTGGCCCGCGAACTGTCGCTGCGCGGCGTGACCTTGCAGCGCAAAGCCACCGTCGGTGACAACTTGGAGCGCATCAGCGGTCTCATCCGCGAATCGCTTTCCCGCGCCGACTTGGTGATTTTGGGCGGCGGCCTCGGCCCCACCGACGACGACCTGACCCGTGAAGGCATTGCCGCAGTCGCCCGCGAGACGCCCGCCGAAGATCGTGAGTTGCTGGCGTGGCTGAGCGGTTTGTTTACTTCGCGCGGACGCACGATGGCCCCGATCAATAGAAAGCAGGCCTGGCTGATTCCCTCGGCCTCGGCGCTGCCCAACCCACTCGGCACCGCGCCGGGCTGGTTTGTGACTCTGCCGGACGGCCACGAATTTGCCGGAAAACGGATTGCCGCCCTGCCCGGCCCGCCCCGCGAAATGAACCGCATGTTCAGAGAAGAACTGCTGCCCCGCCTCAACCTTCCCGCTTGGGCCTTCTACGCGGTCACGCTGCACACGTCGGGCATCGGTGAGAGCGACGTGGCCACCCATTTGGGCGACCTGACCAAAATAGCCAACCCGAGTGTGGCCACCTACGCCCGAAAAACCGGAACCGACGTGCGGGTGGCCGCCAGTGCCAAGAGCGCCGAAGAAGCGCGGCAGCTGGCAGAACCTGTCTTAGAGCAGGCCCGCACCGCTTTGGGCCGCTACATTTGGGCGGAAGAAAAAACTGGCGACGCGCCGGCCACCCTCGCAGGCGCAGTCATCAAGCTGCTGGCTGGACGGAGCCTCGGGTTGGTCGAAGCAGGCAGCGGCGGCACTTTGGCCCTTCAATTTGCCGGCGCTGCTGCTCTTAAAGGAGCCGCCATCTCGGACGACCACGCCACTTTGCTGACGCTCGGCCTGACGCCAATCACCCTCTCCAGAGACGGAGTGTGTAGCGAAGTCGCCGCACTGGAACTCGCTCACGGCGCACGCGAACGGTTTGGAACCGGAGTGGGCCTGAGCGTCTGCGCCGCCGCCGAGGGTGAGCAGCAAGGCCAAGTGGCGATTGCTATCGTGGGCGAGGGCTTAGAGCGCGTCGCCTCGGTCAACTGGCCGGGCGACGCCGGGCAAGTCCGCGAGCGGGCCGCCAGCACCGCGCTGAACTTGGCATTTCGGGCGCTGAGTGCAGCCGAAGCCGATCAGACGCAAGCGGGCCAAACCCAAGTCAACCAGACTCAGGCGGGTCAGCGATGAGCAAGCCGCAGAAAAAAGGCCAGCCGCTGAAGCTGAGAGCCGCGCCACGCCGCCCCACTGAACGCCCAGCCGAGCCCAATCCGTCCCAAGCCAATGCATCTCCAGCCGCTGAACCAAGCGCGTATCAAGAGACGCTGCCCGAGCCTCAACAAGGCCAGCCCAGCCGCCCACCCCAGCGCAGTGAACGAAGTGAGCGCCCAGCATCCCAGAAACCGCGTCCAACCGGGCCCACCGACGATAAGCGGCCTCGCAGCAAACCAACTCGGGACGCGCCCGTTTACGACACCCACCAAGCCAACCTGCGCCTCTTTTTCGCCCTCAAAGTGCCGCCAGAAGTCGCCGAACAGCTTGGCGCGGCCCAAAAGAACTTGCGCGGTAATTGGCGCTCGGTGCGGGCCGATCAGTTGCATGTAACGCTGGCGTATCTGCCCGGCGTTGATCCGGCCAAAATAGACGCCCTCAAGAAACTGGGCGAGCAAGTGGCCGCACAAACCGCGCCGCTGAGCCTCAAGCTGCGCGGCACCGGATATTTTCCCAACGAAGGCAGCCCCCGCGTCTGGTTCGTAAAGGTGGAAGCTGAGGGGCTGGAAGAATTGGCCGCTGCGTTGCGTCTAGGCCTTACAGAACTGGGCGTGGACACCGACAACCTCGCTTTCAAAGCCCACATTACCTTGGCCCGCAAAAAGGGCGCGGCTCCCCGTTTGCCGCCCAAAATTTTTGACCTCGGCTGGGATGCGGGCGCGGTCACGCTTTACCGCAGCCACCTCCAGAAGACCGGGCCGATCTATGAGAACTTGGCGATGTTTAAGTTGCGCGGCGAATTTCGTGCTACCATTATGTCCAGTGCTGAATCTACTCCAGACATAACCGCCGACATTGCATCTGCACCAAGCCAACTCGATCTGCCAACCGATCTGTCCCCGGAGGACACCCCATGAGCAAAGAAAACCCCAAAGAGACTTCCGCCCCCAACAACGAAGCCGAGCGCACCAAAGCCATCGACACCGCCATGAGCCAGATCGAAAAGCAGTTCGGCAAGGGCAGCATCGTGCGGCTGGGAGCCAACACCAAGCTGGACATCCAGGTCATCAGCACCGGCAGCCTCAGCTTGGACTTGGCGCTGGGCGTGGGGGGCATTCCGCGTGGGCGCGTCACCGAGATTTACGGCCCCGAGTCCGGCGGCAAAACCACTTTGGCGCTGGCGATCATTGCGCAGGCCCAAAAAGCCGGCGGCACAGCGGCCTTCATTGACGCCGAACACGCCCTCGATCCGGTGTACGCCCGTGCGCTGGGCGTAGACACCGACGCTCTGCTGGTATCGCAGCCCGATAATGGCGAGCAGGCACTGGAAATCATGGAACTGCTGGTACGCTCGGGAGCGATCGACGTGGTCGTGGTGGACTCGGTGGCCGCGCTGACCCCCCGCGCCGAAATCGAGGGCGACATGGGCGACTCTCTGCCCGGCCTGCAAGCAAGATTGATGTCGCAGGCACTGCGCAAACTGACGGCCATTTTGTCCAAGACCGGCACCGCCGCCATCTTCATCAATCAGGTGCGCGAGAAGATCGGCGTGATGTACGGCAACCCGGAAACCACCACTGGCGGGCGGGCGCTCAAGTTTTATTCCTCGGTGCGCTTGGATGTCCGCAAGATCGGCCAGCCCACTAAAGTCGGCAACGACGCGGTGGCCAACACCGTCAAAATCAAGACCGTCAAGAACAAAGTCGCCGCGCCGTTTAAGGAAGTGGAGTTGTCGCTGGTGTACGGCAAAGGCTTTGACCAGCTCACCGACCTCATTACCTTGGCCGCCGACATGGACATCGTGAAAAAGGCGGGCAGCTTTTACAGTTACAACGAAGAGCGCATCGGGCAGGGCAAGGAAAAAGCCATTGCTTACATTGCCGAGCGCCCTGAACTCGAAAAAGAAATCCGTGAGCGCGTAACGGCGGCCATTAAAGCGGGCAATACCAAAGAAGTCGCCAAGCCTGCCGCACCGGAAGCAGAATTGGCAGTGGCAGAGTAAAAACGGCCGCACCGTAAAAGCAGTGGCCGGGTAAAAAATTGGAGGAAGAGGGCAGCGGCGCGAGTCGTTGCTCTTTTTTTGTCGGCTGGCCAGAGGGCCGCTAAACTGCTGCCATGACCCCCGAAATCGCCCTGACGCCCGAGGCTTGGGCACGCGCCCTGAGAATTGACCCGCAGCCGCCCTCCACACCGCACATCGGAGCGTTGGTCGAAATGCTGAGTTACACCCGCCTGACTACCCTGCAAGCGGTGGAGGGCCTAGACAAGCAAGATTTGGACACCACTTACGACGACTTCCCGCACTCGATCGCCATGCTGCTCGGCCACCTGGCCGCCGTGGAGCGGGCCTACCAGTACATCAGCTTCGAGAATCTGGACCCTTTCGCAGGCGACGTACCGGCTTATGACCGCTACCTCGGCGCGATGACGTTTGGCGAGCACGGCCTAGCGGTGCGGCGCTTTCAGCTCAAAGAGCTGTTGGATGAACTGGCCGAGGTTCGCGCCGAAACCCTGCGCGAGCTGGGCAAGCGGGATGACGCGTGGCTGGGTCAGCGCCTGAATTTGCCTGAAATGACCGATATGAACCACCACTGGGTCTGGTTTCACGTGTTGGAAGAAGAACTCAGCGACAGAGGCCAGATCCGCCTGCTGCGGCAAGCCATCTTGCGGGCGCAGACTGCTGAGGCAACCCCGCCAGATTCAGCGGACGAGTGAGGCGAACGCCGCCGCGTCGGCACTGATGATCACCGGCACACCCGCTGTGTAAAGCAGTGTGGCGACGTCTTGGCTGCGTGGCGGCCCCGACACGTCCCGAATGGCGATGCCCAGCACCTTGCCGGGGTGCGACTGGGCAAAGGCGGTATAGACTTCGGGGTCTTTCTGGGCGGTGTCGCCGATCAGCAAGAACTGGCCGGGCAAGTCGGCGGCCAACTCATTCAGCGACTGGATTTTGTGTTGGGTGGAGTGCAGCAAGGTCTGAGCGTCCAGCGCCCTCAGCAGCAGCGGCCCGTTGGCAATCCCACGCGCCGGCAGCACCGAGCGCAAAAAATCGCTGAGGCCCAGAGGGCTGTTGGAGAGGTAAACGAGAGGGTAGCCCCGCGCCGCAAAACTGTTGTAAAGCGGGGCGATGTCGGGAAAAGCTGCCCGGTTGCTGACGGTAGCTCCGAGAAAAGTGGAGACTGAACTTCGCTTCCCTGCTCCAGTGATCAGCACCGTGTCGTCCAGGTCGCTGATCACCGTCACAGGCGCGTCGGGCAAACTGGGAATATTGGGCCTCACCTCTTCTCCACTCACCAAGCTGACTTTGACGGCTCCGGTTGTCTTCAGTTCACAGCGGGCGTGGCCGCCCTGATCGGTGATCACGTCAATGCTTTGCTCGCCCACCTGACACACCACGCCTATCCCCGCCGCGCCCTGCGGCAGCAAACGGGCGATGTTTTGCAGCACGGCTGGCCCACTCCCGCGCCAAGCGTCGTAAGCGTCCACCTGAATGCTGAGGTGGGTGGCCCGCGCAGAGGCCCAGCCCGCCACCGACAGCTCGTGAGCAGGCGCGGCGAGGGCAACGGGCAGAGACAAAGTGGCGACAGACAAGTAGAGCAAAGCGGCGGCGCGAATCATGCTTCAGCTTAAAGGGCCAAAGGAGTCAAGCGGTAAAGCGGGCCAAACAGTTTCAGCGTACCTGCCCAAAACTTAACAACACCGCACTCACGGATGCACCGTCACCGTCAGCTGGCCGTCTGCACCGCGTTTGCCTTGCTGGGCCAACACGTCCACGGTGTACTGCTGCGTGGGCGTGTTGGCCGCAGCGCTGAGCCGCATGATGGCGGTGGTGTTGGCCACCACTTCCTGCGGCGCGATGACGGCGCTCAGCACGCTGGGCAGCAACTGGGCACTGAGTTTGACGGGGCCGAGCTCCGCTTGAAAACCGCCGGGCCGCACCGTCACTTCAATGGTTTGGCCGGGCCGTAGCGTCACTTCCGGAAGTCTGCCGCCCGACGGCGTGCCGAACACCACATAACCGCCCGCGCAGCCCACGGTACGCAGTTCGCTGATATCGCGCACCCCCAGCCCCAACGCCGGAAACAGCGAAGAAATCGCCAGCCCCAACCCCAATGCCGGACGCCGCTGACGGCTGATCTGCTGCGCTGCCAGCGCAATGCCCCCCGGCCCCAAAATGAGCGGCGGCAACAGCGCCAGCACGGTATGGCCCTCGCAGGCCGGCAGCAGCGCGTATCCAACCGTCCTCACCACCAAATACAGCAGTGAACCGAGCAAAAATCCGGCCAGCGTGAGCTGGTAAGACGGGCGGGGCGGGCGCAGCGAAGTCATAAGGCTTAGGCTAGCGCGGCGGGTGGGGTACGGGTGTCCACCGCCTCAGCCTCAGCGCCCCCGATTCCTTCAGCGCTCTTCTTGCGCCAACTCCACCAAGCGCGTCACCAACTCGGCGTAGCTCAGGCCCGCCGCTTCCCACAGCTTGGGATACATGCTGGTGGTGGTAAAGCCCGGCATGGTGTTGACTTCGTTGAGGTACAGCTCCCCAGTTTCTTCGACGTAGAAAAAGTCGATGCGGGCCAGTCCGGCACAGTCGAGTGCTTTGAACGCGGTGAGAGCCAACTCACGCACGCGGATAGCGACTTCGGCAGGCACTGGAGCGGGGATGTGCATACTGGCCTGCCCCTCGGTGTATTTGGTGGTGTAATCGTAAAAGAGCGCTTCGAAGCGCAGCTCCCCGACTGGGCTGGCCTGCGGAGCGTCATTGCCCAAGATGCCCACTTCCAGTTCACGCGGCTTGTGGGAGGCGGCGGCTTCCAAAATCACCCGGCGATCCAAGGAAAAAGCCAGATCGAGGGCCGCTTCCAGGTCCTCCGGGCCAGCGGCGCGGCTGATGCCCACCGAACTGCCCAAGTTGGCGGGCTTCACGAATTGGGGGTAGCCCAACGACCCTGCGGCGATCCGCACACTTTCGGGAGCGCTGCGCCACGCCTGACGGGTCACCAAGCGGTACTCCACCTGCGGCACGCCCACCGAAGCCAGCACCTGTTTGGTCATCACCTTGTCCATGCTGGCGGCGCTGCCCAGCACGCCCGAGCCCACGTAGGCCGCGCCAGTCAACGTCAAAAAGCCCTGCACCGTCCCGTCCTCGCCGTTGGGGCCGTGCAGCAGCGGCCAGATCACATCAAAGCCGGCCACTTCGTAGGGGCGCAGCTCACTCGAAACGGGAGCCGCCGAGTCCTGAGCGCCGCCCAACACCCGCGCCGTGTCTGCCCGCCCCAGCCAGCGGCCTGCCGCGTCAATGACCAGCGGCGTCACTTCAAAGTGTGACGCTGGCAAAGCGGCCAGTACACTCTGGGCACTCATCAAGCTGACGGCATGTTCACCACTTTGGCCGCCGCACAGCAGCAGAACGCGGGTCTTTTGGGGGGCAGTGATTTCGGGTTGGGGGGAAAAGGGAGGCACACTCACGCCCGGCAGTATGCCAGTTTGGAGCCGCCCAGCAGCGCGGCGGCGTGCCGACATCAACTGAGCAAGGTTTCGTCTGAGCTTATCGTGTGTATCATACTCCTCATACTCATGACACACATGCCAATCGTGACACGGGCTGCGGACGTGTCAGGCAGGCATCAGCGTTCGGCAGACTTTCTCATCTTGGACTGAGTTCACCATCATGCATTCGTCTAGATGTTGGGTTATGATGCGCGGGTCTACACATGATCTTCACTCCTCACCTCGGTCACTCACTGCGGTGAATCAAAGGAGAGATCAGCCCCTATTTCGGAGGAGAACGAATGAAATTTAAACACGCCACGTTGCTTACTGCCCTGATGCTCGGCTCGGCTGCTTTTGCCGCCACGCCCAAAGACACGCTGGTACTCCAGCAGTCCAACGACACCCCTACGCTCGATCCGACGGCCAATTACGACACCGGCAGCGCCAACATGATCGAGAACATGTACGAAACCCTCTGGACCTACAAAGGCAACAGCCTGCGCGAATTCACGCCGCTGCTGGCCACCAAAGTGCCCAGCTTTACCAACGGCGGCAAAACGCTGACGGTTGATCTGCGCAAGAATGTCAAGTTTCACTCCGGCAACGCTTTTAGTTGCGACGACGCTCAGTACACCTTCGAGCGCAACTTGGTGACCAACAGCGCCGAATCCGGCAACTGGTTTCTGGCCGAGGCGCTGACCGGCACGCAGGCCAACGCCAACGACGACAAGACCGTGACCTGGGACAAGATCAACAAATCGGTCACTTGCAACAGCAAAGGCCAATTGGTCTTCACCTTGCCCAAAGCCGACCCCGCCTTCCTCGCCAAGCTGGCCTTCTCGGGTCAGAGCATCCTCGATAAGCAGTGGGCCATCAAGCAGGGCGAATGGGACGGCACCGAGAAGACCTGGAAAGACTGGGTCGGCAAGGACGTTCAGGGCAGCAACCTCTCCAAAAACCCTAGCGGCACCGGCCCTTACCAGCTGGTCAACCGTGACGCCAACGCCCTGCTGTTCAAGGCCTTCGCCGGGTACTGGGGTGGCAAGCCCGCCATCCAAAACGTGATCGTGCAAAAGATTCCTGAACTCGCCGCTCGCCAGCAGGCCTTCCTGCGCGGCGACGCCGATTTGATCGAAGCCGGCAGCCGTGCCAACATCGAAGAGCAGCTCAAAGGCAAGCCCGGTGTGGTCATCGTGGACGGCCTGCCCAACACCAGCGCCACCGGCATCTTCATGAACGAGAACATCAAAGCCAGCGACGCGCTGGGCAGCGGCAAGCTCGACGGCAACGGCATTCCCGCCAACTTCTTCAGCGACGCCAACTTGCGCCGGGGCTTTGCCAACTCGTTTAACTACGCTCAGTACATCCAAGACGTGCAGCAGGGCAAGGGCAAGCAGCGCACCATGTTGCTCCCCGATTCGTTCCCCGGCTACGACGCCAAAATCAAAACCTACAGCTACGACGCGGCCAAAGCCAAGAGCTACTTCCAAAAAGCTTGGGGCGGCAATGTCTGGAAGACCGGCTTTACCCTGAACGCCGATTACCGCGCCGGAAGCGTGGCCGCACAAACGGCCATGGAAATCCTCAAGAAGAACGTGGAAGCGCTCAACCCCAAGTTCAAGATCAACATCAAGGCCAAGCAGTGGTCGGAAATGCTCAACGATTCCAAGCAGGGTAAAGAGCCGATGATCATTATCGGTTGGGCACCGGATTACGCCGACGCCGATAACTTCATGTACACCTTCTACTCCAGCAACGGCTACTACTTCCCGCGCAGCAACTGGAAAGACGCCGCTGTGGACAAGTGGCTCGATCAGGCCCGCGCCACTGTCAACACCGCCGAGCGCAACAAGCTCTACTCGCAGGTCGCCAACCGCGCCTATGAGCAGGCCCCCTACTTGCTGGTGCCCGCAGGCGTCAATGTCTTCGCGGTGCGCGACAACCTCGTCGGCGCAACGGCAGCCAACTACAACCCAATGCTCGGTTCCAGCTCCCTTTACAACGGCTCGCCCTGGAAAGTTCTCAGCAAGAAGTAAGTCTCTCTTTTAGATTTTTAAGGTTAAAGGGGAGCGGACGGTGAAGAGCCGCCGCTCCTCCTTTTTGGTGTATGACTCTTTTTGGTGCGTGAAACGGCACGAGGCGTAGACGGTGTGGCCTTCACATCGGCGTGAGTTTCCCGTGTTCTTCTATGCACATTGAGCAAATAGGCGTACGTTAGGGAGCAATTATGGATGATTTCTCAAAAAAGCCGACCGGCTTAAGGAGCAGCGGTGCTTAATTTCATTATTCGGCGCGTCGCTCAGATCCCTTTGGTAATGCTGGCCCTCTCACTGCTGCTGTTCGTGATTATCTTTCAGCTCACTCCCGAGCAGCGGGCGGCAGGCTACATCCGCAGCGAGCAGCAAGCCGCGCAGATGGACTCCATCATCCGCCAGCGCGGACTCGACAAGCCCTTTCCAATCCAGTACAGCAAATGGCTGGCCTCAACCGTGCAGGGCGACCTGGGCTTCTCACGCACCAGCAGCAAGCCGGTTCTCGACACCATCAAAGAGCGGCTGCCCAGCACCATTGAGCTCTCACTCTACGCCGGCATTCCGATTGTGCTGCTGGGCATTTGGCTGGGCACCCTCTCGGCGCTCAACAAAGACCGCTTCGTCGATCAGTTTCTGCGGGTCATCGCCGTGTTGGGCACCAGCTTACCGAGTTTCGTGCTGGGCATCGTGCTGCTTAAATTTTTGTACGGTTCTTTGGGCTGGCTGCCGGGGCCGGGACAGGTAGACGTGCTCAACCAGTTCGCTGTGCTCGACCCGACCTTCAAGCACTACACCGGCATGCTCAGCATCGACGCCATGCTCAATGGCCGCTGGGCCGTGGCGGGCGACGTGCTCAGGCACTTGGTGATGCCGGTGCTGACGCTGGTGATTATCTTCAGCGCCAATATACTCAAGGTGATGCGGGCGCAGATGCTCGAAACCCTGACCAGCGATTATGTCAGGACTGCCCGCGCCAAGGGACTGGGCAGCAAAGCAGTCAACCTCAAGCACGCCCGGCGCAATGCGCTCCTGCCCATCGTGACGCTGACCGGCTTCGTGGCCATCAACTTGCTGGCCGGCGCGATCATCACCGAAACGATCTTCGCTTATCCCGGTGTGGGGCAGTGGGTCGGGGACGCCGCCCGCAACCTCGACATCTCTGCGGTGATGGGCTTCGCGCTGCTCTCCGCTGTGATCGTGGTGGTCATCAGCACCCTCACCGATCTCTTTTACGGGGTGGTGGATCCGCGTGTGCGCTTTGACTAAGCTGCTCTCCTTAAAGCCAACCCACCCGAACTTCTGTAAGGCGGCAACTCTATGACAACCATCCCCGCGCCCAAACCCGCAGCCACGCCGGGCCGCCTCAAGTCGTTTTTTACTTCACGCCCAGTCGTCAAGCTCCGGCGCAACAAGCTGGCCGTCGTCGGCTTGATCATGACTTTTATTTTTCTGATGGTGGCCTTGTTTGCGCCGTTTATCGCTGCGCCCAGCCAAGCGGCGGGCGGCAACTGTCTAAGAGACTTGGGCATCTCACAGACCAAGCAAATCTACAATCCGGCGGGCGGGGCTTTCTGGAAGATCTTGTTCGCCGCGCCGGACAGCTGCTACCACACCGAGCGCGAGAGCTTTTCGCCGATTCCCACGCCGCCGAGCAAGGAAGCCTACTTCGGCACTTCGCAGGGCTACGACATCTTTTACGGCATGATCTGGGGCACCCGCGTAATGATGAAGATGGGCCTGGTCATCGTGGCGATTACCCTGATCACCGGCATCATCGTGGGATCGATCAGCGGCTATTACGGCGGCTGGATCGACAACGTGGTGCAGCGCTTCATCGACGTGATGCTCTCGCTGCCGTCTTTGGTGCTCACCATCGTGCTGATCACCGTACTGGGGGCCAGCATCAGCAGCATTATTCTGGCGTTTTGCCTCACCGGCTGGACCCAGTACGCCCGCATCGTGCGCGGCGACATTCTCAGAACGCGCAACCTCGAATTCGTAGACGCTGCCCGCAGCTTGGGCGCACGCGACTTCCGGCTGATCTTCAAACATGTGCTGCCCAACTCGCTGGCTTCGGTGCTCACCATTGCCATTTTGGACTTGGGCACCATTCCGCTCAGCATCGCTGCGCTGTCCTTTCTGGGCATCGGGCTACCGATCGGCTACACCGACTGGGGCCAGTTCATGAGCTTTGCCCGGGCGTGGATGGACAACCAATACTGGTACGTGACCGTGCTGCCCGCCGTGTTCATCATTTTGTTCAGCCTCGGCTGGAACCTCTTCGGTGACGCGGTGCGCGACGCTTTTGACCCGCGCACCCGCTGAAGAAAGCGCCCAAACCGCTCCCCCAAGATTGTCACTAATCCCCCCAACTCAGGGGGGTTTTTTGATGTGCCAGACAACATAAAACCCACATCAATTCTGCACACGAACAGCGCAGAATGTCGGCAATGAAAACCCGCTTGCTGCTGTTGGCTCTGGCCCTAAGTGCTTCCTCGGTGGCGCTCTCGCAATCTACGGCGCACCCGGCGGCGTCACTGAGTCCGTCCAGCCGCGACGTATCGACGCCCAAAGCAGCGGGACACGCCGATGCGCCCTCAGAGGCCCAAAACCTGTTCAACGACGTCAACGACCTGATTCAGCAGCAGTACGGCGGCCTCAGCACCGTAGACCGCCCGGCCCTCACTGCCGAGTACCAGCTGCGCTTGGAAGCCGTCTGCGCTCCTGATCCGCGAAGCTGCGCTGCCGAGAAAGCCTTTCCGGTGCTGTCGGCAGAAGTCAATGCACTGGGCGACGAACACAGCTTTTTTGAAACCCCCGAAGACTTCGGTGACTTCGTGACCAGCGCGACCGGCGGCAACCGCTTGCAGTTCGGGGTGCGTCTGGCCACCCTCGACGGCGAGAGCCGCTTGGTGCTGGACGTGATTCCTGGCAGCGCCAGCCAGGACGCGGGCCTGATGCGCGGCGACGTGCTCAAGACCATCGACGGTCAGCCGTACACCTTCGCGGGCCTGAAAGCCGCCAAGGAAGCGGGCAAGCCGACCACCCTGAACCTGGAGCGGCTGGGCCAGCCGGTGACCGTTACGCTGACCTCGCGTGAAAGCAGCTCACGCGATTTGCCGCGCCTGAGCTACCTGCCCGCTCCAGAAGGCCAAAGCGGCCAGATCGCCCTGCTGAGAATTCCCACCTTTTTGTCGGGCGGCAACGTGGCCCAGACCGTTCACGACGAGGTGCGGGCGGCGCAGGCCAAAAAAGCAGCCGGAATCATCGTGGATTTGCGCGGCAACACTGGAGGCGACCTCAGTGAGTGCGACGGCTCGGTGAGCGCCTTCGTCCCGACCTTTACCCGCCTCGCCAAGCTGGCGCAGGGTTCGAGCCGCACGGTGGTGCGCGGCGGAGCACGCCTAGACGACGGCCGCATCCGCAGCAGCGTGCAGAGTCCGGCGCTGTGGACTGGCCCGCTGACCGTGATGGTCGACAGCGGCAGCGCGTCGTGCAGCGAATTTTTTGCTTACGAGATGCAGTACGCCAAGCGGGCCACCATCATCGGTGAAGCGACGGCGGGCGTGGGCAACACCGCCACCCGCGTTTTTCCTTTGGGCAGCGGCGCGGGCCTGCAACTGACCATCCTCAACTACACCAAGCCCGACGGCACGCCGTATCCAGTGCGGGTCAAGCCTGATGTGAGCGGCAGCACTGATCTCACGGCGCTGAGTAGAGGCAGCGATACCTTGCTTAGTGCCGCCGCCCAGACCATCAAAACCGCCCCGGTGCTGGTTGCGGGCAATGATACCGACACCACTACCAGCAACTGAGTAAGAGGAGTATTTGGGCAGTGGTTGGGCAGTTCAGCGCTTGTAGACTTTGAAACGGGCGGTGAGATCAAAGGTGGCGCAGGCCGCTTCACCCGCGTAGATGGGCGCGGCGCAGACGGTCAGCTTGCCGCCTGCGCCGAGGGTATCAGGCACCTTCTCACCGGCCAGATTGGAGAGCTTGCCGAACTTGGCCACCAATTCGAGGTGGCCGTAGCCTTTTGAATCCACGGCCAAATGCAGCGGGTCAGCGCCAGGATTGACCAGCGGCGCGAGCGGCAGCCACTGGGTTTTGCCGCCGTCCTTCACGCCCGCTTCCTTGACAAACAAACTGGCCGAGACGCGGGGAATCACAAAAAAAGTTCTGCGGCCCGGCCAGCGCTCACGCAGCGCCAGCGGCAGCAGCAATTTACACTGGCTGTACTGTTCGTCGGGCAGCACGAAATCCACCCGAATTGCCTTGAAATAGCTGTCGGTACACACCAAGCTGATTTTTTCGCGGGGCACCGTGAAGGTGGCGGCTTGGGCCGAGTTAGGCAGGAGCGTGAGCAGCAACGGGGCCAGCCAAAGACGAGCGGGTTTATTCATGGCACTCCTCGGTGTTCAGAAAGTGGACTGTGGCTAACTGCTAGCGAATGATTTGGGCTTCTACCGTGTCGGTGGGTGGGTTGTACTGACAACTGAACTCGGCGCGGCCAGAGAAATTGGAGCTGGACTCCACCCAGCCGTCCCAGCGTTTGCCGTCGGTGTTGGCGGTGATTTGCTGGGCTGCTTCGGCGTCGGCGGGAAACTGGGCGGCGAGTTGGCCGAGTTGGTTGAGCAACTCGTGTTTGCAGCGCTCAATCAAGGCGCTGGAGGCGACGCCGCCCGACAGATCATCGGGGGCAGCGGGTTGCCGAAAGACCAAGAAGACTGCTGATGCTCCCGCCCACACGACCAGCCCCGCCAGCAGCCAGCCCCAGCGCGTCGGCCCTGCCCGCTGAGCCGCCCGCACTTCGGCGCGGTAAGCCGCCTGTGCTTGCTGGTGGGCCACGCGCCGCTGCTCAGACCGCTCGGCGTCAGCCAAGGCCGTTTCCTCCGCTAGAATTTGCCGCTTCTCCTCTTGGCTCAGCACGCCTTTAGAGTAGCAAGATACTCACTTGAGTATGATGAGTGCGATACTCAAAATAAATAAGTCCAACGCAGCAAAAGAGCCTACCGAGGTGGCAGGCTCTGCTGGTCAAGCTCATTTATTTTGAGCTTATTTGGCGTACTCAGTGGCCCGCAATTCTCTGACCACCGTCACCTGAACTTGACCTGGATATTCCATATCCTGCTCGACCCGCCCGGCAATCTCGCGGGCCAGCAAGACGGCTTGGGCATCCGACACGCGGTCTGGTTCGACGATCACGCGCACCTCACGCCCAGCTTGAATGGCGTAGGCGGAATTGACTCCGGGAAACGACACGGCGATCTGCTCCAAGGCTTCAAGCCGCTTGATGTAGCTCTCCAACTCCTCGCGCCTCGCACCGGGCCGGGCCGCGCTGATGGCGTCGGCGGCGGCGACGAGCACCGAATAAAGCGTCTCGCCGTTTTCCGGGTCGTGGTGGTGGGCAATCGCGTCGATGACTTCCAAAGGCTCCGAGAATCGGCGACCCAAGTTGACGCCGATCTCGACGTGGGTGCCCTCGATCTCGCGGTCGATGCTTTTGCCCACATCGTGCATCAGTCCGGCGCGGCGGGCCAGGGCCGCGTCTAAGCCCAGCTCGGCAGCCATGATGCCGGTCAGGTGCGCCACCTGCACCGAGTGCTTCAGCACATTCTGGCCATAACTGGTGCGGAAATACATCCGCCCGAGCAGCTGCATGATGCCGGGCTTGAGGCCGACCACACCCGCTTCGATGGCCGCTTCTTCGCCTTGGGTGTGAATAAAGGCTTTCATTTCATCTTGAGCTTTATGCACCATCTCTTCAATACGGGTCGGGTGAATCCGCCCGTCTTGCACCAAGCCTTCGAGGACGTGCTTGGCGACTTCGCGGCGCACCGGGTTGAACGAACTGAGAATCACCGCTTCGGGGGTGTCGTCAATGATCAGGTCTACGCCGGTCAGACTTTCAAAGGCGCGAATATTGCGTCCTTCGCGCCCGATGATGCGGCCCTTCATGGCGTCTGACGGAATCGGCACCACACTGACGCTCATGGCCGCCGAAGTCTCGGAGGCGCTGCGCTGAATGGCCTGCGCGATGACGTGGCGGGCGGTGCGCTTGGCGTCCAAGCTGGCCCGCTCGGTCATGGCCTTGACCCGGATGGCTTTTTCTTCTTCCAACTCTGCGTCGAGGTGCGTGAGAATTTGCTCTCTGGCCTGCT
Organism: Deinococcus psychrotolerans; assembly: GCF_003860465.1. Classification (NCBI taxonomy): domain Bacteria; kingdom Thermotogati; phylum Deinococcota; class Deinococci; order Deinococcales; family Deinococcaceae; genus Deinococcus; species Deinococcus psychrotolerans. The sequence goes on from NZ_CP034183.1 coordinate 1,150,492, forward strand.
CCTCGCTGAGACCCGCGACCTCGTAGAGCTTGAGCTCGGCGTGCCTGATTTTGTCTTGGAGGGCCGCTTCGTCGGCGTCGAGGCGCTGCTGGTGGTGTTCGAGCCGCTCTTCGTGCTGATCGAGTTTGTCGCCGCGTGCGTCGAGTTGCTCGGCGCGGCGGTTGAGCCGCTCGATTTCGCGGCCCAAGTCCTCGCGCTCGCGGCGGGTGTCGGCCCGCTCGACTTTGAGGCTTTCACGCTCGCGGGCGGCGTCCTGAATGAGTTGATCGCGCTGGGTCGTGGCCTGAGCCACCATCTGCGCGGCGCGGTCAGAGGCGTCTTGAACGAGTTTGCTGGCGTCTTTGCTGGCGTCGCTGCGCTGGCGCTCGGCGTCTTGTCGGCTGCGGGCGGCCTCGGCCTCGGCGTCTTGGCGCAGGCGTCCGGTTTCGGCCAGTGTCGCGCTGCGAACGCGCTCGGCCTCTACCTTGGCTTCTTGCACGGCGCTGTTATCAAGCGCCTGACGCTGCTGCCGACCACGCGGAAATCCAATCACGTAGCCGCCAAACAAACCCACCAAGACACCGAGAATGACATACATCAAGGTCATACTGGCTCCTTTGGGATTTTGCCTTGCTGCCTTGCGGCGGGTTTTTCGGCCTTCCTCCTGCATTCAACTGCGCGGCCCACCGACCCCTCTTTTAACGAAGTCATGAGTGGAAAGAAGCGAAATTTGAGCGGCGAAGTGGACAAACCCACCGAAGACATTCCTGCGGCGCTTCTCACTGCTGCCTTCCCTGAACAAGCGGTCAGCTCCGGCAAAGAGCGCCTTAAACTGGTTTGAGAAAAGCGAGTCCAAAGAAAAAGGGAACCGGACTCAGAGAGCAGTCTAGTACGGATTGAGGCTGCCCCCCCGCCGAGCGTTACACAACTTGCACACGAACCGGGCTTTGCTGTAGATCAGCCGGTGCTGCCCGGTGGCCGCCCGCTATCATGCGGCCATGACGCCTGCTGACTCCGACTTCGCTGCGGCCCGCTTACGCCCCAACCGCCCGAACACCGAAATCCCCCTTGTCGGTGACAAGCAGGACAAAGCCGCCGACGTGCAGCGGATGTTTGCCGACATCGCTCCGCGCTACGACCTGCTCAACCGCGTGCTGAGTTTGGGCGTCGACAAAAGCTGGCGGCGGGCGGCGGCCAGCGAGGCTTTGCTGCTCCGTCCGGCGCGGCTGCTCGACGTGGCCACCGGAACCGGCGACTTCGCCTTGGAGCTCAAGCGCCGCTCGCCGCACACCGAGGTGATCGCCTCAGATTTCGTGCCGCAAATGCTGGAGATCGGACGCAAAAAAGCGGGCAGCCAGCACCTCGAGATCCACTTTGAGGAAGGTGACGCTCTCCATCTCCCCTACCCCGATGCCAGCTTCGAGAGCCTGACCTGCGCCTTCGGCTTCCGCAACTTCGCCGATTATCAGCGCGGCCTCGCGGAGTTTTGGCGGGTTCTTAAGCCCGGCGGCAGATTGGTGATTCTGGAGTTTCCGCCACCTGCCGAGGGGCTGTTCGGATCGGCTTTCCGCTTTTACTTCCAGCACATCTTGCCGCGCATCGGAGCAGTGGTCAGCGGCAACGGCGGCGCGTACACCTACTTGCCCGAAAGCGTACTGGCTTTTCCCGACCCGCCCCACTTGGCGCGGCTGATGCATGCCACCGGCTTCCGGGTACACTACCGCCTGCTCAGCGGGGGCATCGCGGCCATCCATGTGGGCACAAAAAGCTGAGCGGAGAATCCAGGCGTAAACTTTTTCAGAACGTTGGCGGCACGGCCTGACGGCTGTTGTCTGCGGCGATGCGGTTGACCTGAAAGGCCATCCGGCCCGCGCCGAAAACCGGCGATCCGCCGATGGTGCCCAGTGCTTGCCCGCGCACGACCCTCGCGCCAACGTCCACGCTGGGAGCGTCGAGGCCGATGTAAGCGGTGGCCAAGCTGGCACTGTGCTCGATCAGCACCACCCAGCCGAGGCTGGCGTAATTGGTAACGGCCAGCACGTTGCCGCCCTGCGCCGCCACCGCCTGACTGCCTTCCGGAGCGCTGATGACTGTCCACGGCACCGAGGCGGAGAAGTTGGCCACCACGACCCCGCCCGGAAGCGGAAAGCCCAGCGGCCCACTGGCGGGCGGCAGCGGCGCGAGTTCAATACTGGCCTGCTGCTGCTGCGCCTGAATCTGGCTGGCCCGGGTTCGCAGGCTGGCTTGCTCCTGCGCGTTGGCCGCCGCCCGCTGCTGACTGGCCCGCTGCTCGGCGGCGGCTGAGGCCTGCGCCGCCGCTTGGGCCTGGGCACGCTGGAGAGCAGCTTGGCGCAGGGCTTCTTGCCTCTGGGCTTCACGGATAGCGGCGAGGCGGGCGGCTTCCTGACGGGCACGTTCCTGCGCTTCACGGATGCGGCGCAGCTCCTCGGCGCGGCGCACGCGCTCGGCTTCGATGCGCCGCCGCCGATCTTGCTCGATGCGGCTGCGCTCCGAGACGATGTTGCCCACCAAACTGTTGATGCTCTGGGCGGTGAGGGCTTGTTGGGCCTGCGTTTGCAGCGCCAGCGCCTGCTTGCCCGCCTGCGTTTGTTGCAGCCGCGCCACCAGAGCTTGCTGCTGGTTCCGGGCGTCACGCAACTTGGTGAGCTGAGCGAGTTGCTGAGCGCGTAAATCTTGCAGTTGGGCGGTTTGGGCGGTTTGCTGGGCTTGCTGGGCTTGCAGGCTCAGGCGCTGGCTTCTGAGTTCTTCAATTACTGCCACGTTGTGCTGGCCGCTCATATTGGCGTAACGGGCGCGAATCACCAGATCTGACAAGCTGTTGGCTTGGTTGATCAAACGCAAATACTGGCCGCTGCGCTCGCGGTAAAGCAGCTCAAGGAGCTGGCGCACATCGGCTTGCAAGCGGGCCACCTGCCCAGAAGTCCGCGAAACCTGCGTTTTGGTTTGCGTCAAGTCAGCAATGGCCGCCCGGATGGTTTGTTCCAGCTTGAGTTTCTGGTTTTGCAGCCCCGCGATTTGGTTTTCTAGGCGGTCAATTTGGCCCAGCACGTCTTTTTGCTGAGCGCTGAGCGAGGCGATGTTTTGGCGCAGGCTTTCGAGCTGCTTTTTCTGATCGGCGCTGAGCTGCTTTTGGCCGGAAAGCTGCTGCTGAAGACGCTGCAACTTTTGGCTGGTGGTGGACAGGCCCAAGTTGTAGGGATCGGGCAGGGTAGGCAGCGGCTGGACAGAGAGTAGCGGTGACGGCTGGACAGCAGCAGGCGAACCGAGGCTGTTTTTCGCCGCCGGACTGTTCTTTGCCGTGCCCTGACTCAGCCCAGCTTGGACCAAAACCAAGCCAGTCAGCAGCGCAGCAAAGGCGGCGGGCCGGTTGCTCATTCCAATTCCCGCAGGTAGCGCTGCGTGGCAAACACGCTGCCTGCCAGCCCGACCAGCACGCCCAGCAGCAGCAGGCCGATCAGCACCGGCGAAACGGTGGGCAGATCGGTGATGATCGGCAGCACCGGCACCAGCTCCTGCACCCGCAGAGAAAGTTGCAAGTAGCTGGGGGCCAGCAGCGCCGAGGCGATTAGGCCCGCCAGCAAGCCCAGCAGCACGCCCTCGATCAAGTGCGGAGCGCGGATGAAAGCGCGGGTGGCTCCCAAGAGGCGCATCACGAAGATTTCGCTGCGGCGGGCATAGATGGCGACCCGCACGGCGCTGAGGATATTGAAAAGGGTACCGATCAGCAGCAGGCCCACCAAGGTGTATCCAGCCCCGCGCACGGCGCTGAGCGTCTTGACCGTTTGATCCACGTAACCCGCGCCGTATTCCACGTCCACGACCCCCGGCAGAGCGCGAACTTGCTCGGCCACCGCCCGCGAGTCTTCGACTCGGGCAACCCGGAGCCGCAAGGTATCGGGAAATGGATTGCCCGCCAGCGTCGCGGCTTCCTCCGCATACGGGTAGTCGCGGCTCATTTCGCTCAGCACTTTGGCTTTGCTGACGAGCTGCACCTCGGTGACTTGCGGCTGATCGCGCACGGCTTTGGTCAGCGCGGCGGTGTCGGCTCCGTCACTCAGGAAGGCGGCGATTTCCACTTGCGATTCGAGCTGTGCCAGCGTGCGGTCGACGTTGAGGGTCAGCAGCACCACGAAGCCCAGCATCAGCAGCGTCAGGGTCATGGTGATCAGGGTGGAGAGGGTGGCGGTGAAGTTGCCGCGCATTTGCAGCAGGGCCTCGCGCAAATGAAAGCTCATAGCGCGTAGCCGCCGTAAGGGTCGTCACGCACCAGTTTGCCTCTGCGCAGGGTCAGGGTGCGGTGGCGAAAAGTTTCCACGAGGTCGCGGGCGTGGGTGGCGACCAGCACCGTCGTGCCGCGCAAATTGACATTTTGCAAGACCTTGAGCACTTCACGGCTGTTGTCGGGGTCGAGGTTGCCGGTGGGCTCGTCGGCCAAGAGCAGCGGCGGGTCGCCGACAATGGCGCGGGCAATCGCGACGCGCTGCTGCTCACCTTGCGAGAGTTGCACCGGCAGGGCGTGCTTTTTGTGTTCAAGACCCACCGTCCTGAGCGCTCCGCCGACCCGCGTGGCCCACTCGCGCCTCGGCACTCCGGTGACGCGCAGGGCGAACGCCACGTTGTCTTGGGCGCTCAGATGCGGCAGCAGCAAATTGTCTTGGAAGACCATCCCGATACGGCGGCGCAGGGTGGAGGTACGCCCGCCCTTGTAGCGGTTGAGGGCCTCGCCCGCCACCAAGACCTCGCCGCGTGTGGGCAAATGGCGCTTGATAATCAGGTTCATAAAGCTGCTCTTGCCCGCGCCGCTTTGCCCGACCAGATAGACGAACTCACCTTTGCCCACAAACAGGTGCACGTCGTCGAGCGCCAGCGTGCGGGTCACGGGGTATTCCAAACTGACGCTGCGAAATTCAATCATCGGAAAACGGGCCGCCCAGCGGTGAAGTCAGGCGTGAAGCACTTGAGTGGAGGAAGGATCATAAACGCGCCCAGCATAGCTTAAGAGCAGATGAATGTGACCGAAACGCGGCTCATGAGAGCGCCGGGCAGCCGCGCCGCCAATACCAGTGCAGGCTACAGAGCCCCTCCAAACCCAGCATCAATGTCACCTTTAGCTTAGCCAAACTTCACCTGCCGCCGCTATGCTGAGTGGGTGAGAAAACGAATTTTACTCGTCTCAGGCGCACTTGCCGCCACCGCCGCCGTGGGCTACGCGCAGTTTGCGACCTACACCACCGCCGACATTACCAAAACCACCGACGGCAAAGCCTTCGTGCAACTGTTTGGCGCACTCCACCAGCTGTATCTCAGGCCGCTGGACGACGGCAAACTGATGAGCGGAGCCATCAAAGGCATGATCGCCTCGCTGAACGATGAATTTACCTACTACGAAGAGCCGCAGGACAACAAGACCAGTCAGGAAAACCTCAGCGGCGAGTTTTTTGGGATCGGCATTCAGCTGACGGCCGCCAACACCGACGGCACCGGAGCCAAAGTTGATACCGTCTTCAAAACCGGATCGGCCATTCAGGGCGGGGTGCAGACCGGCGACATCTTCCTCAAAATTGGCGACAAAGACGTGACGGCCATGAGCCTCAACGATGTGGTCAGGCTGGTACGCGGCGAAAAGGGCACCAAAGTCAACATCACCTTCGGGCGCGGCAAATCCACTTACGCCGTGGCGCTGGAGCGTCAGCCGGTCACGATTATCAGCGTGGAGCAGACCATGCTGCCGAACAACGTCGGCTACATCGCGCTCAACACCTTTTTCAGCGAGAAGGTCAACGAGCAGTTCTCGGCAGCGGTGCAGAGCATGAATAAAAAAGGCGTCAAGAAACTGATTCTCGATTTGCGCGACAACGGCGGCGGGCTGCTCTCGTCGGGCGTGTTCGTGGCCGACCAGTTCCTGCAAAAAGGCCCGATTGTCTCGCTGCGTGACAGCAAAGGCAAAACCACCGTCTACGACACGGCCAAGGCCCAGTCCACCGATTACACCGGCCAACTGGTGCTGCTGATCAACAAAAACAGCGCCTCGGCCAGTGAGATCGTGGCCGGAGCCTTGCAGGACACCAAGCGGGCCACCATCGTCGGTGAAACCAGCTTCGGCAAGGGCGTGGCCCAGACCCCGGTGCAACTGGTCAACGGCGCGGAGGTCAGGATCGTGGCCAACGAGTGGCTGACCCCCAATGGCCGCCAGATTCAGAAAAAAGGCATCACGCCGGACATCAAAGTGGACGACAACCGCCGCCCCATTCCGCTCAACTTTACTGGCAGTGGCGTCAAGGCCGGCACCAAGCTGACGCTGAATGTCAGCGGCAAGCCGGTGGACGTGGTGGCCGACAAAGACGGCAAGTTTACCTACATCGCCCCGCCTGCTCCGCAGACCCGCAGCGCCGATCAGGGCGTGGCGGTGGTCGATCCGGCCAAGGATGCCGAACTGGCAGCGGCACTCAAGCAGTTTAAGTAAAGAAGAGAGCCCAGAGAAAATCTTTATTTGGCTCTTTTCCTCTCCATCAAGCTCAGCCCAGCAATAAGCGCCGCCCCCACATCACGGGGCGGCGCTTCATTTTGAGCGGCCCGCTGCTGTGCGGCGCAAAATCACGTACACTGAGCGGCACATGAGCGCCGTTATTCACTTGCAAGCGTTGGGCCTGACCGAATACGAGGCCCGCGCCTACACTGCGCTGCTGGCGCTTGGCCGGGCGGTGCCTGCCCGCGTGGCCCGGCAGGCCGGTATTCCGAGGCCCAAGATTTACGAAACCTTGGAGCGCTTAGAAGGGCGCGGCCTGGCCACCAAAGTCGGGCAAAACCCGCTGGAATACGCGCCCCTCTCGGCCCGCGAGTATCTGGCCCGCGCCCGCCGCTCGTTTGATGACCGGCTCGGCGCACTCGACCGCGACCTCTCGCGCCTCGCGCCCGACCCCGCCCCCGAAGCGGTCTATCACCTCTACGGCGAAGCGGCGATTACCGCCATCTGCGAAGACCTGACCCTCAACGCCCGCGCCAGCGTCATCATGGCGGGCAGCGCGGCGCTGCTGGAGCGTTTAGAGCGCCTGACTCCGCGCGGTGTCAAGGTCAGTCAAGCGTCACTGGTGGGCCTGCCGAGCGTGGCCGCTGCCGGGCAGAGCGCCTTCTTGCTGGCCCGCGACGGTGAAGCGGCCATCATCGCCCACTTCATTGAAGACGGCGAAATCGGTGAGGCGCACGGCGTTCACACCCATAATCCGGTGATCGTGCATTTGATCGAAGGCTACGTGCATCTGGCAGAGCAGCATCAGGGGCGGGCAAAAAAGAGTAAGGACGTACAAAAAGAATAAACCTCAATTGAATACAGCGTTTGATGGATGGGCAGTGTAAGACAATGGCGAGATCAATTGACCTCGCCATTGTCCCACAAGCTGCGGCCCTCACTCCACCTCAAAGCCTGCATCCCGCAGGCGCTGGCCCGCACTGCTGGCTGCTTCACCCACCACCCGCATCACAAATTCGCGCTGGCCCTGTGCGGCTCCACTGGTGGCCAGCGAGATGATGTTGCTGGGCTGCACCGCCCGGGCAGCCTGCTCCAAACTGCCGGGCACGTCCGGTAAGCGCAAATACAGCCGCTGACCGCCTTCGTCTTGGCCGAGCGTGTGAGTAAAGGCCTCGAGCACGTCGCCCACCGTCAGGATGCCGCACAGCCGCTGCCGGTCGTCCAAGACGGGCAAGCCGCCGACGCCGCACTGACGCATCCGCAGGGCGGCGTCTTCCATATATTCGCCGACTTGGGCCGTCAAAACGGGCTTGGCCATCATCTCGCCTACCGTCAGTTTGCTGAGCAAAAAATTGATCTCCCAAATGCTGAGGGTGGCGGCCTTGCTGGGCACCGCGTCCCTGAGGTCTTTGCGGGTGGTGATGCCGATCAGACCGCCGCTTTCATCCACCACCGGCAGCCGCCGAAAGCCGCGCTGGCTCAGCGAATTGAGGGCTTCCATCACCGGGGTGGTGGGCAGCACGGTGAAGGGGTCGGGGGTCATCCAATCGCGCACCAACATACCCAGCATTCTAGAGGGCGGGCCGATCGAGTGACGCTGGGCTGACTAACACCTTCACGAAGCTCAAAAATGACCATGCTAGCTTGCTGTTCATGAAGCGCACCCTCAAGCTCAGTCTGCTCGCTCCCGCCCTCCTTGTCGGCGGTTTCGCTCTCGGCAGCCTCACGCCCCACGCCCAAACTGCGCCGCAAAAAATCGCTTTTGTCGATGTGTCGCAAGTCCTCAAGGCCCACCCCGATAACGCCGCCGTAGTGGCGCTCAAAGCCAAGGCCGACGCCGAACTCAAGCCGCTGAGCGACCAGATTCAGGCGCTTCAGGCCCAGGGAAGCAAAATCAGCGCCGCCGACAAAGACAAGCTGGCCCAGCTCAGCGCCACCATCAGCAGCAAAGCCAAAGACTACGACAACCAAATTCAGGTTAAAGTCAAGCCCATTACCGAAGCGGTCGACACCGCCGTGAGCACGGCTGCCAAAGCCAACGGCGTGGCCGTGGTGATGGACGCGGCGACGGCTCAGGGCTTGGTGGTTTTCGCCGATCCCAGCACCGATTTGACCGACGCGGTCAAGACCATAGTCGCCAAGAAGTAAGGCCGCGCAGCCCAGCCGGGTTCGACTTCCATTCAGCACTTTAATGTTCCAACCACCCAAAGGGCGGCCCGACAAACAGTGTTTGAGCCGCCTTTTGGGTGGAGAAGTTGCTGAGCTTTCTATCCACTATTCAGAGCAGGGAGATGAGACGTGAAGGTAGAGTTGAATTTGAGCGCCAAACAAACCACCATGCTGGCCGCCGTCCTCATTACCGGACTGGCGGGCGCGGCCACCATCAAAGCGGGCAAGTTGGGGCTGGTTGACGTGCAGCAAGTGATTGCCAGCAGCAAAGGCAGCGCGGATTTTACGGCCATCAACAAAAAAGCCGACTCGGCCCTGGCGATTCAGGTCAAGACCATTCAAACGCTGCAAAACAAGATCAGCAGCGGCAAAGCCAGCGCCGCCGATGTGCAGGCGCTCAGCAAAGCCCAAACCACTTACCAAACCGCCAGCAAAACCTACGATGCTCAGCGCCAAAAAGCCTTCGCCCCGATTGCCCCGGCGGTGAACGCGGCGGTGGCGGCGGCGGCCAAAGCGCAGGGCTACACGGTGGTGCTCGATAAGCGTAAGGCGGCGGCCAGCGGCGTCATCATCTATGCCAACAGCCAAACCACAGACCTGACAGCGGCAGCTCAAAAAGCACTCAAAAAATAGAGGCGTTCTTCGCTCGCCCGCCTTCCTTTTTTGCTGGAAGGCGGGGCGTTTTTTATACTGACGGTATGACTGAACCGGATCAAACGGAACTTGAAACGCTCGAAACTGGCATTCCATTGGCCCGGCACCTCATCTTCGGTGAGCAGCACGACCGCATTCAGGAGCGTTTAGAGGGGCTCGATCCCGACTTGGCCCGCTATGTCCGCGAATTTGCCTACGACACGGTGTATCAGCGGGCCGGACTCGATCTCAAGACCAAAGAGCTGCTGGCCTGCTCCCTGCTGATTGGTCTGGGCGCACAGAGCGAACTCAAAACCCATCTGCGCGGCGCGTTGCGGGCCGGGGCGAGTGAAACCGAAGTGCGTGAAGCGCTGCTGTTTATGATTCCGTACCTGGGCTTTCCGCGTGTGGTGGCCGCTTTCGGACAGCTCCAGAGCTTGCTGGAAAAACAAAAAGAATGAGAAGGCAACCGTGCGCCGCCCGTAAAATTGGGCGGCGCACGGTTTATGAAAACGATTTAGAAGAAAAAGTCGGAGGATTTAAAAAAGAATCAAGCCGAGTTGGCCGGCATCCGCAGCGCGTCTTCCGGTGGGGTGTACGGCAATTCCAACGCGTCGGCCACGCCCTGAAAAGTCAGCTTGCCGTTCATGGTGTTCAGGCCTTTTTTCAGGGCTTCGTTGCCCAGCAGCGCACTCACGCCGTGATCGGCCAGTTGCAGCGCAAACGGCAAAGTCTGGTTGGTCAGCGCGAAGGTGCTGGTGCGCGGCACGCCGCCGGGCATGTTGGCCACGCCGTAGTGAATGATGCCTTCTACCAAGTACACCGGATCGTCGTAAGTGGTGGGGCGAATGGTTTCCACACAGCCGCCCTGATCGACGGCCACGTCCACAATGACGCTGCCTTCTTGCATCAGCGGCAACATGTCGCGGGTGACGAGGTGCGGAGCGCGGGCACCGGGAATCAGCACCCCGCCGATCAGCAAATCGGTTTCGGGCAGCAGGGCGCGGATATTGGCTTCACTGCTCATCATGGTGGTGAGTTTGCCGAAGAACACGTCGTCTAAGTAGGTTAGGCGGCGGTGCGAGACATCCAAAATGGTGACTTTCGCGCCGAGTCCCATCGCCATTTTGGCCGCGTTGGTGCCAACCACGCCGCCGCCGATGATGACCACGTGGCCCGCCTGCACGCCCGGCACGCCGCCGAGCAACACGCCGCGCCCGCCCTGCGGCTTTTGGAGGTGGTAGGCTCCAGCCTGAACGCTGAGGCGTCCGGCGACTTCGCTCATCGGCGTCAGCAGCGGCAAGCTGCCGTCGCTGCTCTGCACAGTTTCATAAGCGATTCCGGTGGTGCCGGAAGACAGCAGCGCTTCGGTGAGGGCGCGGTCAGCGGCAAGGTGCAGGTATGTAAACAGCAGCAAATCGGGGCGCAGGTAGCCGTACTCGGCTTCAATTGGCTCCTTGACTTTGACCACCATCTCGGCGGCCCACGCTTCAGCCGCGCTGCCGAGTTCCGCGCCCGCATCACGGTAGTCTTGGTCTTGGATACCGCTGCCCACGCCCGCGCCGCGCTCCACGGTGACCTGGTGGCCGCGCCGCACCAGCATGCCCACGCCGCCGGGGGTGAGGGCCACGCGGTTTTCTTTAACCTTAATTTCCTTGGGAAGACCTATTTTCATGACGCTCCTTAGCAGTGGCTCTACAGATTTCGACTTGAATGCGCCCTTATACTAATCTTCTCAGCGCTCCGAAGATTGCCGAAGATAGCCCAGAAATCAGACGTTCTGGCAATATCATTGCGCCAAAATAAGCGCTAGACTTCAAAAATGTCTCAAGTCGAACTCGACGCCGTAGACCGCCGCATTTTGGGTATTTTGCAGCGCGACGGGCGCATCGCCAACACCGAACTCGCCGACGAGGTGGGCCTGACGCCCGCGCCCACGCTGCGGCGGGTACGCAGGCTGGAGGAAGAAGGCATCATCCGGCGCTACGTGGCCCTGCTTGACCCCAAAAAAGTCGGCCGCGATTTGACGGTATTCGTGAATGTCAGCCTCGACAAGCAAACCAAGCCCGGCTTTCAGACGTTTGCCGAACACATGAGCCGCCGCCCCGAAGTGCTGGAATGCTACCTCTGCTTGGGCGAGAGCGACTTTCTCTTAAAAGTCTGCGTACCGGATCTGGACGCTTACCAGCGCTTTTTGGTGGACGTGCTGGCGGCCATTCCGGGCGTCAGAAACACCAACAGCACCATCATCGTCAAGCATGAAAAGAGCACGACCAGTTTGCCCTTAGACTGACCGAGAGACAAGCCCGAGATGTCTGCTCCAGTCAGGGTTGTGGCAGATGTTCGGCGCTACACTGCTGGGCGTGTCATGTGTCTTGAGGGCTGTTGGAGCCGAATTTGAAGTCGACGCTTTTTTGCGGCGCAGCCGATTTTCACCGCTGAAAGTCTGGCGGCGCGGCGACCGGATCAGCGCCAAATCCGCCGACGAAACCGAGGCAGCCTCCCCAAAGCACGGGCAATCCGGCTTCGCGGCGCTGGCCAGTGCAGCCTCGTTCCGCAAGACAGCGCAGCAAGTCAGCGACGCGACTTTTTTCCTGCGGCGGCACGAAGCGGCCCTCTCGGCGCTGGCCGATTGCCCGGGCGTGGAAGCGATTTTGCTGGATTTCGGTATCGAAGACTGCCCGCTGCACTGGAAAAAAGATGAAACCCAAACCAGTTATTTTCCGCCGGAATTGCTGGTGTTGATGGCCAAGCTGCGCATCGGTTTGGTCGTCACGCGCTACCCTGAAACCGCCGACTGAAACTGTGGAGGAGCAGCGGGAGCGCTGGGGACACCCATCCCACGCCGCAGGCATAGAGTAAGGCTTCATGAAGTGGTTAACTGCTGCTCTCCTTTCCGTCGCCGCTGTGCTGGGCGGCTTGCTGCTCGTGCGCGGCAACACTGCCGAAGCTCTGGGCGGCACCGCCCTCGACCCGTCGCCGAGCATCAAAGCCATACCAATGCTCGGCGACAACGGCCAGCCCGCCGATCTGGGCGGCCCCGCCGAGCAAGTCCGGCTGGTCTTTTTCGGCTTCACCCGCTGCCCCGATGTCTGCCCGCTGACGCTGGGACGGCTCTCCAAGCTGTATGGACAGCTCAGCCCCGAGCAGCAGCGCAAACTCCAAGTGGAACTCATCAGCGTCGATCCGCAGAACGACTCGCCCAAAGTGATGCGCCATTACCTCGACAACTTCGACGCCAGTTTTCGCGGCCTGACCGGCACGCCCGCGCAGGCCAAAGCCGCTGCCGACGCCTTTTACGTTCTCAGCACCCGCACCGACAGCGGCAATATCTTGCACGGCGATCAGGTGGCCGTGCTCGACCGTCAGGGCCGCTTCCGGCGGGTCTACAACAGCGAATCGCTGGGCAGCGGCGAATTGGCTAGCGACCTGCCGCAGTTGCTCAAGGTGTACTGAGGGGCGCACGGCGCTGCAAATTTTTAAGCTGACCTCTCAACAAAAGCAGGCCACCCGTTTGATGAGGGTGGCCTGCTTTTTCACTTTTCTAGTGCAGATTGAGCGTTACTTCCCAGCCCCCGGCCCCGCCGTGACTTCCACGATATTGTCGGGGTCGAGCAACTCTTTGGCCGCCTGATTGACCGCTGCGGGCGTGACCGCGTTGATTTTGGCTTGATAGTCGGTCAGTTCGCTCAGCGGCAACCCGTCTGAAACGAGGCCGGTGAAGGTGGAGGCCAGCGCGGCGGGATTGGACAGGCCGACGATGTAACTGCTCAGCAAGCCGTTTTTGGAAGTGGCCACTTCGGTGGTGCTCAGGCCGTTGTCGCGGATATCTCTGAGGATATTGAGCGCTCCCTGAATGGCCTTGCCGGTGTCTTTGGGATTGGTTTGCAGCGAGATTGAGAACGCGCCGGGCTGCTGAAGCGCCGCAAAGCCGCTGCTTACACCGTAGGTCAGCCCCTCTTTGTCGCGCAGCTCGGTGCCGAGGCGGCTGGACAGGGTACTGCCGCCCAGCACGTCGTTGAGCACCAGCGAAGCGTAGTAGCGCGGGTCGGAACGGGCAATGCTCTGGTAGCCCAGATAGGTCACCGACTGCGTTTTGCCGGGCAAGTCGCCGCCCGCCGTGACGATGCCAGCAGGTTTGCCGATGACCGAGTACACCACTTTGGGCGCGGGGCCAGCCGCTTTCCAGTTGCCAAACTTCTGGTTCAGCAGGGTCTTGACACTCGACGGATCGAAGTTGCCCACCAGAGTCAGCACCGTGGCGTCGGGGCGGTAGTAGGTTTTGTAAAAGGCGGTGGCGTCTTGCTGGGTCAGTGCGCCGATGCTCTCAGGGCTGCTGAACACCTGCCAGGGATTGCCCGCCGGATACAGCGTTTTGCGGAAAATTTTGATGGCGACGCTACCGGGGTCGTCGTTGGCCTGCACCGCTCCCTGCACGGCGCGGGCCTGTGAGCGCTTGAATTGATCGGCAGGGAAAGTGGCGTTTTGCAGGATGTCGGAGAGCGCGGTGAGCAGCACCGGCAAATCCTTGTCGCGGCTGGCCCCGCCGATTTGCACCCCAAAGCGGTTGGCCGCCGGAGCGAGTTGAGCGCCCACGTCGTCGAGCAGCTTGGCCAGCGTCAGTTCGTCGCGGGATTTGGTGCCGGAGAGCAGATTACCCGCCACCAAGTCCACCAGTCCGGCTTTGGCGTCGGTGTCGAACTCGCGGCCCGCCTTGACACTGGCCGACAAGCTGACGGTGGGCGTGGAGGTGTCGCGCAGCAGCATCACGGTCATGCCGTTGGCGAGGGTGATTTTTTCCGGCAGAGTGATTTGGGCCTGACCCGAGGGCGCAAAGGCCGGCAAATACTTGGCGACTTCGGCGGGGTCGACCGGCGGCCCAGCGTTGAAGGCTTCCTGGGTAGCTCCGCCCGCACTCGCGCCGCCGCCCGCACCCGCTTCGGCTTTGGTCGGCTCAAAGTAACCCACTGTGCGGCTGGCTTCTTGCAAGTACTTCTGGGCCACCCGCTGCACATCGGCAGGCGTGACTTTTTGCAGCGCCGAGAGGAATTTGTCGGTGTACTGGTAATCGCCGGCGGTGGTGGCGTCCATACCGAGGCTGGTGGCCTGCGCGTCGATCGAGCGGGTATCCAGCAGAGTGCTGGTGCTGATGCTGGTTTTGGCCCGCGCAATTTCCTCGGCGCTGACAGGGGTGTTGCGGACATCCGCCAGCGTGGACAGCAGGGCGGCGTCCAACTTGGCCAGCTCGGTATTGGGCGTAGGCGTGAAATTGAACGAGTACCAGCCGCCGCGCAAAAACTGATACGGCGCGGTTCCGCCGTCTGCGGCCAACCCCGACTCGAACAGCGCTTGATACAGCTTGCTGGTGCGCCCCGACAGCAGCACATAATCCAGCACCTTGAGGGCCGGAGCGTCGGGGCTGTTCACGTCGGGCAGCGGATAAACGGCGTTGAGCAGCGGCGTGGAGCCCGCTTCCTTGAGGACAATCGGCGCTTTGGGCGGCGTCTTGCCGAGGGTGGCCTCGCTGCCACCGGGCACCAGTGGAGCGCTGGACGCCACCGGAGCCGTGCCCGCCTTGCCGAGTTTGCTGAACGCTGCCGTGATTTGCTGCATCATCTGCGGGGTGCTGAAATCACCCACCACGATGAGGGTGGCGTATTCCGGCGAGTAGTATTTTTGGTAATACGAGCGCACTTCCTCAGCGGTAAAGCCCTCGATATCTTTGCGGGTGCCGCCCACCGTCAGGCCATAAGGAGAACCGGGAAAGGCGGCGGCCTGCACGGCACTTTCCAAGCGGTAAGCCGGGTCGTTTTCGTCGCCTTCAATTTCGGAGAGCACCACATTGCGCTCACTGTTCAGCGCCGCCGGATCGATTTTGGCGTTGACCATCCGGTCGGCTTCGAGTTGCAGCGCCGCGCCGGCTTTTTCGCGCTCCACCACTTCGTGATAAGCGGTCTGGTCGTAGTAGGTAAAGGCGTTAAAATCGGCTCCGAGTGCGCCGAGCAGGCGGCCAAACTGCACCGGCCTGTCGGTGGTGCCCTTGAACATCAAGTGTTCGAGTTGGTGGGCAATGCCGTTGACGCCGGGAGCTTCGTTGCGCGAGCCGATTTTATAAAAGACCTGCACGCTGACCACCGGAGCGCCGCGCACTTCTTTGGTCAGCACGGTCAGGCCGTTGCTCAGCACCGTGCGCCTCACGTCGCGGGTCAGGCTGAAATCGCCTCCTGCCGCCATAATCGGAGCAGGCTTGGGCGCGGCGGTGACAGGTGTGCTGCTGCCGCCCACGACGGCGGCCAGCACCGTGGAAGTGGCGAGGGCGGCGCTCAGGGCAAAGGTTGCACTCAGAACTCGTTTCATGAAGCCTCCAAAACTCGGACGGGATGGAAGAGAACAAAAAGAGGGACGCCCTAGCCTAGCGCCAAATCTCAAGCGCCCGGAACACGGCAAGGTGAAAGCAGGTTAAGGACTTTGGCACTGACCCAGTGGGTAAAGGCGAAACAGGGAAGCGGCCTACACTTAAGGCGCACCGCTCAGATTGGAACCGTTCCCACCGCCTGCCGTTATGCTGGAAGAATGACCAAGCCGCCTGAACGCGATGCTCTTTTGTCTGCTCCGACTCCTGCCGACCAGCCAGCGACCACGCCGACGCTTGAAGCCCAGCCCTCCGAGGTGACTCCCCAAGCCAAGCCGGTCAAAGCCAAGAAAGTTAAGGCACCGGCCAAAGCCGCCAAGCCGCGCCGCACCACTGCTGAGCTCCCTCTGACCGAAGCTCTCCCTGAGCCTGAGGAAGCAACGGGCGACCTCTCCCCTGACCCGCTGACCGCAGAGGCCCAACCGCAAAAGCCCAAAGCCAAGCCTAAAAAGGCCAAGGCAAAAGCAGCTCCGCAACCCACTCAAGAAGCTGAGGAGACCGGTAGTGGGCGTCCAACCCCCCAGCCCGTGCTCAGCGAAGCGGAACAGCAAACCTTTGACATCCGCATGGAGCGCTACCGCAGTGACCTCGAAGGCAGCTTGCGGCGGGTCTACGGCGATCAGGTCGACGCCATCTGGCCGCGCCTCGAAGCGCTGCTGAAACGCTCTTTTGGCGAGCGCCCCACCGAACTCCGGCGCTTGGACGAAGCCCGCTTGCTGCGCCCCGATTGGCTGCAAGCGCCGGAGATGATCGGTTACGTGGCCTACACCGACCGCTTCGCCGGAACGCTGAAAGGTGTCTCCGAGCACCTGAGTTACCTTGAAGAATTGGGCATCAAGTACCTGCACCTGATGCCGCTCCTGAAGCCCAGAGCTGGAGAAAATGACGGTGGATACGCCGTGCAGGATTACAAAGCGGTGCGCGAAGATTTGGGCAGCATGGCGGATCTGCGCTCCCTGGCCGGTGAGCTGCGGGCCAGGGGCATCAGCTTGGAACTCGACTTGGTGATCAACCACGTGGCCGAGGAACACGACTGGGCCGTGAAAGCCAAGGCGGGCTACGGCAATTACCGCGATTACTTTTTGATGTTCCCAAACCGGGAGCAGCCCGACCTTTACGAGCGCACCCTCCCCGAAGTCTTTCCCGACTTTGCGCCCGGCAATTTCACCTGGAACGCAGCGGCCCGCAGTTGGGTTTGGACGACTTTCAACAGCTACCAGTGGGACCTGAATTGGGCCAACCCGAACATCTTTTTGGAATTCGTGGACATCATCTTGCATCTGGCCAATCAGGGCGTGGAAATCTTTAGACTCGACGCGATTGCTTTTATCTGGAAGCGGATGTGGACCGACTCGCAAAACCAGCCCGAAGTGCATGACCTGACCCGCGCACTCAGGGCCGCCGCCCGGATCGTGGCCCCGGCGGTGGCGTTCAAGGCCGAGGCGATTGTGGCTCCCGGCGACCTGATCGCTTATTTGGGGCAGCGCGACCACCACGGCAAAGTCTCGGATATGGCTTACCACAACTCGCTAATGGTGCAGCTCTGGAGCAGCTTAGCGAGCCGCAGCACCCGGCTGTTTGAGCAGGCCCTACTCGCCTTTCCGCCCAAACCGACCAACACCACCTGGGGCATGTATGTGCGCTGCCACGACGACATCGGCTGGGCCATCAGCGACCACGACGCGGGCATGGCCGGAACGGTCGGCTGGGGCCACCGCGCTTTCCTGAGCGACTTTTACAGCGGCGCGGCACCGGGCAGCTTCGCACGCGGGCAGGTTTTTCAGGCCAATCCGCGCACCGGAGACAGGCGCATCAGCGGCTCAGCGGCCAGCTTGGCGGGCTTGGAAGCCGCTGAAACCGGGGCCGAGGTGGAATCGGCACTGAGGCGTCTGCGCCTGCTGCACGCCGTCACCATCGGCTACGGCGGCGTGCCGCTGCTGTATATGGGCGACGAGCTAGCGCTAACCAACGATTACAGCTACGCGAGCGCCCCCGAACACGCCCTGGACAACCGCTGGATGCACCGTCCGCAGATGGACTGGGACAAGGCCGAGGAGCGCCGCGACCCCCAGACGAGCGCCGGAAAGATGTACGCCGCGCTGCGAAGCCTGATTCAGGCCCGCCAGCACTTGCCGCACCTGCACGCCAGCATCGAGTCGCGGGTGATGAGAAGCCCCAACGAGCACACCTTGCTGCTGCGCCGCACCCATCCGCAAGGCAACATGCTGGCCGTCTACAACTTTACAAATGAATTTCAGGCGCTGCCGGCCTGGGTACTGCGCGAGGTGGTCGGCGCTTATCCCCGCGACGCCATCAGCGGGCATGAGTGGAACCTCACCAATGAAGAAGTCGCTCTGGAGCCTTACGGGGCCTACTGGCTGATCGAGCAAGCGCACTGAGGGCAAGCCCAACGCCATGAGCGCGTCCAACTTTGGGCGCGTTTTTTTGGTTCCTATACTTGAAGCGCGGGAGCAACGGTGGGGACGACTCGCATTTCTCAATGTATTTAGCGGCAAAATAGCGGGCATGACCCGTAAACCGCTGAAGCTGCCCACCGCCGCCGTGCTGGAACTGGCGAAAGTGGCCACCGCCCGCCTCGGCGCACTGAGCAAAGACCCTAAAGTCCGCGAGGAAGCCGTGCATGTCGCCGACGCCTTGCAGCGCTTGATGCAGGCCATTCGGGCGTCCAAGCCGCGCTGAGCGGGGTGTTTGGGCTAAGGATAGGCGAACCTTATGGCGGCCAATTGGACGGCGGGGCAGCTTCTCCGGAACTTTTAAGCGCTGCGGCGGCAAATGGGGCAACGAGGGCCCAGAACTGACCATGCTCATCACGGATCTCAACAACCCATTCGGCACACCGATCACCGATCACGCTTGGCTGCTGAGGCGTGATGTTCAGCTCCCCACAATCAAATCTGCCCGCCGGATTGAACCGGAGCAAGTTCAGCTCAGGCCAGCCCAGTCGGAGCCGAGCCAGTGAGCACCCTCGAAGCCCGCAAGCTGCGACACATCGAAGCCTGCCTGCGCCCAGAGAGCCAGTATCAGCGGGTCACGACCGGGCTAGAAAATGTGGTGTGGCCTTATCGGGCGCTGCCGGAACTGGACATGAACGCGGTTGACCTGTCCACTACTTTTTTGGGGAAGGCCCTACGAGCGCCCCTGCTGATCGGCGCGATGACCGGCGGAGCCGAGAAAGCGGCGCTGATCAACCGGCATCTGGCGCAGGCCGCACAGCGCCTCGGCGTCGGGCTGATGCTGGGCAGTCAGCGGGTGATGCTGGAACACCCCACCGCGCTGAGCAGCTTTGAAGTGCGGCCATTTGCCCCCGACATCCTGCTGATCGGCAATTTGGGGGCGGCGCAACTCCTTAAAGGTTACGGCGCGGATCAGATCACGCGTGCCATTGAGCTGATCGGTGCGGACGCACTGGCCATTCACGCCAACCCCTTACAAGAAGCCCTGCAACTCGGCGGCGATACCCACTGGGCCGGAATCGCGGCGCGGCTGAGCGAGGTGGTGGGGGGCGTGCCGTATCCGCTGCTGCTCAAAGAAGTCGGGCACGGGCTGAGCGCCGAGGTGGCCCGAATGGCGCTGGGCGCAGGACTGGCGGCGCTGGACGTGGCGGGCGCGGGCGGCACCAGTTGGGCGAGGGTAGAAGAACTGGTGCGCTGCGGCGAGGTGCGTACGCCGGATTTGTGCGAGATCGGCATTCCAACGGCTCAGGCGCTGCGTGAAGTTCGCGCCGCCGCGCCGCAGATCCCGCTGATTGCTTCGGGCGGCATCCGCAGCGGACTCGACGCTGCCAAAGCCCTGATGCTCGGCGCAGACGTGGTGGCGGTGGCGCGGCCTCTCCTAGAGCCTGCCCTCGTCAGCGCCGAAGCGGTGGAGGCGTGGCTGGAGAAGTTCATTCACGAGTTGCGGGTGGCTTTGTTCGTGGGGGGCTTTAAGGACGTGGCGGCGGTGACGGGCAAGTCAGCAGGTTGAGCAGTTAAACAGGGCTGGCCGCTCAGCCTCCGGGCGGGAATGTCGCCGCGCCAGTGCAAGTAATTGCGGGCGTAGATGGCGGCAAAAGCTAGGGCGCTCAGCAAAAACCGTACTGACGGCTGGCGAGGGCGTACACCACCCACAGCAGTTGACCGGTGAACCCCACCAACCAGCCCCAGCGCTTGCCCGAGCCGCTGGCCCACAGCGCCGTGACGCCCAAAATCGGCAAGACCCAAGACCAGTACGGCCAGACAGCTGCGTTCACGCCCTCACCTCACGGCGCAGGCTAGTGGGAAGGGCGTCAAAATGCTGTCAAAAGCGGGTTAAAGAACTAGACCTTCTGTTGCTGATACACTCCCGCCAACCTCACTCAGCTTGGCCCCAGTTGACAGGTGAAACAATGGGGAGGTTTCGACTTGTACACATTCACCCTTCAGCCCGCCACCCTCGAGACGTTGCCGGATTTGCTGGCTCTGCTGCCCGACCGAGTGGACGCCGCAACGCGACTGACCGCTTTGAAAGAACGCCTTGCCAGTGGGCAGCTGACCCTATAGCAGACCTTGCTGCTGCGCTCGGAGCATGGTGTGGAGGGCAGCATAATTCTGCCAAGCAATTCCCGCATTCCCCTCATACCGACCTACCGGGCAGACACGTCGCCGGAAGCCGTGACTGCCCTAGCCCGCGCCCTTCATGAGCGGGCCGCCCCGCAGCAACTCCTTTTGCTGGATGATACTTTCGCGCCGCTCCAACCAGCTCCAGTGGAGGCTGCCGGGTGGCTGCTAGACGATTATCAGGTGATCTACGAAACCGATCTATTTGCCCGCCCCTCCCCGCCCGATCCGCTGGCGCAGGTGGTGGACGCTGATCACCCCGATGTCCGCGACTTGCTCGGCGTGTTGGGACAAGCAGAGTTAAAGCTCGCTGAAGGCTGGACGCTGATTGGCCTACCGAACGCCAGCGGCTCACTGGCCGCTCTCGGCGCGGTAGGCCCCAGCGGACGCCCGAGCTGGGCCAGCATCAACTTGATCGGTGTGCAGTCTCAGGCACGTGGGCAAGGTCTGGGAACGCGCTTACATGCTCATCTGCTGGGCGCGGCGGCAGAGCAGTACAGCCATCATGGCGGCGGCACTGAAGCGGACAACCACGCTATGCGCCGCGTCTTCGCCAAGAACGGATCGCGCCACACCAGCACGCAGATGTATTTCAAAAAAGCGGAAGGCTGAAATGGCTGATGAAAATTCCTTTTTGGTTCTACATTCCTAGACCCAAAAAGGCCCGGTAGCGCTCCAACTCTGCCGCCACTCCCCTTTTCAGCGCCGCCGTTTGCCGCACGCCGCTCACGAAATGGAGTTCACTTTTCAGTTCGCCTTGCTCCACCTTGAGGTTGGCCCAGCCCACCGCCCGCTCATTCCAAAACAGCGGCAGAGCGTAATAGCCCAGCACCCGTTTGGCCGGCGGCGTGTAAGCTTCGAGCTTGTAAGTCCAGCCGTGAAGGTGGGCAAAGCGGCGGCGATCCCACACCAACGGATCAAACGGGCCGACCATTCGCACGCCGCTGGGCACGCACGCTTCTAAATCCGTGCCGGCAAGCCAGACGTACTTGAGGCCGTCGACGCTGGCGCTGCTCAGTTCTTCATCCAGAGCCGATTTGAGTGCCGCCCGCAGTTCGGTTCGCAGGTGGGGCAGGCCGTAGCCGCTAAGACTGAGCAAATAACTGAGGCTGGTCTGCGGCAGTGGCCCGTAGAGCTGCGCCAGCAAACGAACGACAGCGCGGGCACGCTCGCTCTCGGCTTGGGGCGAGGCCCGCAGCTCAGTCAAATGCGGCGCGGGGCTGTAGAGCCGCACACCGCTAACGCGCCGCGAGATTCTCAGCAGGCCCTGATAGTGCAGGCCGTCGAGGGCGCGGGTGCTGGCGCTGCTCTGGCCGCCCCAAGCGTTACCGACCCGCACCGATCCGAACGCTGCCTGCACTTCTCGGGGATGTACTTCAGCGCTGGGGTGCGCCTCCACGAACGCCAACACCTCGGCCAGCAGGCCCGGCGCTTGCGTTTCTATTTTGAGCGCCCCCACCCGGCGCGGATGCAGTAGCGCCTGCACCCGCCTCGGCACGAAACCGTAATTGGGCAGCATGTCTTCCTCAGCGTCCAGCGCAGGATAAAGCCGCTCCAAATCGCCCGCTCGGTAGCCCGAGACCCGCTGCATCAGCGTCAAGTCTTGAGCGCGGGCAGGCGCACGGATGGGGTCGGCCTGCAAAAAGCCCATTCGGTCAAGTGCCGCCTGAAGGCTCGGCTGCGCGACCAGCGTACCCAAAGCAGCGGCGCGGAGCTGAGCGGAAGTTAATACCATAGCAGGAGTGTAGCGCTCCCATTTTGCTTTGGACAGAACGGAGAGGTGGAGCAAGCAAACTCCCAGTGCATAAACTTGACTTTGGCTCAATACCGCGCTATAGTTTCCCTATCAATCGAAAGAAAGCAGCCGCCCGCGAAGGCGGATTTTTTTATGCCATATTTCTTGGCTTTCCACAAAAAAGCCCTGCCGAGCAGCTTAAGCGCTGGGCGGGGCAAACAACTTGGTTAAGGCTTAAAGCTGGCTCAGCAATTCCTGAACGCGGGCCTTGAGATCGCCTCTGGCCTGCGGCTCGCCGAGTTGGTGCAGGCCGCCGTGATAAGCGTCGGGGTCGCCGAACAGCTTGGAGAGCAGTTCAAATTCGCGCTGGCTGCGCAGGCTGGCGTCGTCGCGGAACATGTTGACGTAGCGCTCCTGAAATTGCCAATCGGGCAACTTGCCGTCCACATAGTCCTGCATCAAGTGCTTGTAGGGCGCGACGTTACCCTCGATCACTGCGCCCTCGGCCACCCCCGCCGCGCCGTCCCGCTTGGGAACCTTGCTTTCAAAAACCGGCCCGAGTTGCTCGGGGCTGATGTCCCAGTTGTTGACTTCAAAGGTGGGTTTGGCCTGATCAAACAAAATAAACTGCGGCGATTGGTGCTGAATACCGCTGAGGTCGGCCACATGGTTGCTGGCCGGACGCCAGTCCACCACCCGAATAAAGCCCACCGGAAGGTCGTGCTTGGCGAGGTAGGTTTCTAAGACGCCAAAGCCCTGCATGGTTTTGTGGCAGGTTCCGGCCTTGAAGACGGCGGCCTGGGGGTACTGCGCCAAAAAGGTGTCGACTTCTTCGGGGGTGGTCAGCGCCACCAACACTTGGGCTTGAGCAGCTTGAGTTTGATCGGTTTGAGTCATACTTGGATTGTACTCCCCGCTTTATTAAATGAAGTGACGCCCGCCACCGTTTAGCGCATCTGTCCGGATAAAGGTCAGCAATTGGCCCGCCACATCACTCGCGACATGCTGCTGACCCCAGAAAACTAAACTCCTAGAGACTGAGCTGACATTTAAGCTCGCGCGTGGACTTCTGCGGCGTCTAGCGCGGCAATTTCACTGACGGAAAAATGGTAATGCTCGTTGCACCAGTGACAGACCACTTCTTGTCCGCCGTCTTCGATCATGTTTTGGCGCTCGCTCATATCGAAAAAGGCCAGTGACGCCACTGCCCGTTCGCGTGAGCAGCGGCACTGAAAGCGGGCCGCTTGAGCCTGCGGAGCCGCCACCAGATTCAGGCCCGCCGTCGCCTTTTCCATGACCTCCAACAGCGAGACGCGCCGCAGGTTGTCGGTAAAACTGCCCATCGCCGCGATGTTTTGCTCTAAAGCCTGCAAGGTTTCGTCGCTCACTCCCGGCATGGCCTGCACGATCAGGCCGCCTGCTCTGGCCACCCGCCCGCCTTCTTCGTAGACGCCGAGCTGCACCGCGCTGGGAATTTGTTCGCTGGACGCCAGATAGTACGCCACGTCTTCAGCAATTTCGCCGCTAATGAGCTGCACGCTGCCTGTCCACGGCTCGGCATTGTCGAGGAGGCGGGTGACGGCCAGTTCGCCTTTTGTACCGACCAAACCGCTGACATCCAATTTGCCGTCGCTCTCCCGCAGCGGCAGATCGGCTTCCGGCTCGCGCACGTAGCCGCGCACCGAACCGTCGGCGCTGCCCTCGGCCACCAGCCACCCCAGCGGCCCGTCACCCTGAATGCGGAGGTTGACCCGGCTGTCTACTTTTTTGCCCAAAATGATGGCCAGCAGCGCCGACGCGCTCAGGGCGCGGCCCAGCGCCGCCGTCGCCGTTTTGCTGAGGTGGTGACGCACACGGGCTTCTTCCACGATTTGAGTGGCGTCGATGGCAACCACCCGCAGCGTGCCGCCCGCCGCCGTGCCGCGCAGAATGTATGAGCTTTGGTTCTGAGAATCTTGCATTACAAAATCTTATACAAGCACACTCAGATTCAAAGTGTGAAGGAATGGAATTGGGCGGGCGGAGGGAGCCAAGCTGCCGCTTATTTCTGCGAGGTGATGAAACTCAAATTGCGGTCTTGCTGCGCCCGGTCTAGGCCGTAGCCGAACACGAAGGCGTCGGGGATGGTAAAGCCGAGGTAATCCACCGGCACTTCCACTTTGCGGCGGCTGGGTTTGCTCAGCAGCGAGGCGACCTTCAGGCTCGCTGGGCCGCGCTCACCGAGGTAGCGCAGGATGTAATCCATGGTACTGCCGGTGTCGATGATGTCTTCGACCAGCAGCACGTGGCGGCCCGAAATCGGGAAGCTGAGGTCTTTGACCAGTTTGACTTCGCCGCTGCTCTGCTTGGCGTCGCCGTAGCTGCTGGTCTGCATAAAATCGATGGTCAGCGGAATATCGAGCAGCCTCACCAAGTCGGCGTGAAAGAGAAACGCGCCGTTGAGCAGACAAATCAGGTGCGGATTGTGTCCGGCGTAGTCTTGGCGAATCTGGGCAGCGAGTTCGCGTACGCGGGCCATCAACTGCTCTTCGCTGATCTGCACGGGGCCGTCACTGGGCCGAAGCTGCTTTTGTTGAAACACGGTCATGCGCCCCAGCCTAGCAGACGGTGAGGCGGCAGAGCTTGGAACAGGGCGCGAATGCTTTTCTGCGGTGATGCCGACCTCCTATACTCCGTTCATGACGCCCGCTGACCTCTCTTCTCCCCGCTCCAAGGCCTACACCGCTCCCGGCGTGCTGGGCCGCATCGTCTCGGAACGCACGCAAGATTACGCGGGCGCGTCCTTCACGCTCGGCGCAGCCCGGCCACGCGCCCGGCACTTTCACACCGCTCTGGCAGCTGCGGGCCTGCAACTGATCGCCGAAGTCAAGGGAGCCAGCCCCAGTCAGGGCGCGATTGCCAAGCTCGATCCGGCAGCGGCGGCCCTGAGCTACGTGCGCGGTGGGGCCAGCTGCCTCAGCGTACTGACCGAGCCGAGGCACTTTGACGGTTCAGCCGAGGCGCTGCGTCAAGTGGTGGCGGCGCTGGGCAATTTGGCCGTGAAAGTGCCGGTGCTGCGAAAAGACTTTGTGATTCATCCCAAAATGCTTCAGGAGGCCGCCGATTGGGGCGCGTCCGCCGCCCTCTTGATGGTCAGCATCCTGGGGCCGGACGTGGGCGAGTACCTGCAACTGGCGCACCACTTGGGCCTGGACGCTTTGGTGGAGGTTCACGACGAGGCCGAGCTGGAAGTGGCGCTCGCGGCGGGCGCAGAGATCATCGGCGTCAACAACCGCGATTTGACGACCCTCAAAATCGATTTGCACAACAGCCCCCGCATGATCGCCCACGCCCGCGCCGCCGGGTACGAAGGCTTGCTCGTGGCCGAAAGCGGCTACGCGATGCCCGCCGATATCAGCACCATTCGCCGCAGCGCTGACGCCGTGTTGGTGGGCAGCAGTTTGGCCGGCAGCGGGGATTTGGAAAGAGCAGCACGGGCCATTTTGCAAGAACCAACCCAAGGAGAAAAATGATGGACTTTGAAGCCGGTCAGCGTTGGCACTACCACACCCGTGAGGGCGAAGAGCAGTCCACTTTGGGCATTTTGCGGCGCGAAGTCAACAGCGGGCGGGTGCTGCTGCACATCCGCATCGAGGACATCATTTTGCCCAACCCACGCGCCGAGAAAGGCATTCAGACCGTTCTAGGCCACACGCCGATCAGCGCCGAGGCCCTTGAAAAAAGTGTGACGTTCCGCGCCGAGCAAGCCTTCGTGCCGGATGATTTCAGCGGCTACGAGACATGGCGTGAGGCGTTTATTCGCCAGGAAGCCGGGGTCTTTACCATCAGCGTCAAGGAGATTCTGGACGTGGTGGAGCAGGGCGCAGCGGCGGGCCTGACCAAGCCGAAACAAGATTTCAATCCAGTGTTTTTGAAGATCAACAAAGCCAACAAAGAGCTGCTCTAGGAATTGAGTGACGGAGGGTGAGCAAAACGCTGGGGGCGAGTATCACCTTGATGCATTGACGCCCCCGCCTCACCGGGCTTACAGTCGCACCATGACCGATTCATCCGCCCGCGCTGCCGGTGTCCTCTCTAAGTTTCGCTTGGACGGCAAAACCGCCGTCGTCACCGGAGCCACGCGGGGTATTGGCCGCGCTCTGGCCCGCGCACTGGCCGAAGCAGGAGGCAACATCGTGATTGTGGGGCGCGACGAAGCGGCAGCCCGCGAGGTGGAAGCCGAACTGAGTGAACTCGGCACCCAGACGCTGATTGTCATGGCTGAGATCACCGAGAGAAGTGAAGTCGAACGCCTGCTGGCGGCCACGCTGGAGCGCTTTGGCCGCGCCGATATTCTAGTCAACAACGCCGGAACCTGCATTCACTGCCCGGCGCTGGACGTGACCGACGACGAGTGGCGGCAGGTCATGAGCGTCAATGTGGACGCGCTGTGGATCGCCTCGCAGGTGTTCGGGCGGCAGATGGTGGCGCAGGGCGGCGGCAACATCGTCAACATCGGCTCGATCTCGGCGCAGATCGTCAACCGCCCGCAGTGGCAGCCTGGCTACAACGCGTCCAAAGCCGCCGTGCATCAGCTCACCAAGAGCCTCGCGGCGGAGTGGGCACCCCACAATGTGCGGGTCAATGCGCTGGCCCCCGGCTACGTCAAAACCGATATGGCTCCGGTGGACGACCCTCAGTTCAAGCAGCGCTGGATCGACGACGCGCCGCAGCAGCGGGCCGCCCTGCCGGAAGAATTGGGGCCAGCGGTGGTGTTTCTGGCGAGTGAGGCCTCTTCGTTTATGACCGGCTCGGTGCTGGTGATGGACGGGGGCTATACGCTGTTTTGAGGACAAGTAAAGGTTGAAGCCAACCCACACCAAAGCTTGACGGTGGTCTGAGATGCCCGCTGCACTGGAAGCAGCGGCGCTCAACTCGGCGTTGCAAACCCTTGCCTGCGCCCAAGAAGCACCCCGCGTTGGCTTGGGGCGGGAGTTAAATCTGAGGCGGGATGCCTAATTTTATTTCCAGATTGGAGGCAATTTTCTCAGCGTCATTATATAATTCTGCGAGACTGACCTGAAGTTCCTTGATGGCCATTGCAGAGGCCTCATCATTCTCTATTTCTGGTATAAATTCTCGCAGAGAATATAAATTTTTAGGTTGCAACGTATATCTAAGAGTATTAAGTTTATCCTGAGACAGAAACCATTCACAAGACAAGGCTTTACTACAACTTAGTATGTCTCGTACAGCTATCAGAATCTCTTCATAGTTAGTTTCATCCCGTGAGAACCGCCATGTAGCCAGCGGGATGAGAGATTTTGGATTGTCTCCCAAGGGCTTGTATCCGAGAGTCCAATCGATTGAGTATGTTGACCAAATGACAGCTACTATTGGATGAAGCATACTACCGCCTTAGTTCAATGCCTACTTGCTTCGCTTAAACAGCCAATGTATCGTCCAACCGTCACAACCACCCTTGCTGCCCGATATAGGAGGTGTGGGCAGTATCAACGGTGGGATTGTACATCTGCTAGGTATCTGGGATGGTTTGCACCAACACGACTTGGCCGCTGCCTCCGCTGGCGGTTTTGAGCGTGTCACCGAGTTTCAGGTAGCCTGCACTCAAAACCCCCTAGCCCCCTCAAAGCCCTAAACTACGTCCCATGTCTCCCGACCCCCAGCTCACCGCCGCCCAGATTGCCGCCGCCGTTCAGGGCGGTCAAAGTCCCCAGCGCTTTGCCCAAGACGCCCGCGCCCGCGCTGAGGCCGATTCATTTGGTTCGCTGATCAGCGTACTGAGTGCCGAACAGGTAGACGCCCAAGCCACTGACATTTCGCGCCGCTTGGCGGCTGGCGAAACCTTGCCACTGGCCGGCGTGCCCATCGTCATCAAAGACAACCTGAACCTGATCGGCACCGCCACCACCTGCGGTAGCCGGATGCTGGCGGGCTATGTCAGCCCTTATACCGCCACCGCCGTGCAAAAGGTGCAGCGGGCCGGGGCCGTCATCGTGGGCAAGGCCAACATGGACGAGTTTGCGATGGGGTCGAGCACCGAAACCGGCGCGTTTGGGGCTACGCAGAACCCTTGGGACACCTCCCGCGTACCCGGCGGCACCTCCGGCGGCAGCGCGGCGGCGGTAGCTTCGGGCATGGTGGCACTCTCGCTCGGCTCGGATACCGGCGGCTCAGTGCGCCAGCCCGCCGGATTCACCGGGGTTTACGGCTTCAAGCCGACGTATGGGCGCGTCAGCCGCTACGGTTTGGTGGCGCACGCCAGCAGCCTCGATCAGATCGGGCCGTTTGCTACCTCAGCCCAAGATTTGGCCCTGATGCTGGACGCCATCAGCGGACACGACCCGAGGGACGCCACCAGCTTGGAGGCCGCGCCCAACTTCGCGGCGTCCCTCGGCGCAGAGATCAAAGGGCTACGGGTCGGCGTGATTAGCGAGTCGCTGGGCGGCAACACGGCGGGCGTGGAAGCAGCTTTGAAGCACATGCTGGACGCCCTCAAAGACTTGGGCGCGACGGTCAGTGACATCAGCTTGCCGACCCTCCAGCACGCGGTGGCCGCTTACTACTTGATCTCCACGCCGGAAGCCAGCAGCAACCTTGCCCGCTACGACGGCATGGTCTACGGCACTCGGGTAGACGCGGGCGATGTGAACACGTCTATGAGTCGGGCGCGGGGGCAGGGTTTCGGGCGCGAGGTCAAACGCCGCATTCTGATCGGCACCTACGCGCTGTCGAGCGGGTATTACGACGCTTATTACAGCAAAGCCATGAAAGTGCGCCGCCTGATCGCCGACGACTTCAACCGGGCCTTTGGACAGTTCGACATTCTGATCACGCCCACCAGCCCCTTTCCGGCCTTTAAGCGCGGCGAGAAAGTCAGCGATCCGGTGGCCATGTACGCCGCTGACGTGGACACGGTGGCGATCAGCCTGGCCGGATTGCCCGCACTGAGCGTGCCTGCCGGATTCGAGACGGTTGACGGCAAGCGCTTACCGCTGGGCATCCAACTGATTGCCCCCGCACTCAGCGACGAAAAACTGCTGACGGTGGTCAGCGCTCTGGAGCGCAGCGGAGCGGTGAAGGTGGAACTCGCGCCGGGTGCCTGACCCCTCCAACCTGCGGCGGGTCAGCGTCGTCATTCCGGCTTACAACGAAGCCCAGACGGTGGCCGCCACCGTGCGGGCCGCTTGGGCTGCCGGGCCACTGGAAGTGCTGGTGGTCAGTGACGGCAGCACCGACGACACTGCCGCCGAAGCCCGCCGGGCTGGAGCAGAAGTGCTGGAATTGCAACCCAACCGGGGCAAGGCGGGTGCGCTGCTGGCCGGAGTCGCAGCCACCTCCGGCGAGATCGTGCTGCTGCTCGACGCCGACTTGATCGGCGTAAGGGCCGAACACCTTCACGCTTTGGCTGGCCCTGTTATCAGTGGCGAAGCTGCCGCCACCGTCGGCCTGTTTGTCGCTGGGGCCGCCCATACCACCCTGGCCAGTTGGCTGACCCGGCGCTGGAGCGGACAACGGGCCATGAAGCGTGAACTCCTCACGGAGCTGGACGCCGCCGGGCAGCGTTACGCCATCGAACTGATGATCGAAGACCGTCTCAAGCGCTCGGACATTCGGCCCAAGTATGTGCTGCTGCGGGGCGTGGGCCACCGCACCAAAGAAGACAAATTGGGCTTGGCGGCGGGGCTACGTGCCCGTTTGGAAATGTTTCAGCAATTGGCGGCCTACCGGCTGCGGCGCAGGCGCTGATTGCCGCGTCTGTGCCCAGGCGCTCTACGCTTGGGCCAGTCCCAGAAAGCGGCGGATGGTCTGGCGGTAGGTCACGACCAAATCGAGGGTACTCCAAGCGGCAGTCGCGGCGCTGAGCAGACCCAGCCACCAGAT
Organism: Deinococcus psychrotolerans; assembly: GCF_003860465.1. Taxonomy (NCBI): domain Bacteria; kingdom Thermotogati; phylum Deinococcota; class Deinococci; order Deinococcales; family Deinococcaceae; genus Deinococcus; species Deinococcus psychrotolerans. The sequence goes on from NZ_CP034183.1 coordinate 1,180,386, forward strand.
GAGGTTCAGCGGCTCCGGCATGTCCCGAATGGCCGCTGTGAGCAGAGCGACCACCACGCCGCCGACCAGCAAGCTCTGGGCCGCGCCGTTGAGCTTGCCCGACAAGCGCTTGTGGACTTCGTCCTTACCCATGCCGAGATCCATGAAGCGCAGCGACCACGAAATGAGGTCGCGCCAAACCAGCAGCAGCACCATCCACAGCGGCAACACGTCGGCGGCCACGAACACGATCAGCGCGGTGATGCGGGCCAGCCCGTCGGCCATGCTGTCCAAGAGTTCACCCACCCGACTGGCCTTGCCGCTGCGGCGGGCCACCCAGCCGTCCAGCACGTCACTCAGGCCCATCAAGGCCAGCAGGCCCAGCGACCACCACAGGCCCGGCACGTCGCCCACGCGGAAGAAAAAGGGAAACAACAGCGCCAGCCCGGCACGCAGGGCGACCAGCCAATTCGCTCTCAGGGACATAATCCAGTGTAATGCCCAGAAGATGAGAGCAAAACGCAGAGCGGCGCTCCTTCCGTTCAGCGCTCGCTGCCGCGCCGTCCACATGAAGCTCAGCGCCACCACCCCACCGGTTGCCGGTAGCCAAGAGAGTGTGCCCAGCAGTAGCGCTTCCATGCCGAATTGCCTGAACGCGGCCAGCAAGTCACTTTTTTGTTTGCGCTGCATCAAATCACTGCGGCGCAGGCTCAGGGGCCGGGACACCACGATCGGCATGCTGCACAGGCCCAAACCCAAAGCCAGCTCCGCTTTGAGGCTGGGCAACAGAGCGAGGCACAGCACGCCCAGCACCGCCCAGATTCCGATGACGGGCAACGCCGCTGCTAAGGCCTTGAGCCAGCGCAATCTCGCCAATTTGATCGGACTACTCAGCAACAAGTCCGTAGGCGTTGGTAGTGATGATGGCGAGGCCGTAAGCCAGCATTACTGCCCAAAAGGGCGTAAACCTCCCCAGCCCGCACTTCCAGGCCCAGGTTTTCTGCAGCCACTTTACCGCCGAAGATTTTGCGAACATCTCAGACTTGAAGCAGCAGGGCCCGAAACATGACAGACAGTACGCACCGAAAAGGGCAAACGTTGCCGCGCTACCATTCAGAGCATGACCTCCTCTTTACCGGCAGCTTTAGAGCTGGCCCACTTCGGTTTAGCTGCCCAGCACCCGCTGACCCGCGCTTGGCAAGCTGACGAGACACGTCTGGAGCGCCTCGCGGAGATTTACGGGTTTGATTTACAACTCGCTCACGATCTCGACTTGGCTGCCAAGCGGGCCGAGTTTCTGGACGTGGGCCAGGGCGCACAGGCGTTTCTCAACCGCTGGGTCAACGTGCCGCCTGACCTCCACGCCATGCTGAGCATCCGCTTCGAGGGACTGGACAGAGCCAAACCCTTTGTGGACGCCAGTCTGCTCAGCCGCCCGCTGACTGAGCTGGATTTGCCCGCCCTGGCTGAAGTCGCCCGCGAGATCTACGGAACGTTCAAGCCGCTGTATTTGAGGCTCTGGAGCGCCGCGCCTGCCGGACATTTTCCAGAAACCTCACCCGACAAGCGCTTTCTGGCCGCGCCGATTGTGGAGCTCAGAAAAGTGGATGTGCCGCCCGAACTCAATACCCGGCCCACCCCAGATTTGCAGCATTACCCAGACGCGCAGGCCGCCTACGCCAGCGTGGACGCTCGGCATCCCGACCACCCACAGCAAGCCCAAATCGAAAGTGAAGAAACCTTGCAGGAGTTGATCGAAGTGGGAACCCTGTTCGATGTGCTGGTTAACGGCGAGTGGGCCGGATACGTCGGGAGCACCGAAAACTTCGCAGCCGATACGCTGGGCCTGGATGCTTATGTGGTGCAGGAATTGATTCTGGCCCCGCCGTTTCGCGGCAAGGGCTACGGCACATTTCTCAGCACGCTGCTGGCCCGCGCTTTGCCGGATCAAAGCCGCGTGCTGATCGGCATCATTCACGCCGAGAATAGGGGCGCGATCACAGCGGCGACGCGGGCCGGGCGGGTGGACGTGGGCGGCTGGGTGCAGATCAGATTGTAGTTAAGCAAGCCCGCTCCCCCAAGTCGGGAAAGCGGGCCAGTACAGCGGGTGCTAAGCGCTAAGTACAGCAAGATTACCGTTTCGGGATTCCGCAGAGAGCGCTCCATCCCTCCACTCCCATCTCGCCGTACTTTTCCCATCTCTCGCTTCGCTCGATTTATCTAAAGATAAACATTGGCTTACTTAACCAACTATTTTCTGAACGATAGTCACGGTTCCGCTGGCCGACCCTTGGCCCGAGCCGTTGGTGTAAGTGACGGTCACGGTATAGACACCGATATTCAAATCGATTTTGGGAGCGCAGCCTGTGCCGGTGTAGGTCTTGGTCGCACTGACTGCCTTCCAAGTCAGCGTCGCGCACGACGCGCTCACGCCGTTGAGCGTCACGCTGCCCGCGAAGTCAACAAGAACGCTGGAGCCGTACGTTCCGACTGAATACGGCAGTTTGGGCGCGGTGATCGTCACCACCACGGTGGGCGTCGGCGGGGTCGGCGCTTCCGCCACCGTGACGCTCACGGTTTTGCTGTCTGTGCGGCCATCGTAAGTCTGACTGGCGGTCAGGGTGCGCGGGCCGGACGTGGCGAAGCTCACGCTGGGCGTGCATCCCGTCCACGGGCCTTCACCGGCTTTGCTGCTCTTCCAGGTCATGCCGGCACAGTTCAGAGCCGTGTCCAGGTTACCGCCGCCCAGAAACTGCACGGCGTTCGCCTGCAAAAGGGTGGGAGTCTTGAGCGGCAAGGTCGATCCTTGCTGCGGATAGAGAACGGTCACTATGGGATAGCCGCCGTCGTACACCATAAAACTGATCTGGCCTACATTGCCGTCCGAGTCTTTGGCTTTGGTGGTGATGGTATCGCTCGCGCCGCTGCCCGCCAAATTCAAGTTGACGGTTTTACCGCTGGCGATTTTATTCGCGCCTGCTTTGGCCGAGAACCATTCGAGGCTGCTGGAGCAGCAGTCCTGACCGTCGGTGGCGTCATTGACGCGGGCGCTGAACGTCTGGAGTTTTTGGAAATTGAAGTAGAAAGGCTGGTGGAAGCCGCCAGAAAAAGTGAACGGCGCAGTCAAGCTGACCTGCGGGCCGGCGCTGCCTTTGCCCTGCACCACTTCGGTGTTCCAGCGTGCTGAGCGCGAAGTGGTCATGTTCATGCGCGTGAGATTGGAGAAGAACTTGGTCACGTAATCAACTGGCACGTAGTAGTAGCCCGCGTCGGCCGCTCCGCAGCCCCACGAGTTTTTGATGATGAAGTAGCCGCCGCCCGCTCCAGCCGGCGCAGACGGCAAGCGCTGGGCCAAAGTGGCGTTGGAAATAAAGCCGGTCATCAAGACGACGTGGCCGCCGCGCCCACCAGTAGAACTGTAGTTGGTGACAAAGCCGCTAGCACCTGCACCGTCCCAGCCGGGAAACACGCCAAACGATGCCAGCAGGGGTTGGCCGCTGGCGAGCAAAACCCGAATGGTGTTGACGGGGAAATGGCTGCGCCGGGTATGGGCACTGGAAGTTGACCACGCGTTATTCCACACTTCCGTGGTGGCGCTGCCGTCCACTCCGCCGCCTACGTTTGTAACGGTGTTATAGGCGCAGTAGGTAATAAACAAGAAACTGGTGCAGGAGCGCGGGCTTTGGTGAGCGGTTTCCGAACAGTAGCCGCTGTAGTTGCTGCAAGCATTCTTGTACGAAGCGGCGGTGCCTGCCACACCGGCGTCAAAGGCGGTGCTGGGGCGTCCGTAGGATTGGTTGTACGTCCACGCGCCCTCACTGGGGATCTTGTCGTTGTGGTTGAGCATGTTGTTAAGGGCCGCTGCCGCGCTGTAGCCGTCCGAGAAATCGCTGGGCGCATAATTGCGCTTGTTTTTATTGACGATGTACTGCTCGCTGAGGTTGAGCGTCTGATCATGCACCACCATCTCGCGGCTTTCCAGCGCCGCTACCGCCGCAAAGCCCCAGCAACTGCCGCGCATGCCTTGCTGCTTGACCGGCGTGGTAAAGCGTTTGAGCGGCCACCAGAAATTCTTGGTGATGCCCGCATTCGACGGCGTGCAGATGCCAGCCGTGTCCACGCCGTTACCGGGGCCGCTCTGAGGCGTCAGCGACTGGGGCTCTATGCGGGTGTTGTCCAAATTTGCCACACTGGCAAGGGCGTCATCCAAATTGTCCAGCGCGTTCATGATCGTGCTCACAGGCTGGCCGCTCAAGCGGCTGGGAGCGCTGATTTTGCCCTGAATGTCGGCGGGCGAAGCGTCATAGGCCGCTTGATAAGCCGCGAGCGCGTTTTCAGAACTGCTGGCCTGCTTAAAGCTCTCGACGATCTGGCGCATCTGGCTTTGCTTGCCCAAGGTGATGGTATTGAAGGTGGTGCCGTCATTGTTTTTAACGGTGATGATGTAATCGCCGCCAGGGGTCATCGGCAAGTCGGGGGTCTGGTTCAGCAGCGCTTCCACGTCTGGGCTACGCTGATCGGCGGGGATGGCCTTGAGGAAGGCTTGGTCTTGGACGTACTGATCGCGCCAGGTCTGCTCCTGACCTTTGAGGTCTTGGGCAGTGATCAGCTCAATCTCGCCGCTTTTAACTTTGGCCTGAAACTCGTCGGGCGTGAGTGTGGTGGCGTCGCTGGGGGCGCTGCCGTCCCATGCATTGGCCGCCGTAAACAAAGACGCATCGGGCGGCGGCTTGGGTTTGGGATCACCGTTCCCCCCACAGCTCGCCAGCACCATGCTGAGCAACGTGCCCACAAGTAAGACCTTGGTGAGTTTGCTTTTCATCTTTTCCCCTCTCCACACGTCAAGCACCCAGCGTCCGGCATCCAGAGGCGGGCTGCCCCTTCACCGGCGCTTAAGACGGCGTGTCACTGCACCCTAAATTAGAGGGCGTTAAAAAACTGTTAAACTTCATTTTCGCCCGAACAGGAAGCGGACATGCCCGGGGCGCTCGCTTGGCTGGGGCGGCCCCAATTCAGCGAAACTCACCCGTTTGCCTTTCCGCGCCGCCGCAAAGGTAAGGCTCACGGAAGCTTTTCTAGAATCAACTGCTAGACTAACCCGTTAAGTGAGAAAGAGGAATTTGAAATTTCTTATTTTTCGCCCCCTTTTCTGATCTACACTTCCCGGACTACGTCACACTCCTCGCCGCAACAAGCCCCACCTCTGGCCTGTTCGTTGAGGTCACTTTGGAGCAAACATGGCTGAACAACCCACTGCCCGCCGCAAAAAGATTCAACCGCCCGCCGCACCCGTTGAGCAGGCTTCCGAACCGGCCAAAGCGCCCGCCAAAACTGCGCCCAAATCGCGGGTCAAAAAACCCACGGCGCTGGAGCTCAGCGAGCGAGCCGAATCTGCTGACGCAAAATCTGCCGTCACTCAAAGCACTGCCGCCGCTGTCAAAGCCGACACCACCAAAGCGGAGACGGCCAAAGCCGCGCCCGCCGCAAAGGCCGCGACCAAAAAAGCGCCTGCCAAAAAGGCCAGCACCAAGAAAGCCGACGCCGCGCAGCCGGATTCGGCTAGCAAAGGCAAAGCTGCTGGCAAATCGGGTGAAGCCGCCGACAAGCCGAGCAAGAAAGCCAGCAAATCGGCCAGCGCTGCCCAAGAAAAGCCGTATTACCAGCACGCCAGCATTCAGGAGTTGCTCAAAACCGGCAAAGTGGCGGGCACGCTGACGGCGGAAGAAATTGCCACCGCCCTGACCACCGCTCTGGAAGCGGGCGGCCTCGACCCCGAAACCGCCGACGCCTTTGAAGATTTGCAGCTCTACATCCAGAGCCAACACATCGAAATTCAAGACCTCGACGAAGACGAGGAAGAAGAAGACGCCGAGGGCGAGGAAAAGGAAAAAGAGGAAGCTGACGACGAAGAGAAATACTTCGACGACATGCCCCGCGCCGTCAGCAATGACCCGGTACGCCAGTACCTGCACGAAATTGGCCGGGTTCCGCTGCTGACCTTGGAAGAAGAAATTGCGCTGGCCCGCCGCATCGAAGAAGGGGAGGAAGCCCGCAAATCGCACGAGGAAGAGCCGGAACTCGAAGAACGTGCCCAGCGCCGCCTCAAGCGCCAGATGGAAGACGGCGCGGCGGCCCGCCAGGGCTTGATCGAAGCCAACTTGCGCCTGGTGGTCAGCATCGCCAAGAAGTACACCGGGCGCGGTCTGGGTTTCCTCGATTTGATTCAGGAAGGCAACCAGGGCCTGATCCGGGCGGTGGAGAAGTTCGAGTACCGCCGCCGCTACAAGTTCTCTACCTACGCGACGTGGTGGATTCGGCAGGCCATCAACAGGGCCATCGCCGACCAGGCCCGCACCATCCGCATTCCGGTGCACATGGTCGAAACCATCAACAAGCTGACCCGCACGGCCAGGCAGCTTCAGCAAGAACTCAGCCGCGAACCCACTTACGAAGAAATCGCCGAGGCGATGGGGCCGGGCTGGGACGCGCCCAAAGTCGAAGAAGTCCAGAAGGTCTCTCAAGAACCAGTGTCACTGGAAACGCCGATTGGCGACGAGAAAGACAGCTTTTACGGCGACTTCATTCCCGACGAAAACCTGGACAGCCCAGTCGAGAACGCCGCCAAGACCCTGCTTTCCGAGGAACTCGAAAAAGCGCTGGGCAAACTGACCGAGCGCGAGGCGATGGTGCTCAAATTCCGCAAGGGCCTGGTGGACGGGCGCGAGCATACGCTCGAAGAAGTCGGCCAGCGCTTTAACGTCACCCGTGAACGCATTCGCCAGATTGAAAACAAGGCGCTGCGTAAGCTCAAGTACCACGAGAGTCGCACCCGCAAGCTGCGCGACTTTTTGGACTGAGCTTCAAGATGTGGGCGGCCACCTTTCCAACTGGGAGGTGGCCGTTTTTTTTGTGTGCCTCACCCGGCTCTCCCCCATTTCTGGGGCGGGTTTCGCTAGGCTAGGAAGATGACTTCTCCCCTGCTGCTCGGCCACCGAGGCGCACCCCGCCTGCACCCCGAAAACTCGCTCGCCGGATTTCAAGCCGCTCTCGACGCGGGCCTGGACGGCGTGGAAACTGACATTCGGCGGCTGGGCGACGGCGGTTTGGTGATTTGCCATGACGCCCAGCTCAAAGACGGGCGCAAACTCAGTGCCCTCAGCCGCGCTGATCTGCCCGCTTACATGCCGCTGCTGCCGGAGGTGCTGGCGTGGGCGGCAGAGACCGGCGCGTACCTCAATTTGGAAATCAAGCCGGAAGTGGGCAAGGGGGACGGGCGCACCGAGGAAACGTTGGATTTGGTGCGGGCCTACGGCCTGACAAGTCAGGTGCTTGTCAGTTCGTTCAGCCCGCTGCAACTGCTGGCCGCCCAGCAGCACGCGCCGCAAATCGAGCGCGGCTTTTTGTACCACCGGACGTACCATATCGGCTGTGATTTGGTGCCGGAAGTGGCGCGGCGCTTGGAAGTGGCGGCCCTCCACCCGCACTTCAGACTCATCACGCCGGAGCTGATGGAAATGGCAGCTCGGGAAGGCTGGCGGGTCAACACCTGGACGATCAATGAGGCGGCGCAGGGACGTGAGCTGCTGGCTCTGGGCGTCGCGGGCCTGATCGGTGACGTGCCGGAGGAGTTGCTGAGCGCCAGAGCGGGCGTATGAGCAACCAAGCGGCTGTATAGAGCGGCTGTATAGAGCGGCTGTATAGAGCGGCTCTGTTAACAGCTGTGTCAGGTCAATGTCAGGTTAGAATAGATGACAACCACTTGACGAAATCTCCTTAGGCTCTGAGACGTTTATGGTCTGGGCCAGGGCGCGTCAGTGGGCAGACCCTGCTTCAAGTGTAAAAGGAGTTTCATGAAACGAATCATGTTGATGCTGGCCCTCGGCGGCACCGCTTTTCAAATGGCGGCGGCCCAAACGACCGTCGAATTTTGGCACTCTTTCGGCGACGCCAAGCGGGCAGACTGGATCAAAGCCCGCGCTGACGAATACAACAAAGCCCACCCCAGCGTGACGGTGGTGCCCAGCTACAAAGGAGGCTACAACGACTCCTTGCAGGCCACCATTTTGGCCGCCCGCCAGAACAAAGCCCCGGCCCTGGTACAAATCTTTGAAGTCGGCAGCCAGTTGGCCCTCGACTCCGGGGTGTTTCAGCCGGTCAGCTCCGTTAAAAATGTGGATTTCAGCGATTACATCAAACCCGTCATCAATTACTACACCATCAACGGCAAGGTCAACAGCTTGCCGTTTAACAGCTCGTCTCCAGTGCTGTATTTCAACAAAGACATGCTGACCAAAGCGGGCCTCAATCCTGCCGCGCCGCCCACCACCTTCGGCGGAATCCTTAAGGCCTGCGACAAGCTCAAAGTGGCGCTGCCCGACACCAAGTGCATGAGCTTAGCGCTTTACGGCTGGTTTGTGGAGCAGTGGATGTCCGAGCAAAACGCCGACTTGTTCAACAACGGCAACGGACGCACCGCCCGCGCCACCGCCACCACCCTCAACGGCCCGGCAGGCAAAAAGATTTTCCAATTCTTTAAAGACCTTCAGGACAAGGGCTATATCACCAACACCGGCAAGCTGGCCGACACCGACGGCACCAACGCCATTTTCAGCAACCAGCGGGCCGCCTTTACCATCAACAGCACGGCGGACTTGGGCAATCAGATCGCCTCGGCCAAGACGGCAGGCTTCAAAATCGGCGTCGGCGTGCTGCCCATTCCCGACGGCACCAAGCGCAACGGCGTGGTCATCGGCGGCGCTTCACTGTGGATTTCCAAGAGCATCACCAAGCCCCAGGCCGATGCGGCGCTCGACTTTGCCCTCTACATGACCAACACCAAAAACATGGCCGACTGGCACAAGCTGACCGGCTACTACCCGGTGCGCAACAGCAGCATCACTTCGCTGCGCAGCCAGGGCTGGTTTAGCGGCTCGCCGCTGCAAATCACCGCCTTTAATCAGTTGCTGGCCACCAAGAACAACACCGCCAGCGCGGGCGGCCTCAACGGCGTGGCGATCCAGACCCGCACCATCATGGAGCAGGGCCTCCAGAAAGTCCTGGGTGGACAGAGCGTCGATGCTACGCTGGCCGACACCGCCAACCAGATCAACGCCGCCCTGACCGACTACAACAAAAACTTCAAATAACCGCTGCTTTACGGCTCAACGGCCCGGTTTCGCGCTGAGTTTGCTCTCTACTCCCCCCGCCACCATACGGGGGGCTGCTCTCTGCCCTAGCACCTGCACCAAGCCGCAGCTCCGAATCTCGAATCCGCTCGCCTCTCTTCTCCATACTCCGGGAGAGGGCAGAGCCGCCAGCCGAAAGGTTATTTTTGTACTTCCACATTAAACAAAAATCAATAGTATTGGCCCAAGTGTAAGGTTGAGTCGGCTTGGGCCAAATTTTTTTATGGCCCCTCAGTTCCACTTTCGTACTCGCCCTGCCGGAGGAGTTTCCCTTGAGCCTGACGTCTAAACGCCGCGTACCCAAAGCAGGCAAGGTGAGCAGCGCCCCAGAAGAGCGGGCCACCTTCCGCAACCCTGTGCTGCCCTGGCTTTTTTTGCTGCCCACCTTCATCATTCTGGCGATCTTTCTCTATTACCCAGCGCTCCGAACCTTGCGGCTGAGTTTGTTCCGCTCCAACATCATTTTGGGCAACGAAAGTTTCGTGGGTCTGGCGCAATTTGCCGAGCTGCTGTCCAGTCCGGTGTACCACCAAGTCATCTTGCAGACCCTCATTTACTGCGCTCTGGTCATCTTTTTGGGCTTATTTTCAGCGATGGGCCTGGCGTGGCTGGCCAGCCGCCCGATTGCCGGAGCCAAGTTTTACCGCCTCATGCTGATTTATCCTTACGCGCTGTCTCCGGCCATCGCGGGCACCATCTGGCTGTTTTTGTTCAATCCTGAAATCGGTGTGGTCAACAGCGTGCTGTCCTCCCTGGTCGGCGTGCGTCCGCGTTGGCTGGACAACCCACTCTTGGCCTTCGGCTTGGTGGTCTTGGCCGCCGTCTGGAAAGGGCTGGGCTACAACGTGGTCTTTTATCTGGCCGCCCTCCAAAACATTCCTGGCGAGGTTTCGGAAGCGGCGGCCATCGACGGCGCGAGCGGTTGGCAATCGTTTTGGAAAGTCACCTTTCCGCTGCTCTCCCCCATGACCTTCTTCTTGGTGTTTACCAATTTGGTCTACGCGCTGTTTGACAGCTTCGGCTTGGTCGATATCCTGACGCGCGGCGGGCCCGTCTACGGCCAAACCGGTATCACCACCTTCTTGATTTATCAGCTCTACGAAGACGGCTTCCGCAATTTCAAAACCGGCGTGGCCGCCACCCAAGCAGTGCTGATGCTGGTCATGGTCGGGGTGATTACCGTCATGCAGTTCAGATACGGCAACCGGAGAGTGCACTATGGCGCCTAAAGCCGTTTCATTACCGCAAACGGCCAAGCCCCGCTCCAGTAAGCCGCCAATCCGCCACCTGTGGGTTCATGTGGTCTTGATTATTGCCATCATTGTCATCGCCTCGCCGCTGGTGTTCGCGCTGATCAAGGCGACCCAGTCCAGCGATCAGGTGATCGGGCCGAGTCTCTTGCCGGGCACCCAGTTTTTTCACAACCTCGCCAGCGTCTGGGGCGACGCCCACCTCGGCCGCTTCATGTTCAACTCGTTTGTCGTCACCATCTGCGTCACGGTGGGCAAAACCATCTTGTCGCTGCTGGCCGCACTCGCCTTCGTCTACTTCCGCTTCCCTCTCAAAAGCGTGGCGTTTGCGCTGGTGCTCTTCACGCTGATGTTGCCCACCGAGCTGCTGATCGTGGCGCTGTTTGATCTGGTGTCGGGCACCCTCAAATGGTCTGACAGCTACGCGGCCATCATCGTGCCGTTTTTGGCCTCAGCCACCGGCACCTTTTTGTTCCGGCAGCATTTCATGAATATTCCGCTGTCGCTGGCCGACGCCGCCCGCATCGACGGCTGCGGCCCGATGACCTTCCTCAGCAAAATCCTGATCCCGATGAGCTGGAACACCATCGGGGCGCTGGCGGTCATTCAGTTTGTGGGAGCCTGGGATCAGTACCTCTGGCCGCTGGTGATTATGCAGTCTGACGACAAACAGGTGGTGCAGGTGGGTCTACGCCGCTTGATCGACGTGGGCGGTCAAACCGACTGGGGCGCGGTGATGGCCGGAGCCTTAATCACTCTGGTGCCGCCACTGCTGGTGTTCACCTTGCTGCAAGAGCAGTTCAGCAAAGGCTTTGCCCTCGGACAGGACAAGTAGTCTTTTCCCTCTGAACGCTGGAAGAAGCGTGCTGAACCTCGTATTGAGGTTCGGCACGCTTCTTCATTTGCAAGAATCAAGGGTACAAGCGAAATCAGCCTGGCCTTAATGAAGTCAGGGGGCCCAAAACCTCACCATTTTTGTGCATCTTATCCCGGCTTACATAATATCGAGCAGCCAACCAATTACCTTAACTCAATGAGAAAAATCATGTTGACACTCGCTTTGCTGGGAACAGCCGCCGCTCAAACCAATATTGAATTCTGGCACACCTTTGGAGATCCTAAACGCGGGAATTGGATTCAGTCCCGTGCCGATGACTACAACAAAATGCACCCCGGAACGATGGTCAAGCCTGTAGCCAAAGGAAACGACAGCGAACTGATCACGGCCACCATTCTGGCCGCAAGGCAGGGCAATCCACCCGCTTTGGCACAAATTTTTGAAGGTGGCAGCCAGCTCGCCTTAGACAGCGGCATTTTTCAGCCGGTCAGCGCCGTCAAGAATGTGGACTTCAGCGATTACATCAAGCCAGTCATCAATTACTACACCATCGGCGGTAAGGTCAACAGCTTACCATTTAACTCCAGCAGCCCGGTGCTGTATTACAACAAGGACTTGATGCAAAAAGCCGGTCTGAATCCCAAACAACCGCCCACCACATTCGGGGGTTTGCTGGCCGACTGCAAAAAGATCGAAGCGGCCAATCTCGGCGTAACCTGCTTCGGGATGAGTCTCAACGGCTGGTTTTTTGAAAACTGGATGGCCGAGCAAGGCGTGCCGTTTCTCAACAACGACAACGGCAGAAGTGGGCGTGCCACTGCCACGAACTTGGACAGCCCCGCCGCCAAGACCATCTTCCAATTCTTTAAGACGATGCAAGACAACAAATACTTCTCTTATACCGGCAGACTTGAAGACTTTGACGGCAGTGACGCCATCTTCACCAATCAAAAAGTGGTGTTTCACATCACCTCAACTTCCAAAATCGGCAACAACGGCGACGGTGCCAAGCGGGCGGGCTTTCAGATGGGTGTGGGCAAATTGCCGATTCCCACAGGCAGCAAGCGCAACGGCGTAGTTTTGGGCGGCGCGAGCATCTGGCTGGCCAAAAATATCAGCAAGGCTGAGGCCGAGGCCGCGCTGGATTTTACCCTCTACCTGACCAACACCCAGAACATGGCCGACTGGCACAAGCTGACCGGCTACTATCCAGTGCGCCAGAGCAGTATTGCCCTGCTCAGGAAAGAAGGCTGGTTCAAGCAAGCGCCGCTGCAACTCGTCGCCTTCAATCAGCAGACCAACACCGTTCCCAGCCCCGCCACCGCCGGAGCCCTCAACGGCGCAAGCCCGCAAGTTCGGCGTGCGGTGGAAGAAGGCTTGCAAAGGGTGCTGAGCGGTACGCCAGTTGACGCCGCGCTCGCTGAAGCCAAAACCAAGGCCGACGCCGCCATCGCCGATTACAACGCCAACTTCAAATAAGACCAATTGGCCCATAAGCGGGCGCAGAAAGGGAGTAAAGTCAAACGCAACGTGGCTGGCCTCTGCGCCCAACTCAACTCCTTAGCCGCCATATGCCTTTCGGTGATTGAAACACCCAAAGATAAGAAGGAATAAGAAGAAGGCCCTGAAGTAAATCTCAGGGCCTTCTTCTTATTCTCTAACGTCAACTGCCTTCAAAACACATTGATATTTAAAAACACATAGGTGATCGGCACAGCGAACAGCAACGAATCCAAGCGGTCTAAAATGCCGCCGTGACCCGGTAGGGTGTTGCCGCTGTCTTTGGCACCCAGCGAGCGTTTAATCAAACTCTCGCTGAGGTCGCCGAGCTGCGAAGCGCTGGCCACCATCACCGCGTACAAAAAGGCGTCGGGCAGACTCCAGATGTTGGCGAGGCGGGTCACGATGACCACCACCAAGAAGCTGACCAGCAACCCGCCCAGCGCACCTTCCACCGTTTTACCGGGGCTAACTTCGGGAGCCAATTTGCGCTTGCCAAAGAAATAACCGAAAAAATAGCCGCCGGTGTCTGCGGCAAAAGTGGCCAGCAGCGGCAGGGCGAAGAACAGCAGGCCGCCCTCCGCGTCGGGGCTGTAGCGCAGCATCAGAAAGTAGCCGAGCAACCACGGGATATACAACAGGCCAAACAAGCTGTAGACCACGCGCTCAAGGGGGCGTTCACCGGGCTGCATGACTTCTGCCACCAGCAGGTACCCAGTGGCAGCGGTCAGCACCACCTCGCGCCACGAGCCGCCCGCCCAGGGCGCAGGCCAGCCCGGATAACTGGCCACCACGATGGCCGCGCCGAACAGGTACAGCCCAGTGCGCCGCACATCGATGTCGCGCCGGTCGACCATGTGGATGTATTCGCGCAGGGCCAAAAAGCCGATCAGCAGCAAAAACGGCAGCAGGGTGACCCAGCCGAAATACACCGCCACACACACCAAAGCAAAGCCCACCACCGAGGTGGTAAAGCGGGTGCTGAGCGATTCCATCCGCTTTGGCGCGGGCGGCGGGGTGGCTGGGGCCTTGCTCACCCTAAGATGTCCTGCTCCTTGGCGCTGACCGTATCATCAACCCGCTTGATAAATTCGTCGGTCAGCTTCTGGACGTCGGCTTCCCCGCGCTTGATCTCGTCTTCGCCCACGCCCTCGACTTTCTTGAGGTCGTCTAAGGCGTGCTTGCGTAAGCTGCGAACCGCGACTTTGGCATCCTCGCCGTAGTTGCGGGCATTTTTGATCAGGTCTTTGCGGCGCTCCTCGGTGAGCATCGGCAAGCTGATAAAGATGGTGTCGCCTTTGTTGTTGGGATTGAGGCCCAAATCCGAATCACGAATGGCCTTTTCGATCGGGTTGAGCGCTCCTCTGTCCCAGGGAGTGATGACCAAGGTACGGGCGTCCGGCGTGCTGATGCTGGCGACCTGGTCGATCGGCATGGTGGAGCCGTAATAGTTCACCTGTACTTTTTTGAGAATGCCCGGATTGGCGCGGCCCGTGCGGAGCACCGACAGGCTGTGATCGAGCGCTTCAATGGCCTTGAGCATTTTGCTGCGCGATTCAGTTTGAAGTTGTTTCATATCCATGAGCATTCACTCCTTTGGTCTTGTGTGTGGTTGCTGATTTTAAAAGCTACGAAGTAATCAGCGTTCCGACCCGCTCGCCCGCGAACAGGCGGCGCAAATTGCCTTCCTGAAAAATATCAAAGACCACCAGCGGCAGGCCTTTATCCATGCACAGGGTAATGGCAGTGGCGTCCATCACCGCAAGGCGCTTTTCCACCACGTCCATGTGGCTGAGCTGATCGTAGCGCACCGCGTCCGGGTTTTTCTGCGGGTCAGAATCGTAGACGCCGTCCACTTTGTTTTTGGCGTACAGCACCACTTCTGCGCCGACTTCCAGCGCCCGCAAGGTGGCGGTGGTGTCGGTCGTGAAAAACGGCGCTCCGTTGCCGCCGCCGAAAATCACCACCCGGCCCTTTTCCATGTGGCGCATGGCGCGGCGGCGAATGTACGGCTCGGCCACCGCCGCCATCTGAATGGCACTCATCACGCGGGTGGGCTTTCCGGCCCGCTCCATCGAGTCTTGCAGGGCCATGGCGTTCATGACAGTGCCAAGCATCCCGATATAGTCCGCCGTGGCCGGATCCATGCCCTGACCGTTGCGAGCCCCGCGCCAGAAGTTGCCGCCGCCGATCACGATGGACAGCTCCACGTCGGTGCCTTCCAGCGCCGAAACGATGTCGTGGGCCAACTTGTCGGTGGCTTCCGGCACGATCCCAAAACCTTGTTCGCCCGATAAAAATTCGCCGGAGAGTTTGAGCAAAACCCGTTTATACATAGTTGACCTCGTCTCTGGCCTGAAACTTGTTGATGAGAATGAGCGCAAAAATCTTATTTCTTGGAATTTGGGTAGGGAAGCTTCAAAAAGAAAGCAGAAAAAAGACCCAGCAACCGTGGGTAGGTTACTGGGCAAAAGGGGCCTGCGGCTCTGAGTTCAGCAATGACGCTTGGAAACAAACAGAGCCGTCAACACTCCAGATCACGGCTGTTTCCACACGCCACAAGCGGCAGGCCACTTGCCCCCTTCCTTATGCGCCGATCTCGAAACGCACGAAGCGCGAAATGGCGGTGTCGCCGAGGTACTTGCCGACGGTCAGGCTGTTGTCCTTGACGAACTTTTGCTCCGGCAGCACCCGCTCCTCGTAGAACTTGCCGATCTGACCGCCCACGATCTTGGCGGCGAGGTCAGGGTTCTTGCCTTCGTTGATGGCTTTGTTGGTCAGGATTTCGCGCTCTTTTTCGATGTCCTCGGCGTTGACTTCGTCGCGGCTGAGGTACTGGGGGCGCTCGGCGGCGACGTGCAGGGCCACGTCTTTGGCCTGCTGCTCCTGCCCACCGGCCAAGTCCACCAGCACGCCGATCTTGCCGTTGCTGTGAACATATCCGGCCACGTTCTGGCCTTCCACGTAAGCCACGCGGTTGAGCACCAGGTTTTCACCAATGGTGCCGGCCGCCGCCGCTACAGCAGTTTCCACGCTGTCGCCGCTGTCAAGCTTGAACTGCTTGAACTCGGCCAGATCATTGGTCTTGGCTTTAAGGGCGGCTTGGGCCAAGCTCTCAACCAGCGCCTGAAAGTCAGCGTTGCGGGCCACGAAATCGGTCTCGCTGTTGACTTCTACCATCGCGGCGTTGTTGCCGCTGACCACGAAGCGCACCAAGCCTTCTTTGGCTTCGCGGTCGGCTTTCTTGGCCGCCTTGACGATGCCGCGCTCACGCAGCAGGGCCACCGCTTTGTCTTCGTCGTTGCCCGCGTCAGAGAGCGCCTTTTTAACGTCCATCATGCCCGCGCCGGTCAGTTCACGCAGCTTTTTAATTGATTCCAACATCGTTGATGCCTCCGTTCAGAGAAATTAATTTAGGGGGTGTTCGGGTGGTGCTTGAAAAATGCGGGGCGCTGAAGCATTTCGCTCAGGGCCGCCGCACCATTTCTTTGCTTCAGCGATTAGCCCTTGATTTCGTTGTCCATCGCCGCGGCTGCGCCGGAAGCGATTTGCTGGCCCTGGGTGTCGTTCTGGCTCATTTCGCCGCCGATGCCGCCCTGGGTGGTGAACATCGCCACGTCGTCGCTGATCGGCGCTTCTGCCGCGTCAATGTCGGCGTTGTCTTCGCTGACGCGCTCGCTGCTGACATCCTCGCCGCCGCCACGCGCCTCAACGATGAGGTCGCCGATGCGGTGGGTGATCAGCTGAATGCTGCGGATGGCGTCGTCGTTGCCCGGCACGATGTAATCGATCACGTCGGGGTCGGAGTCGGTGTCGGCCAAAGCGATAACCGGAATGCCCAGCTTGTTGGCTTCCTGAACGGCGATGACTTCCTTGGTGGGGTCAACGACAAACAGAGCGTCGGGCAAACGGGTCATCTTGCGGATGCCGCCCACGTAGCGCAGCAAACGGTCGCGCTCGGAGCCGAGTTGAATGCGCTCGGCTTTGGGGCGGTCGTTGATGCGGCCCGACTCGAACAGCTCGTCGAGTTCGGCTAGGCGGTCGATGCGGGTGCGGATGGTGCGGAAGTTGGTCATCATGCCGCCGAGCCAGCGGCTGGTCACGTAGGGCATGCCGCTGCGGCGGGCTTCGAGTTCCACGATTTCTTGGGCCTGCTTTTTGGTGCCGACAAACAAGATGGTGCCGCCGCGCTCCGAGAGGTCTTTGATGAAATCGAAGCTGCGGTCGATCTGCTTGAGGGTTTTTTGCAAGTCGATGATGAAAATACCGTTGCGCTCAGCGAAAATAAACCGCTTGAACTTGGGGTTCCAACGCTTGGTTTCGTGGCCGAAGTGGACGCCCGCTTCAAGTAACTGCTTCATACCGATATAAGACATGTCTTCTCCTGAGCGTTTCAAAATAAAGTTTGCCGTCTGCGTGCCGGGGCGGTGTGTTTATGAAAATAAAACTCGCCTCAGTCTCCGCTGCGACGCTCGAGCGCGGCGGATGGGAACGCGGGGGCACCCAACCAAGGAGTTTAGCACGCCTGCGCCCACTCGGCTAGCGTAGCCCTCGCCTCCTTTGGGGAAGTCGGGGTAGACTGCTGAGCGTGTTACGTGCCGCGTATTGGCTTTCTGCCGTGATTTATCTGCCGCTGGGGGTGCTGCTGTACTTTTTCCCGAGCAGCCTCAGCCAACTGCTCAGCCTGAGTCCCCTCTGGCTGGCCCGTCTCAGCGGGGCGCTGCTGACCGCTTGGGGCGGCCTGCTGATTGCCGCCGCGTTTCACCCGGACAGCGTGACCCGCTACGGTGTGGCCGCCGCCAACTTGCTGGCCGTCGCCACACTGGTTCCGGCGGCGCTGAAGGGCTCAGTAGGAACAGTCGGCGGCTTGGTGCTGAGCGTCTCAGCCGTGCTGGGCGTGGCCGGAATCTTAGCTTTAATCGGAGGTGGTCGGCGTGCCTGAAGAACTCGGTTCCACTGAAACTAAGCTCACTGACAACAAAACCACTGAGCGCCTGCAAAAGCGCCTCGCCCGCGCCGGAGTCGCTTCACGCCGCGCCGCCGAGGAACTGATCAAAGCGGGCCGCGTGACCGTGAATGGTGCGGTGGCCACGCTCGGCCAATCGGTCAGCGAAGACGACTTGGTCGAGGTGGACGAGCTGGCGCTGGACGCCGCCCCCACCGAGCAGCGGACTTTCGCCATGTACAAGCGCCGGGGGATTATCGTCACCACCCACGATGAAAAGGGCCGCCCCGCCGTGATGGACAACATGCCAAACATTCCTGGCCTGCACCCGGTGGGAAGGCTCGACCGCGACTCGGAAGGGCTGCTGCTGCTGACCACCGACGGCGAGCTGACCCTGCGCCTGACCCACCCCCGCTACGGCCACGACAAGGTGTACCGGGCTTGGATTGACGGCGGCATTCCTGAGAACGACACGCTGGACGCCTTGGAAGACGGCATTGAGCTGGAGGACGGCTTCACCGCGCCCTCGCGGGTTGACCGCGCCGGAAAAGGTGTTTACGTAACTTTGCGCGAAGGCAAAAACCGCCAAGTCCGGCGGATGCTCGAAGCGGTGGGCCACCCGGTGACGCGCTTGGTGCGGGTGCGACTCGGCGGGCTGTGGCTGGAAGATCTGGTGCCGGGCGAGTGGCGTGAACTCGACAGCCGCGACCTGTTCGATTTGGAGAATCCTGATAAGACACCCGAACATGTCTGGGACCGCAAAGAAGGCTTGACGCGGGAGCGCTGGGGATAGCAAGCAACGCTTAAGGGAGGTGCTGAAAGCAGGACGACTCTTCACCGCTTCCCTCAAGCCGAAAAGGTGTTAAGCAAGTAGAAAATCAGGAAGCAGCCCACCACAATTCCAGCGCCCAAACGAATGGGGCGGGCGCTGTACGTTCGGGTGGCCATGGCCGAAAGCTGAAAGCCCGCGCCCAGCAAGCTCAGCACAAACAAAATCAGGCCCGGACTGAGACGCGGCAGATGCAAAAAAGCGACGATATAAAAGGCGCTGAGGGCCACGGTCAGGATTAGGGCCACCCAGATGAGAATCAGCGAGCGCGTCATCTGTTCGCCCGTCAAACTGGAGCGGTTGACCCACACCAACACGCTGACCTGCAAAACAATCGTCAAAATCACCAGAAACGACAGCACATTCATAGAGCGCAGCTTAACGGCTCGGCGCGGGGCATGGAGCACTGGATACGGGGCCGTGTATACTCACGGGCGCGGGAAGGAACACGGTCGCGCCTTTGCAAAAAGGTGAGGAAAGTCCGGGCACCGCAGGGCAGGATGCCAGCTAACGGCTGGGCGGCGAGCGAACCGCTGTGCGTGAGCAGGCGCACGGGAAGGCGCGAAGCCGACGGACAGTGCCACAGAAACCAGACCGCTTGCTCACCAAGGCCGCTCTCACGGCGCAGCAAGTCAGGGTGAAACGGTGCGGTAAGAGCGCACCAGACCGCTTAGAGATAAGCGGTGACTGGTAAACCCCATCCGGTGCAAGACCCGACAGCAGCGGAGGGCGGCCCGCCCGTTGATGCTCAGGATGGTCGCTTCAGGAGCGCGGCGACGCGCCTTCGCAGAGAGATGATCGTGGCTTCCGTAAGGAAGAACAGAACCCGGCTTACTCCCTTCCCGTGCCAAAAAAAGCGACGCCCAGAAAAAGACTGGGCGTCGCTTTTTGGACTCTGGAAAGTGGCCTGCAGGAAAAGGTCAGTCCCCTAGCGGCTAAACTGACTCATGACCGTCACCAACGAACGCGATTTACGTGGGATGAAACGGGCCGGACAGGTCGTGGCCAAAACACTTGCTGCCATCAAAGCCGCTGTAGAACCCGGCATCACCCCTTTTGAACTCGACGCTCTGGCCGGGAAAGTCTTTGAGGCTCACGGCGCTCAATCTGCACCACGCCTCGAATACGGCGCACCCGTCAATGTTTTCATCAGCGTCAACGACGACATCGTTCACGGCTTACCCACCCACAAGCCGTTGGCAGCGGGCGATCTGATTAGCATCGACGTGACGCCCAACGTGCAGGGCTACGTGGCCGATGCGGCCATCAGTTTGGCTCTCCCGCCCGCTTCGCCTGTGGTGATGCGCTTACTGGCCTGCACCGAAGCAGCTTTGGCCGAGGCCATCAAAGTCGCTCGGCTCGGTCAACCACTCAACCGCATCGGACACGCCATTCAGCAAGAAGCCGCGCAGCACGGCTTTACCCTGCTGCGCGAACTGCAAGGCCACGGGGTAGGAAGGGCCATTCACGAGAAGCCCAATGTGCCGAACTTTTTTCACCCGGCCCTCAGCGCACCCCTGCATGAAGGCTTGGTGCTGGCTGTTGAACCGATGCTGTCCAGCGGCCGAGCCTGGCGAACCAAAACCAAACGCGACGGCTGGACAATTTGCACCCGTGACGGCGGGCCGGCCGCCCATTTTGAACACACCATCATGATTACTGGGGACGTGCCACTGATCCTGACCGCTTAAGGTTACGCTGGCGGCTTGGGCAATACTCCTTTTCGCTCCAACGCCGCCGCGATAAATCCGGCGAACGGCGGGCTGGGGCGCATCGGGCGCGATTTGAATTCGGGGTGGGCTTGCAGGCCCACGAAGAAGGGATGGTCGGGCAGTTCGATGCTCTCCACCAAGCCCGCGCCGCGTCCGGCCATGCCGGGGGTCACGCCACTGATGCACAGGCCCGCGTCTTTAAGTTGTTGTACGTACACCGGATTGACTTCATAGCGGTGACGGTGCCTCTCCTGCACCTCGCCGCCCTGCGGAACACCGTAAAGCTGCGCCAGCTTGGTTCCCCCCGCCAAGTCCATTGGCCAGTCACCGAGACGCATGGTGCCGCCCAGATCGGCCGTTTCGAGCTGTTCGGGCATCAAGTCGATCACCTTGTAAGGGGCATACGGATCAAACTCGGTGGAGTTGGCTTCCGCGAGGCCCACCACATTGCGGGCGTATTCCAGCACCGCCACCTGCATCCCCAGACAGATTCCCAGATACGGCACGCCGTTGGTACGGGCGTACTCGGCGGCCTTGATTTTGCCCTCAATACCGCGCACGCCGAAGCCGCCCGGCACCAAAATACCGTCCACGTCGCCAAGCTGCTCCTCGATCTGTCCACCCTCTTCGAGCGCTTCGGTGTTGACCCATTTGATGTTGACGCGGGCGTCGTTGGCAATTCCAGCGTGCAGCAAGGCCTCCATCATCGAGAGGTAGGCGTCGGGCATGGCGGTGTACTTGCCGGCCAGCGCAATGCTGACTTCCCGCTGCGGCGCTTTGATGACCCGCACCGCGTTTTGCCAGACGCCCAGATTGGGGTGGATGTGTTCCAACTGCAGCAAGCTCTCCACCGCTTTGCCCAGTCCCTGTTCTTCTAAGGCCAGCGGAATCTCATAGACATGCGGCACGTCAAAAGACGAGAACACGCGGTTGGCCCTAACGCTGGTGAACAGGGCAATTTTCTTGGTGATGTCTTCCGGCAGCTTCTCTTTACTTCTGACCATCACGATGTCTGGGCTGATGCCTACCGAGCGCAGCGTAGCCACCGAGTGCTGGGTCGGCTTGGTTTTGAATTCGTTGGAGGTGCCCAAATACGGCACCAACGTCAGATGCAAATAAAGGGTGTGTTCGTCGCCGACATCGAAACGGAACTGGCGAATGGCTTCCAGAAACGGCAACGATTCGATGTCGCCCACCGTGCCGCCGACTTCGATCAGCACGATATCGGCTCCGGCCCGCTCACCCGCCTCGGTGATACGGCGTTTGATCTCGTCGGTCACGTGCGGAATGACCTGCACCGTCTGAGACAGGTAATCGCCCGCCCGCTCCTTGCGAATCACTTCGAGGTACACCTGTCCGGTGGTGATGTTGCTGCCCGCCGGAACGTCGAGGTCGAGGAAACGCTCATAGTTGCCCAAGTCGAGGTCGGTTTCCGCGCCCGAAGCCGTCACAAAGACTTCGCCGTGCTCGTAAGGCCGCATGGTGCCCGCGTCGATATTGATGTAAGGATCAATTTTGATGGCCGTGACTTTGTAGCCGCGTGCCCGCATCAGTGCGCCGAGCGAGGCGGTAGCCACCCCCTTGCCTAAGCTCGATACCACGCCGCCAGTCACGAAGATGTATTTGGTGTGCATTGCTTCTCCCTTTGCTTCCTGCGCCCGGCCTAGTTGTGAGACCAAAAAAAGAAATCCGGAGCGCAGTGGCTTCCGGGATTTCAGAGTAGCACAGAGGAAGGATTATGGGTTCCAGTTGCGTGGATAGACATTCACAGTCTGAGGTCCGATTAACGAAGATTGCGTAGAAGCCACTCTAAATCTTTGCCCCGTCAAGGTAATAGACACTCTACCGGGAGTTATACCAGCAGGAGCAGCAACATCGAATTTCACATTAGCAAGACTAGGCTGAATGTAATCAGCTAGAATTCTTCCCACTCCACCCATGTAATAAGTCGGAGCACTTGAGAGAGTCTTGACAGAATCGCTCGACAGTACCGCTCCTGGACTCCAAGCGACGCCACCTGAAAACATGTTCTGTCTGTATTCCATAATAACCCATTGACTGGCATTATTAGCATCAGCCTTGGGTACATCTACCAAAGTGCTACTCAACAAAGCAGAGCGAAGCATAGGATAGTAAGCAAAAAAACGATAGCAGCCAGCAGTAACAATTCCTGTACTAGGAGTGGCTCCTTGGCAATCTGCTGTAGGTACAGAAGGCGGTAAGATCATTGCCAGAAATGGTTGTGTCCCGACCTTCCACGTTTGAGAGCTAGGTGTGATAAGGGTATTGAGTGTACTGGCACCACTCGTATTCAACGTCAAAACACTGCCTACCGGGTAGACATAAATGGCGTCATTCGTTCGACCAGCAATGACCTGTTGGGCAAGTTGGACTTCACTAATCAGATCATTACGGGAATTGATATCTGTAGACGAAAAAAGCGTAGTCGTAAAAAGACTCGTAGTGACAGCTAGAATTATACCCGTGATCGCTAAACCGATTAGAAGCTCTAGTAAGGTGAATCCGTTTTGCTCTCTCATGGTCTTACATCCAAGCTGAGAACTACTGGGGCCTGACTAACGACTGTAGTAGTGACGGTCAAACGGCGCAAGAATGGAGTATCACCTGTAGTATCTGCACAGGTTGCACTAATCGTTAGATCAGGAGCCACATCTTGACACAGAATTGTCGAAGTTGAAGGTTTGACCATATTATTAAGGTCAGCTTGTGGAGTTCCATAATCAGCTACAACCAAAGCACGAGCACGTTCTAAAACATCTTGAGCTTCTTGGGTTCCACTCAACGTATTCTCTGATGTTGCGCTAAGCCTAAGACTATTAATGAGAGGCTGTGCCGTAATAATGATAACAATTCCCAACAGAACAATAGCCACCAGAATTTCTATAATTGTAAATCCTTGAGATAAATGATCTCTTCTCATCTTATGACCTTTCCAGTAACTCCGATAATCCTGATTGCGTCAGTATAACTCGGATTTACCCCTCTTAGGGTAAAAGTTCCACTTATAGCTCCCGTGTCAGCAAAAGGAGCAGTATATGATATAGAATTCGCCAAACTCGCTGGAGCTAGAGAAGCGGTCACTCCGTCAGGGAAAACGACAGTGGAGGTCGAGACCCCCTGTTGATAGGTATAGCCTGAACCATTGCCGAGTAATTGAATTTTGGTATTTTGACCTGAGCGCCAAGATGCACTACGCGCACGCTCTAAGTCACTCGAAAGCATTGTCACGGCATTTCGAAGGCGCGTTTTTTGGAATTGTGCAGTAAAATTAAAGAACAAGATAGTTGCCAGTATTCCTATAATCACCATAACAATCAGAAGTTCAAGTAACGTAAATCCACTCTCTTTTTCTCTCATGGTGCTGCCTGTCTTATATTACCAGTCAGCAAGATTTTTGAGGCATCGGCACTGTCTTTATCGCCGGCCGTGAGGTTATATTTCAGACTTATATCCCAGTTCTTCTGAGTAGGGAAGCTCGGGGGAGAAAAACCGATATCCATACGGGGATCGTAGACAAAGTTACGATTGAATCCTGTTGATTGAGCACCTGTAGTTCCATTGAATGTGAAAAAAGCTCCATAAACATTTTCGATGACTCCACCAGTCAGGTTAAAAGAACCACGTCCACCTTTACCACTATTATAATTCTGAACTTGGACAGCACCTTTTGAAGCCATAAGCACCGCCTGAACCGTGAGATCATTAGGAGCATTCAACGATCCTTTATCCGGGTCAGTGTTCTGCGTCGTATTGTTTGAATTGGTCGTTGTGTTATTGTTTGCAATTTCAATATCACCGTTGGAAGAGTAGATTCCAAGAACGTTTTGAATGATATTGCCATTACTATCAAAACTGGAGCAATTAGCTGTTTTGGCTGTTCCAGAGTCACAGGGAGATTGTTCATATTTTAAGTTTCCAGTCAGAACAATATCCTGATCAGAAGCAAGAGTCATCTGAGCAAAACTCGCAACAGCAGGATCTGTATTCCCATAAACACTTTTGATGCCACCTTTAGAATAAATAACCCCATTGAATTTAGCAGGACTACCTCCCGGCAGCGTCGCAGCCTGCCATTCACCAGTCGATAGATTTTTACTAGCATTAGTCCAAATTGGAGCACTCACTGTACCAGTGTTGATCTGAACCGTTCTATTCTCATCAAAGCGCAAATATACTTCTTTAGAGTCTGATTTCGTATAATTTATGGTCTGGTATTTGACAGATCCTGCATTAGATATTCCATAGCTTATTTTTTTTATGGCGCTGCCTAGATAGATACCAGTCTGATTAATCCCATTAATATTGGTTATGTTTTTTGAGTCGTCGATCTGGCTTTGTCCATTCTCAGGGAGCTGAACAAAATCACTGTTCCATTTTGCATCACCAACAATCGGTTTGTCTGATGTATTCCCTGTGGTTGAAAGCTCTTTTAAAGATTTTCCGTTGACATTTTTTGTTGTAGAGTTGATTGAACCAACGTTCTGAATATTTGTTTGACTGTTATTATAGAAACGAGCACCAGACACTTGAGAAATTGCACAGTAATCAGCTCCTGCAGCGTCTGTCTTAATTTGACCTGCAGGACACCCTGCTGAGGTAATCTTTCCTCCAAAGTAAGGCGTAGAACTAAAATTAAAATTCTGATTGGTATGGACAGGCCCACTAAACTGAGTATCTTTGGTAAACCAGAGAGTCGAGCTATCAGATAAATTAGAATAATGATGGTTCGTAAATAGAGCATATTTAGCAAAACTTGGCTTTGCAATGGTTAATGTATAAACCTGACGTTTAGAGAAATCTGTAGCATCTGATCGGATACTTCTCATTCCATTGCTCTGGTTTCCGGTACTTTTGAGGTCACTCACCATGAATACGAAATTGAAGACATCTAGCCCGGGACGCGTGACTGCAATAGGAATAATTCCGAAAGAAAGAGGGTTACTTGTGCTGTTTGATGGCGTAGACAAAGTGCCATCACTATTAAGTGTTCCCTGTTTGAAAACTGATGCCATATAACTATCGAGCTTCGTTCCATTAAGCCCCATAGCAGACAAGGTAATCGTCGGATTCGTGGTATTAAAATAATTTTTGAACAAAGCTGATAGAGCTACAGCAGGAGCAGGCTTGTTCGTTAGATCGCAGAAAACTAGACCGTTCAGATTTTTTATAGGATGCGTACTATCTAACGTAACAAAAGACGGCAAGTTAGAGGCTGTATTGATATTTGATGGAGCGCCTGCCTCATTACATATATTGACGAACATATCCTGCATGTTATTGCGGTAGATAGAATTGGCAGGCTTGAGATTATCTGTCAAGAGGTTGAAAAAATCCAATTGCGCCTGAGCTTGTGAGACACCAGATTCCGCACGGTACTGGGCTTGGAGTAACGCACGCTGGTCAGTCGTGTTCCTGCGACTATTCACTGCCAAATTGGCACTCACCACGATCACTCCAGCGAGAATCACCATGACCATCAAAACCAGCACCACCAGCGTGGCACCCTCTTCCCGTCTTTTTCCCTTCATAGACTTAACTATGCCGCAAGAGGTCTTACGAAAAAACACCCATTTAGGGGAGTAGGTTAGGTTATGTCTCAAGCTTCATCTCAGCAGCCTCTAGCCTCTGCCCTCCCCCGCCCCCTCGACTTCGCCTACTCGTCCAACCGCTGGGCGGCGGTAGGCCTTGGCCTCAGCATCCTGACCGCCAAAGTGCTGGGGCACTCCTGGCCGGGCAGCCTCCGCATTGGACTAGGAACGTTCAGCAGTTGGGCGATTGCCCGCGAACTCGACCCCGACGTTTCAGACACGGCGCTGGCCGCCATGCCGCTCGCTTTCTTGGCTTTGCTGGCGCGGCCCAGCAGTACCGAAGCCCACCAATCTGAGCCGCTGAGCAGTCTGCGCCACGCGTTGCCCGCCTTCACCGCCCTCAGCAGCACGCGGACACTGGCCGCCACTGTGGGCGTCAAGACCAGTCCGCAAGACGCCGCCGCACTGGGTGTTCAAGCGGCACTCAGCGCCCTGAGCAGCGGCCACATCGCCAGCTTGATGCCGAGTGCGGCGCTGACCTGGTCAAGTGAATTTGAGGACGACTTCAGCGCCCCTCCACTGTCGGGTGTGGCGGTGGCGGCTGCTGGAGCGCTGCCCACCTCAGCAACCGGAGCGGGCAGCAGCATTCTCAGTGATCTCCTGAGCCTCGCGGCGCTCGGGCTCGGCGCACAACTCACCGCCCCTGAACGCATCAACAGCCACTGTGACGAAGTTCCCACGATCGTTTCATCACAGCGGGTGCGGGCGGCCCGCCTGCTCAGCCTTGGCACGCTAGGGCTGGCCCTTTTAAGGCGCGAAACTTTGGCGCTCGCTCCACTGGCCGCTGCTTGTGTCACTGTGGGGGCAAGGCGAGCCTTGAAGCGCTGAAAAAGGTAGCTCGAAGAAACTCCAGGCAATGAACTCGCAAGGCAGAAAAACCGCTGATTCGGCAACTTTTACAGCAGTCTTGGCGATGTCTCTACACTACACTTAGGTATGATAGGCATCCGCAGACAAATCACTTTGGTGCTGGCCACTTTACTCACCCTCCTGATGAATTATCTCTCGAATGCGCTGCCCCTGTTTGGCAACAGCAACGGTGAGATCTCCGATCTGCTTCCTAACGCTTTTACTCCAGCAGGGCTAACGTTTGCTATTTGGGGAGTGATCTTTTTGGGGCTGCTGGCCTTCGCCGTCTACCAAGCGCTGCCGGGGCAACGTGGCCCGCGTTACGACGCGCTGTTTTGGCCTTATCTGCTGGCCAATCTGCTGAATGTCGGCTGGCTGGTGGCCTTTCAGAGCCTTCACTTCGGGCTAAGCGTAGTCGTGATGCTGGCGCTGCTGGGGTCGCTGATCTGGTTGTATCTGCGCCTCAAGCAGTTGGACTTAAAAGGTACAGAGGCGCTGGCACTGGGCCTTCCCACCAGTTTGTATCTGGGCTGGATCGCGGTGGCCACCATCGCCAACGTTACGGCCTGGCTAGTCAGCCTCGGGTTTACGGCAGGCTTGGCCGGGATAAGCGGCCCGCTATGGTCAGCAATTTTGGTCGTGGTGGCTTCAGGAGTGGGGGCCTTTTTGCTGCGGGCCAACCGCGACTTTGCCGTGATGGGCGTGATTTTGTGGGCTTACTACGGCGTGTATCTGGCCCGCCCACAGGAGTTGACGGTCACGCTGGGCTTGGTACTGGGGGTGGTGGTGCTGTTGACCGCCGCTTTTGCCCAGCGCGGTAAACCCGGCAGCGGCGCGAGACGGCTGAGCGCTTGAGGAGTTGGATGAGACTTTAATCCTAAAGACTCAGCTCCACCAACAACCGCTCCATCACCGCTTCTACGTCCATCCCGCGCTTCATGGCAAGGTCAGCTTCTAAAATTCGGCTGAGGTGTGACCTGACTTGGCCCTCGGTGAGCTTGCGGGCAACTTCCAAGGCTTTCTTGGCTGGATAAGGCTTGACGCCCAACCGCTGGGCCGCTTCCGTCTCGGAGACTCGCCCACCTTCTTGTAGTAAGGCCGCGCTGCGGGCCACCAAGCTGTATTGCCACACCACCGCGCCCATCAGCTTGAAAGGGTCTTCACCGCTGGAGAGGAGTCGGCGGAGCTGGCCGAGCGCCTCAGCGGGCCGCCCAGCCGTAGCCGCCCCCAGCATGACAAACGAATCGCCGGGCGTCTCGCGGCCCACCACCTGCTGCACCAGCTCACGGCCAAGTGAGCCATTGGGCGGCCCCGCGAGGAAAGCCAACTTGTTGAGTTCGGCGGCGATACCCGCCAGATCCGTTCCGAAGACCTCGGCCAGATACAGCGCCGCTTCTTTGGCAAGTTTGAGGTTGCTGGCTTTGGCCCGAGAAGCGACCCAGCCGGCCACCTCGCCGGTTTTGCTGGGTGAAGGCACCGCGACGTGTTCGCCGTGCTGCTGGTAATGCTTGACGCGGGTCGCCGCGCCCAGCGGGTCAAGAATGATTACCAACGCGCCGGGCGTGGCTAGAGATTCCAGCAGCGCTTTATCGGGGCGCACGCCTTCCAAATCCACCAGTGCCGCCGATTCACCAAACAAACTGGGAGCCAGCAGCGATGCGAGCTGCGGCGGGGTCACGTCTTCACCGCTGAGGCGCGGCAAATCGCGCAGATGCAGGCCGCGCTGAGCAAGAGACTCGCGGGCAGCTTCCTCAATCAAAAAACGGTTGCCCGAAAACGCCAGGATCATGCGTGGGTTTTCTTGAGGCGGCGCTGTTCACGGCGCAGAGTGCTCGGCGAGCAGATAGCTGCCCAAGCTTCCGAGAGCAGCGCTGCCATCTGCTGAGCAGTTTGTGGGCGCTGAGCAGGGTCGCGCTGCAAAGCCCGTTCAATCACCGGATGCAGCTCATTTGGGCCGGGCAGCGGCAACCTCTCACTCGACAAGCCCACCAGCCAGCCGAGCGCGTCGGGGTGCGGCGGCTCACCGGCCAGGCAATCAAAGAGCAGGCCGCCCACCGCGTAAAGGTCGCTGCGGGGGTCGCCGCGCACGCCCTGAAACTGCTCGGGGGCCATAAACTGCGGCGTGCCCATGCGGGTGCCCGCGTGAAGATCTTCTTTGAGGCGCTTGTCGTGGGCCATACCGAAGTCAGCGACGCGCACACTCTCGGCACTGGCCAAGCCGCCCAGCAGCATCACGTTTTCCGGCTTGAGATCATGGTGGGTCACGCCCTGCGCGTGAAAAAACCGGACGGCCGTCAAGACGCCTTGGGTCACGGCGACTGCTTCGGCCACACTCAAGCGGCGCGAATCGAGCAGCTCGCGCAGACTGCACCCTTCAATGAAGGGAAACACCAGTTGTTCTTGGGTGTGCGCCAAGAGCGGCACAATCGCCGGATGCGTCAAACGCTGCACCACCCGGCCCTCATGGTGAAACCGCACCCGGAAGTCTGGATCGCTGCTGCTCAGCGCTTTGATGAACACCTCATGCCCCTGCCAGTGCCCACGTTCCAGCCGCACACCGCCGCGCATTCCCAGTACAGCCGGATTGGCGACGGTGATGGTGGGCGTAATGACAGACGAACGGCGAGACAAAGCAGACATTTGTAGGAGTATAAAGACGAATGCTTCACAGCGTTGTCACTTACACCCCCAATGGCTTTGCCCTTCTTAATTGTTTGAGTGGTCATCTTCATTTAACTGACAACAACGTAAACCGCCTCACGCCACCGACGTACCAGCACGCTACCTTAACAACCATGTCTGCACCTTCTCCATTTCAGCGTCCTCGCCGCCTGCGCCGCACAGCCGCTCTCCGCGCCCTGACACGCGAAATTCATCTCAGCGCCGAGCAATTCATCTTGCCACTGTTCGTTCATGACGGGCAGGGCGATCAGGTGATTCAGACCATGCCAGGCGTTCTACGTCACGATTTGGCGGGCCTCTTGAACCGTGCCAAAGAAGCCTGGGAACTTGGCATCCAGAGTATCGTCTTGTTCGGAATACCCGCACATAAAGACGCTCTTGGTTCAGGAGCCCACGCCGAGCAAGGCATTGTTCAGCGTGCTATACGGGAAATAAAGGCCAAGTTTCCAGAGATGACCGTGATAGCCGATACTTGCCTTTGCGAATACACCGAACACGGCCACTGCGGGCCGCTGGTGCCGGACGGTCAGGGTGGCTGGACTGTCGACAACGACGCCGCCTTGCCGTTGCTGGCCCAAACGGCCGTGTCGCAGGCGCGGGCCGGAGCCGATATCGTTGCGCCGAGCGCCATGATGGACGGTCAGGTGGGCGCGATTCGCGCGGCCCTAGACGCCGCAGGTTTTGAACACGTTCCGGTGATGGCTTACGCCGTCAAGTATGCCAGCGGCTATTACGGCCCCTTCCGCGAGGCGGCGGGCAGCACCCCCAGCGTTGGCAACAGGGCCAGCTACCAAATGGATCCGGCGGGCGGCTACCGTGAAGCGCTGCGCGAAGCCCGCTTGGACGTGGAGCAGGGCGCGGACTACTTGATGGTTAAGCCCGCACTGGCTTACCTGGACGTGCTGCGGGTGGTGCGCGACGCCTTTAACTTGCCGCTGGTGGCGTACAACGTCAGCGGCGAATACGCCATGCTCAAAGCCGCCGCTGCCGCCGGAATGCTCGACGAGAAACGCACGGTGCTCGAAACATTGATCGCTTTTCGCCGCGCCGGAGCCGATGCCATCATGACCTATCACGCGCTGGACGCGGCACGCTGGCTGAGGGAAGACGCGGCAAATTAAACAAAGTAGTGAACTACAAATCAGTGGATCAACACTCAGTGAATAAGTAGCCGCGCCGCCACCACCAACACGATAAAAGCGTAAACCACCTTGATAAAAGCGCTGCCGCGCAACATCGCCATTTTTGCGCCCACATAAGCGCCCAACGCGTTGGCCGCGCCCATCGGCAGGCCGATCCAGAAGATCATTTTTCCGCCGATTAAAAAGAAGATGAACGCGCCCGCGTTGGTGGCCAAGTTGATGGCTCTGGCGTTGCCGGATGACCGCACCAAGTTGAAGCCGGAAAGCGCAAAAAGAAACATCAAGAAAGTGCCGGTGCCGGGGCCGATAAAGCCGTCGTAGAGGCTGACCACCAGGGTGCCGGGCAAGATGAGGGCCAAGACCCGAGTGGTCAGGCCCGGATACTTGTCGGTGACGCCGAATTTTTTGCTGGTCAAAACCAGCGCCCCGACGCCCAAAATGATCACTGCCACCAGATTCTTGAAGATGTTGGGGTCGACGAAATGCACCAAATACGCGCCTATGGCGCTGCCGATCAGGGCCAGCGGCACCAATCGCAGTACCAGCGGCCACTCGATATGCCCAGAGCGCCCGTACTGCCAAGTGGAGCTGGCGGAGCCGAAAATGGCCAGCAGCTTGTTGGTCGCCACCGCCTGAGCAGGCGGCAGGCCCATAAAAATCAAAGTGGGCAGCGTGATGGTGCCGCCGCCGCCCGCCACCGCGTCGATAAATCCGGCAAGGAAGGCCAGCGGCAGGCCGTAGAGAAGAACGCTAGGATCGGGCATCGCAGGAAAGTATAAAGGCAAGGCAGGGTGTGTAGCCCCCGCCTTGCCCCGCTCCACCGCTCAAAATCTAAAAATTGTCAGCCGTTTTCACCGGCCGGCGATCTTGATGCGCCGCTCAAGCTGATCGGTGAAGGTGGTCATGACGGTGGTCAGGGCGAGGTAAACGGCAGCCACCGTGGTCAGCACTGGAATCGGCTGGAAGGTTTCGCTGCTGACCCGCTGCCCCGACAGCGTGAGTTCGACCAGCGCGATGGCTGAGGCCAGCGAGGAGTCTTTGAGCAGCGCCACCAAGTTGTTGACCAGCGGCGGCACCACGACCCTGAGCGCCTGCGGCAAGATGATGCTGGTCATGGTCTGCGCTCCACTGAGGCCCAAGCTGCGGGCCGCCTCACCCTGTCCCCTGGGAATGGCCTGAATGCCCGCCCGGATGACTTCAGCGTTGTAAGCCCCAACGTTGAGCGAGAGGGCCACCACCGCCGACCAGAATTCGTCGAGCTGCACATTGATACCGATCTTTTGCAGCAAGGGCGGCAAAGCATTGTAGACAAACAAAATCTGAACCAGCAGCGGCGTGCCGCGCACCAGCCAGACGAAAAAGCCTGCTGGTGCGCGGGTCACCCACAGCGAGCTGGTTTTCATCAGTCCAGCCAACAAGCCGATCATGAGGCCAATGACGCCCGAAACCACCGTCAGCAGCAAGGTGATGCGTGCACCGTCCACAAACAAACTTGCGCGTGAGCCAATCGGCTCCGGCATCAGCTTGAGCACCACGCTGATCAGCAAAAACAACAAGTAAAAAGCCGCCGCTGCGCCGAGCAGCCAAGCGCCCAACGTCCAGCCGGCGAGGGGCGTTGAGCGGGGCGCAGCGGGCCTGGGGGACGGAGCGCTCACAACAGCTTCCCGCGAGATGAGTGGTTCTTCATTCAGCTCAGTATCTCACAGGCGCTAGGCGAAAAATGAAAAGCGCCCGTTTCCACAAAGGAAAACAGACGCCGACTTTTCAATTGATAAGCCTTGTGCCGTCGACTTTACTTGCAGCGAATATCTTGACCGAAGTATTGGTTGCTAAGCTTGGCATAAACGCCGTTGTTTTCAAGCTTGGAAAGGCTGGCGTTGAGTTCTTTGGTGAGGCTCGTATTGCCCTTCTTAACGGCCATCGCAATCTTTTCTTGAAACAACAGGTCGCCCTGCACCAGCTTGCCCGGCACGGACTTGATGGCGTCCAGACCCAAAAACTTGTCACTGACCCAAGCGTCGGCGCGGCCCGACATCAGTGCGGCCTGAGCGTCGGTGTCTTTTTGGAAGGTCTTGACATCTTTAATGCCTTTGATCTTCTTGACATTGTCGAGGTAAGTCGTGCCGACTTGCACCACTACCGTTTTGCCCACCAGATCGGCAGCCGACTTGGGGCCGCCGGGCTTGCTGACTATCGCGCCGCCGGTGCAGTAATGCGGATCGGAAAAGTCCACTGCTTTGGCCCGCTCAGGAGAAATGCCGTGCGAGGCGATCACGAAGTCGTAGCGGTCTTGGCCGAGGCCGATCAGCAAGTTGTCGAACGGCTGGGTGATCCACTCGACTTTGAGGCCGAGCTGTTTGGCAATCGCGTCGGCCAAATCTATTTCAAAGCCGGTCAGCTTCTTGCCTTCAAAGTAGTTAAACGGCTTAAAGGCTCCCTCGGTGGCAATTTTGATGGTGCCAGCTGCCTTGATCTGATCCCAAGTACGGGCCTGCGCGGCGGATGCGAGTAGGGTCAGCGCGGTGAGGGCAAGGATGGTTCGTTTCATAGTGGGCCTCCTGATTCGGGCCAAGCCGACTTCCCCGTCTTGGGAGAGCGGCTCAGAAATGGTTACGCCGTCAATTTAGCGCATAGCAGTGAGCAGAAAACAGCGCCGCACATCAGCTGGGCATCAGCGCTCCGCGCCGCATGTGCCCACCTCAAGCTCAAAAAAGCCGACCCCACGCGGGGGCCAGCTTCCTTTTGCCGTTTGCGCGGCAAATTACGCTATTAGTCGGTTGAAGCGACGATGACTTCTTTGGTGAGGCTGGTCTGGTTGGCCATATTGGTTTGGTTGCCTGCACGGCCTGCAACGCCTTCGTTGCTGTCGGCCTGACCACGGGTACCCATCGGCTGACCACGGTCAATCGCCATCTCGGTGACAGTATCGAAAGCGTGGAGGCGGACATTGTCGACCACCACGTCGACCACGTCGCCGGGCTTGATGTGGGCGTGGCCCTCGACTTTGGCGACCATGGTCTGGCCGTTGACTTCCAGCATGAAGTCGGTCTGTGCGCCCAGCGGCTCAACGACCAACACCTTGCCTTGAAGGAAGTTTTCGCCCTCGGGAATGTTGGTCATGCCGCGCACGCCGATATGCTCCGGGCGAATGCCCATGAAGACTTCCTTGCCTTCGTAAGCCTTGATGCTCTGGGCCAGCGGGCCACGCGGCGAGACTTTGGAATTGCCCACCACGAATTGCCCGTTTTGGACGCGTGCAGTCAGGAAGTTCATCGAAGGGCTGCCGATGAAGCCGGCCACGAACTTGTTCTGGGGGTAATCGTAGAGGTTGAGCGGCGAATCGACTTGCATCATCACGCCGTCTTTCATGACCACGATGCGGTTGCCCAGCGTCATGGCCTCGACCTGATCGTGGGTCACGTAAATGATGGTGGTGCCGAGGCGTTGGTGAATCTGGCTGATCTGCGAGCGCACTTCGACGCGCAACTTGGCATCGAGGTTGGAAAGCGGCTCGTCCATGAGGAAGACTTTCGGCTCGCGCACGATGGCGCGTCCCATCGCCACGCGCTGACGCTGACCACCGGAGAGTTCTTTGGGCTTGCGGCCCAGCAAATGCTCGATTTGCAAAATCTTGGCGGCGTCACGCACCCGCTTCTCGATTTCGTCTTTGGGGGTCTTGCGGAGCTTGAGGCCGAAAGCCATGTTCTCGTAGACGTTCATGTGGGGGTAGAGCGCGTAGTTCTGAAACACCATGGCGATGTCGCGGTCTTTGGGCGGCACGTCGTTGACCACCCGGTCACCGATTTTCAGGATGCCGTCAGAGATGTCTTCGAGCCCGGCAATCATTCGCAGGGTGGTGGATTTACCGCAGCCTGACGGCCCGACGAACACCATAAACTCGCCGTCAACCACATTGAGGTTGAAGTCGGAAACGGCGACGCTGTCTTTGCCGTAGCGCTTGTATACGTGTTCCAGAATGACATCTGCCATGATTGCGCCTACCTTTAGCCCCGTCTCTTCGCCGTGAGTATCCTCAGCGAATTGGGGTACATGAAAAGAGTGCTTATTGCTTCCGTTGTGGCCTTTGCGGACAACAGCAGTATAACCAATCTATAAAGGTTGTGACAAGACGCCTAGAACGCATTTTCGGTGATCGCCGCGCCCCACTTAGGAACGCAGTTCCCGCAGCGCCAGCCGCGCAGCCCAGTAGCCCGCCATGCCGTGAACGCCTCCGCCCGGCGGCGTACTGGCACTGCACAAGTACACCCCTTTCACGGGCGTGCGGTACGGCTGAGCGCTGAGCACCGGGCGCGAGAGCAGTTGCCCTAAGCTATTGGCCCCGCCGCCCACGTCGCCGCCGACCAGATTTGGATTCCACGCTTGCAAAGTGGCCGGCGTGCTGACCGAGCACTGCAAAATCAACGTCGAGAAACCGGGAGCCGAGCGCTCGATCTGCGCTTCCAACTCGGGCAGGGCGTCCTGCGAACTTGCGTTGGGAACGTGGGTATACGCCCAGACGGTGTGCTGGCCCGCTGGAGCGCGGCTGGGATCAAAGAGGGTGTGCTGGGCCAGCAGGACGTAGGGCCGCTGATCGACTTTGCCGTGGGCTGGGGCGGCCTCGGCGCGGGTCAGGCTCGCCAAATCGCCGCCCAGATGCACCGTTCCGGCGCGGGCCACCTGCGAATCTGCCCACGGCAACGGGCCGCTGAGGGCGTAGTCCACTTTGAAGGCCCCGGGGCCGTACTGGAAGCGGCGAAGCTGCGCGGCGTAGCGCTCCGGCAATTGTCCCTCAGCCAGCTTGAGCAGCGCGGGCGGCCCCACGTCCAGCAAAGTGATGTCGGCGGTGGGCAATTCGCGCAGATGCTGAACAGGCTGGCCCAGCGTGATTTCGCCCCCCAGAAACTTGAAGTAGCCCACCAGCGCCGCCGCCAACTCGCCCGCGCCGCCCTGCGGAAACGGCCAGCCACGTGCGTGGGCCGCGCCGCCGAGCATCAACCCAAAGGCGGTGGTGGCCGGACTGGTCAGCGGCAGGGTGCTGTGGGCCGCCAAACCTCCCAGCAGAGCGCGGGCTTTTTCGGTGCGGAAGAGCTTGGCCAGCAACGTGACGGGCGGCAGAGCGCGAATCCCGAAGCGGGCCAGCAAAATGGGATGCGCCGGAAGATGCAGCAGCGGCCTGAGAAATTCGCCCATCAAATCATCCCAGTTCTCGACCAGCGGGGCCATCAAGCGGCGGTACAGCGGGCCGTCTTCGCCCAGGCCGTCGGCAGTTTCGTCGAGGCTGCGGTGAAGCAGGGTCGCTCCACCGGGCAGAGGGTGGGCCAGCGGCACGTCCGGCTGAATCCAGCGCAGGCCAAAAGCGTGCAGCGGTAACTCTCGGAAAAAGGGACTGCTGATGGCCAGCGGGTGAATAGCGCTGCCAAGGTCGTGGACGAAGCCCGGCAAGGTGAGCGGGCCGCTGCGGGTCGCCCCGCCTGCCGCGTCTTGGCCTTCCCACAGGCGCACGCGTAGGCCGGCCCTTGCCAGCACGATAGCGGCGGCCAGCCCGTTGGGGCCGCTGCCCACGACGTTGGCGCTGAGCGTTGAACGCACGGATAAAGACATAGTTCATGATGGCTGATACGGGCGCAGGCGATGTGTGGGGAGAAGGGCGGTTGAGTCGCGGCAGGACTGGCCGAGCGACCACCGACGCTCTACTTTGAAAGCGTGATTCACAGCGTTTCACTCGCACAGGCCCGACAGATGCTCCGCGCCACACTCCAACCGTTTGCCGAAGCCTTGACACTCAGGACGCTGAGGGCCGAGCCGTGCACTCCGCAAGGCATTAATCGCCCCATCTGCAAATTGAAGCTATACCTTGGTCAGCGAGCAACCAGACAACCGCACCGTTTTGGGCCAGCCGCACAAGGAGTCAGCATGACTATTCGGGAGTTGACCGGACAAGATATCCAACTGAGCTACGCCGCCATGTTTGAATTGCGGGGCCAGCGCCCGCCACTGGCTTCACCGGAAGCGTTTCAGCGTTGGGTCACGCAGCAAGCGGCGCAGGGCTACCGGCTCGCCGCCACTTTTGAAGCGAAAGCAGCAGAGGCTCAGGCCGTCTGCGGCTTTCGGGTGCTGAACTTTTTGTATTCGGGCCGTCAGCTCTACATCGACGACCTCTCTACCCTGCCCCAGGCTCGCGCAAGAGGCCACGCCCGCGCCCTGCTCGACTGGGCCGAGGCCGAAGCGGGGCGGCTGGACTGCGAGAGTCTACACCTCGATTCGGGCGTGCAGCGTTTTGGAGCGCACCGGCTGTACCTCAAAGCGGGGATGGACATCACGGCTCACCATTTTGCCAAGAGTTTGCGGTGACTTACTACGACCCACGCGCCCGCAACCCCGCCACCAGCCGCCGCCCGCTCAACCGCCGAGACGATGAATGGATACGTGACCTGCTGGGCCGCCTTCAAATTTGCCGCATCAGCACGTTGTGGCAAGGCGAGGACGGGGAGGCCTTTCCGTTCATCAACCCGACCAGCTTCGTCTACCGGCCAGAGACGCACGACCTCATCTACCATTCCAACTTGGCTGGGCGGCTCAGGGCCAACACCGAAAACAGCCAGCGAACCACCTTTGAAGCCAGCGAGATGGGCCGCTTTTTGCCGAGCAACGATCCGCTGGAATTCAGCGTGCAGTACCGCAGCGTGGTGGCGTTCGGGCTGTCGCGGCTGCTGGAAGGCGAAGAAGCCCGCCGGGCGCTGTATAGGCTGTGCGCCCACATTTTTCCCGACATCAGGCCCGGTACCGAAATGCAGCCGATCAGTGATGAGCAACTGAGCCGCACCAGTGTCTACTCACTGTCCATTGAGCGCTGGAGCGGCAAAGAGAACTGGGCCGATCAGGCCGATCAGACCCTAGACTGGCCCGCTTTGCCTGAGCACTTGCTCAAACCACCTGCTTAAAGAGCCATTTGCTCAGCGGCCCAGAAGCAAAAGACCCAACCAAACATCAACAACCCTGACAAATTGCTGCCCGCCGCCCCGCTAAGATAAAGAGCATGATGCGCCGGATGCTCTTCTCACTCGTGCCGCTGACGCTGCTGGCGAGTTGTGCGCCGCGCGTGACGGCCACGCCCACACCGATCACTGCCCAAACGCCGGTCAGCGCGGTGTCGTTTTATCCCAAAGAAACCGGCCTGCTGTGGAACTACGCGCCCGAAGGCGAGAGCACTGGAGTGCCGTACTCGCTCAAAGCGCTCGGCCCCACCGTGTTTGGAGACGCGCAGGTGTCGGCCTTTCAGCTGACCGGACGCGGCGCAGACCAGACCTCCTACCGCCAGATCGACGCCGGCGGCCAGCGCCTGCTGGGCTTCCGCAAACCCGGCCTGAGCGTGACGCTGAGCCCGGCCTGGCAAGAATGGCCTGCCGAGAACGCTTGGAAGGCGGGGCTGACTTGGAGCGGCCAGAGCAGCGCCCGCCTGCGCTCGGATGACGGCCAAGTCGATCAGTCCGGCACCATCACTTACCGCTACAACGTCTTGGAGCAGCGCCAGGTTACAGTGGCGAACCAGACTTACCACGTCTGGGTCATCAACCGCCAGCTCACCGACACCCTCGGCGGCCTCTTTCCGGCGTCCGAGACGATCTGGTTTGCTCCCTACGTGGGCGAAGTGCGAACTGCCGAGGCGCTGCTGCTGATCGGGCGCAATTTCAAGAGTAACTAAAAAGCAGCTGACCCAAGCCCCATCTCCCCTTTTCGCCCACCACCACAGGAGCCGACATGAGCGCCAAAAAGACCCCACTTCAACCGCTTCAAAAGGAGTTGCCCAGACCAGAACTGTCCAGGCCAGAGCTG
Organism: Deinococcus psychrotolerans; assembly: GCF_003860465.1. Taxonomy (NCBI): domain Bacteria; kingdom Thermotogati; phylum Deinococcota; class Deinococci; order Deinococcales; family Deinococcaceae; genus Deinococcus; species Deinococcus psychrotolerans. The sequence goes on from NZ_CP034183.1 coordinate 1,218,739, forward strand.
CTCAGATCAGAGTTACCCAGACTGGAATCACTCCGGCCTCCTCCGAAAACGGCTGCTCAGTCCGTCAAGGCCCTGTCCATGCCGGCTCAACCGGTCAGCACCACGCCGCTGCTCGACCGGATCGACTCGCCTGACGATCTCAAGCACCTCAACATGGATCAGTTGCCGGAGCTCACAGCAGAACTCAGGGACGAAATCGTGCGGGTGTGCAGCGTGGGCGGGCTGCACCTGGCTTCCTCACTGGGAGCCACCGACCTCATTGTGGCGCTGCATTACGTGCTCAACTCGCCGAGCGACAAGATTCTCTTTGATGTGGGCCACCAAGCCTACGCCCACAAAATCTTGACCGGACGGCGGCACCTGATGACCACCCTCAAAAAAGAAGGCGGCTTATCGGGCTTTACCCGCGTTTCCGAGTCGCCGCACGACGCCATCACGGTGGGCCACGCCAGCACTTCTCTGGCCAATGCGCTGGGCATGGCAATGGCCCGTGACGCGCTGGGACAAGATTACAAAGTGGCCGCCGTGATCGGGGACGGCGCACTGACCGGCGGGATGGCCTTGGCGGCACTCAACACCATCGGCGACAAGCAGCCCAACATGCTGATCGTGCTCAACGACAACGAGATGAGCATTTCGGAAAATGTCGGGGCCATGAACCGCTTCATGCGCGGCCTGCAAGTCCAGAAGTGGTTTCAGGAAGGCGAGGGAGCCGGTAAAAAGGCCGTCAGCGCCTTCAGCAAGCCGCTGGCCGAGCTGATGAGCCGCGCCAAGAGCAGCACCCGCCACTTCTTCGATCCGGCCAGCATCAATCCGTTCGCGGCGATGGGCCTGCGCTATGTGGGGCCAGTGGACGGCCACGACGTGATCGAGATGGCCTGGCTGATGGAAAAACTGCTGGATCTGGACGGCCCCACCCTGCTGCATGTCGTGACCAAAAAAGGCAAGGGCTTAGACACCGCCGAGGCCGACCCGATCAAGTGGCACGGCCCGGCCAAGTTCGATCCGGTGACGCACGTGTTCGCGGCGGGCAAGCAGACCTATTCGTGGAGCAACGCTTTTGGCGACGCCGCCAGCGAACTCGCCGCCCAGGACCCCCGCATCTTCGTGATTACCCCCGCCATGCGCGAAGGCTCGGGCTTGGTGGAGTACAGCAAAGCGCACCCCACACGCTACCTCGACGTCGGCATTGCCGAGGAAGTGGCGGTCACGGCAGCGGCAGGCATGGGGCTGCAAGGCCTACGGCCCATCGTGGCGATCTATTCCAGCTTCCTCCAGCGGGCCTACGATCAGGTGGTGCATGACGTGGCGATTGAGCACGTGCCGGTCATCTTCGCCATCGATAGAGCGGGCGTGGTCGGCGCAGACGGAGCCACCCACAATGGGGTGTTCGATCTGTCGTTTCTGCGCAGCGTGCCGGGCATGAAAATCGGCCTGCCCAAAGACGCCTACGAGCTGCGTGGGATGCTCAAAGAAGCGGTGCGGCTCGGCGGCCCGGTGGCTATCCGCTATCCGAGGGGCAACACTCCCCGCGTGCCGGAAGGCACCTGGCCCGACTTGACGTGGGGCACTTGGGAGCGGCTGCAAGGCGGCAGTAACGTAGGCGGCGTGGTGGTGCTGGCAGCGGGCAAAGCGCTGGAATACGCCCAAAGCGCCCTCAAGGACTTGCCGGAAGTGGGCTTGATCAACGCCCGCTTCGTCAAGCCGCTCGACACCGCCATGCTGCGCGAAGTGGCCGCTTCGGCCCGCGCCATCGTGACGGTGGAAGACAACAGCGTCGTCGGCGGCTTCGGCTCGGCGGTGCTCGAAGAACTCAGCCGCCTGAATCTCAGTGTGCCGGTGCGGGTGCTGGGCGTGCCCGACGAGTTTCAGGAACACGCCAGCGTGGAGCGGGTTCACGCGCTGTCGGGCATGGACGCGCAGGCCATTCGCACGGTGCTGGCCGAATTGGGCGTGGACGTGCCGCTGGAAGTTTAATCGAGAGCGCAGTACACCGCGATTTGCCGCCGAATCACGTCCAAGCTGCTGCGCCAAAAACCCACGTCGTGCAGGTTCATCCCAAAGCGGCCCGCCAGTTCCTGTGGGCTGCTCAGTCCGGTGGAGGCCAGCAGCTCATCGTAGGCGGCGCGGAACGTCTCTGGTTCGGCTTGGTAACGGGCGTAGAGGCCCAAGCTGAACAGCAAGCCGAAGGTGTAGGGGTAATTGTAAAAGGCCAGACTGTAGTAGTGCGGCTTGACCGCCCACATGTAGGGGTGAGCCTGTCCCAGCGCTTCTCCGTAAGCGGTGCGCTGGGCCTGCTCCATCAAAGTGCACAGCTCGGCAGACGATAGATCACGCTCGGCGCGGCGGGCAAACACCGCTTGCTCGAACAAAAAGCGCGAGTGAATATCCACCACCACCTGCGCGTGTCCCATCAGTTGCGTTTCCAGAATGTAAAGTTGCTCGGCGGCGTTGTCCGCTGCCTGTTCACCCGCTTCACGCCCCACCGCCTCACTCAGAGCCGCTTCCTGAATGATAGTTTCGCAGAAAATGCTGGCGGTTTCGGCCAAGGTCATCGGCGTGCGGCTCTGCACCGGAGTGCGGTGCATCAAGCAGAAGTTGTGGTAAGCGTGGCCGAGTTCGTGGGCCACAGTAGACACCGCATCGAGGGTGCCGCCGTAGTTGAGCAGCACCCGGCTTTCACCGACCTCCGGCTTCCAGGTCATGCAAAAAGCCCCGCCGCGCTTGCCGTCACGCGGGCCAGCATCCAGCCAGTTTTCATTGAAGGCGCGGGCGGCAAAATCACCCAGCTTGTCGGAGTAGCTGCGAAACTGCTTTTCTATGAAGGCCGCGCCCGCCGCGTAGCTCCACTCGCGCCCTGCTTCGCCCTGCGGCGCGAGCAAGTTGTGCCAGTCCAGTTTTTGGTGACCCAAACGCCGCGCTTTGGACAAAAAGTAAGCCTGAAAATCAGGCAGGCTTTCCTTGATGGCGGCGGTCATGGCGTCGAGCGTGGCGCGGTCGATGCCGTGAATCAGCAAGCTGGCGTCGAGGGCACTGGCGTGGCCCCGCCGCAAGTTGAGCACGCTCGCCTCACCTTTCACGCCGTTCATGGCGGCAGCCAGCGGCACTTCTGCGGCTTTCCAAGCGGCCAGCTCAGCGTCATAAGCCTTTCGCCTGACCTGCTCATCAGCGTCGCTGGCGAGGTTGCGAATGGCGGTCATCGGCAAAGTTTGGCCGCCAAACGGCACCTGCATCTGGCTGGTCAGGTTGCCGTGCAGCTTGTTCCACGCGCCGCCACTGGCCGGGTGCAGGGCGCTGGCGAGTTCCTCCTCGCCTTCGGGCAGCAAGTAACGGGCTTCTTCCACCGCCCGTTGAAGAGAGTAAGCGTGCTGGCGGGCGGTTTCCGAGTCGGCCAGCAGCGTTTCCAGATTCGCGCCGCCCAGCCAAGCCTTGTAGCGGGTCGATAAATTTTGCAGCGGCAGCAGCAGGGTACTCAGCTCACTCTGGCGGGCCTGCGCCGCGTCGTTGTGGCTGTCGGTGGTGACCAGCGCCTGCAAAAACGCGCTGGGCGGGCGTGCTTGGCGCAGCAGGTCGTTGAGGAGGGCAGTGGCCTGATCATAAGCGTCGGGCGTAACAATGCCCGCAGCCCGCACCCCCAGCGCCTCAAAGTGCTGGCCGAGCCGGGTCAGTGCTTCACGCAGCGCCCCGAACGCCGAGAGCAACTTGGGATCGTCGGCGGAAGCAAAGAGGTCATCGGTGCGCCAGCGCGGCAGTGAATCGGGCATTTGGGGGGTGGTCATGCGGGCAGTCTAGCGCTGAGCAGAGAACACGAGACCGGAAATAAGCGGGTGCTAAACTCAGGGGCATGAGCGCCCCGACCCTGTTCGTGATTACCAGCCGCTACCTCAAGCCCGCCGAGCTGATTGCTGAAATCACGCCGCGCCACCGCACCTGGCTCGACCAGCATTACCGCTCCGGCACTTTTTTAGTCTCCGGCCGGATGCCCAGCGGCGCGGGCGGCGTGCTGCTGGCCAAAGCTGAAACTCAAGCCGAACTCGAAGCTCTGTTTAAAGATGACCCGTTCGTGCTGGAAGGCTGCTCGGAATACAGCTACACGGCTTTTACGCCGGTCAAGCGCGGTAAAAGCTTGGAGTTGGAGGGCGTGCCGTTGGTGGAGTAAAAGTATTCTAGACAGAAAAGCGGCCCGCTCAAGTCTCGTAACTCGGCGGGCCGCTTTCGTTTTCATTTCCAATCCTCAGCTCTTGACGGCTTCCTGATCTGGTGCAGCTTGGCCCATCACCGCGCCCATCTGGTCGTAGGCCCACTTGAGCAGCTCCTCGGTGGTTTGCCAGCCCACACAGGCGTCCGTCACCGACACGCCGTACTTGAGGTCGGCAGGATCGGCGGGAATGCTCTGCTTGCCCTCGATCAAGTTGCTTTCCAGCATCAGGCCGACCAGCGCGTCGTTGCCCGCCACCCGCTGAGCAATCACGTCATTCCAAGCGCCGAGCTGCTTTTCAAATTGGTAACTGCTGTTGTGGTGCGAGCAGTCCACCACGATGCCCGCCGTGACCCCGGCGTCAGTCAGCAGGCCCAGCGTTTCCTGCACGTGCTCGGCGGCGTAGTTGGGGCCAAACCGCCCGCCGCGCAAAATCACGTGGCCGTCGGGGTTGCCTTTGGTCGAAACGACTGCCGCTTGCCCTTCGTCGGTAATGCCCAGAAAAGTATGCGGTTTGCCTGCACTGACAATGGCGTCCACCGCCAGCTTGATATTGCCGCCCGTGCCGTTTTTGAAGCCGACTGGCGTCGAGATTCCGCTGACCATCGCCCGGTGCGTCTGCGACTCGGTGGTGCGTGCGCCGATGGCGGCCCAGCTGAGCTGATCGTCGATGTACTGCGGCACGAACGGATCGAGCAGTTCGGTGCCCACCGGCATGCCGAGTTCATTGATCTTGAGCATCAAGCGGCGGGTTTTGCTGAGACCCAGGTTGAAGTCGTTTTTGCCGTCCATATGCGGGTCGTTGAGGTAGCCGCGCCAGCCGACGGTGGTGCGCGGCTTGTCCATGTAGACGCGCATCACGATTTCCAAGCGGTCGGCGTACTGGGTGCGGAGTGCAGCGAGGCGGCCAGCATAATCCAGCGCCTGCGCTTCGTCGTGAATGCTGCATGGCCCTACGATCAGCAGCAAGCGGGGGTCTTGCTTGTTGACAATGCGCTCCACGCTGGCGCGGGACGCAGTGACGGTCGCCTCGGCGGCGGCGCTCAGCGGCTGCTCGGCCTTGAGATCACGCGGCGAGGTGAGCGGCTCAAAGCGGGTGACGTGGGTGTTGGCGATAGGCTGCGCGGCGGTTGAAGCGGTTGTATTTGCTGAATCTGACATGGCTCTCCTCGGGACTTCTTCGGGTGCTAATTTAAGGGCTTCTCAACGAAAAAACCCCGTCCGGTACGAATTTCCGGGCGGGGCGCGGCGACAACGCGACTTAAGCCCGGAAAACTCCGAACCAATAAAAAAAGCCGAATCCATTGAAAAAGGAAGTGCCGCTGCTGGACATAGCGCTACTGTACGCCCGCTTCGCGGCGGCAAATGCGGGGTGGGCTAGACTACTTTTAGCGCCCTTGCCGAACCCAGTTGCTATGTACGGCGAGATTACCGTCTCGGGATTTCATGTCTTGGGCGAAGCGGCTTCTTGATCAGAGCAGCGCCGATGATGACGCTTAGCCGCACCTACCGGGCCTGCCCGCTGTCTTGGGCAAAGCGGCGCCCGTATGGGGCCTGCCCGCTCCGCTCAATTTCTCTACAGATAAATGTTGGCGTGCTTAGACCAGCCAGCTTGCCCAGTCGGTGAAGTCGGGCACCACCCGCGCCGCTCCTGCCGAGAGCAACGCCGCCTCCGTCTGGCTGGTGCTGAGGGCCACCACCGTGCAGCCCGCACCCGTCGCGCTCAGCACGCCATTGACCGCGTCTTCGTGGGCGAGGCAGGCGTCGGCGCTCAGACCCAGCAGCGCCGCGCCGCGTTCAAACGGCTCAGGATGCGGCTTGCCCCGCGTCACGTCCTCGCCCATGATTCTGAGTGGAAAGCGCTCAGTCAGCCCCAAAGCTTCCAGCCCAAACTCCACATTGACTTTATCGGCGCTGGTCACCAGAACATAAGGAATCTGGCGCTCTGTCAGGGCGTCCAGATAAGCGCTCAGGCCCGCGACTTCGCGCAGTGCGCCGCGTGCCAGAGCGCGGTAACGCTCTTCTTTGACGTTGTGAAAGGTCAGGGCTTCACTTGGCGTCGGAACGCGTCCAGTCAGGCGATGCATGATTTCGGGGTTGCGCCCGCCGTCCACTTTGGTGTCGAGGTCGTGCTCGGTCAAGCTCAGATTCAGGTGTGTGAGAGCGACTTCCTGCCAAGCTTTGCGGTGAAAAGCGTTGTTGCTCATCAGCACGCCGTCCATGTCGAACAGCACGCCGGAAGGGGTCAGCGGGAAAAGGGACATACCCTAGTCTAGGGCTTACTTGACGCTCAGCAGCAGGCCCGTAGGCGAGTATTCAGCCACCGTCGCCGTGTCGCTGGCGGCCAAAGCAGGCATCGCCGAGGCCGTCACTGCGCCGCTGAGCGTGCCGAGCGAAATACGCGGCGGATAGACTCCCAGCGTTCCGGCCACAAACCGCAGCAGCGGCGCAGCGCCCGACTGGGCCGCGTAACTTTGGCTGGCGGGGTGATACGGCTGACCCAGATCGGTATTCACGACGCTGGCCAGGACGCTGCCCGCCTTGACATCCAGCGTCAGGGTGGCGGCCCACGTCGAGCCGGTGGAGGTGTCGGCAGGCAAACTCAGCACCAGCACGCCGCGCAAATCGGCCGTGACATTCTGGACTTGGTCGGGCGTGACGAGCTGCGCCGACTCGGCCACCTGCACTTTCCGCACTTTATCGCCCAATTTGGCTTTCAGTGCGCTGAGTTGAGCCAGACTGCCCGCGCTGAGTGTGCTGGACTGGCTGGCACTGGCTTGGCCCGACAACTCGGCCTGCACCGCCGCTTTGAGAGGAGCGACCTGCCCCCAGAAGCCGCCAATTTGCGCCGCCACATTCTGGGGAGTGCCGCTGACACCGCTTGACGTGCCGCAGGCGCTCAGCGCTCCGGCGCAGAGAAGAGGCAAAATCCAAAGTGAGCGGCGCATGAATGGGCTTAGCCTAGCTTGTTGGGGGGGTGTATCACAAGACTTTGGGGGAAAGCATGTGACCCTCTTCACACTTTGGCTACTCGTGTAAACCCCTTTCGTGGCAAGTAGACCGCCTTGCAGACTGCGTTCATGACCGCCCCTCATCCAGCCCAGCAGCCCCTGAAGCGCAACACCAGTTTCTGGCTGTGGTGGCTCGGCTCGGCCCAGAGTGCAGTGGGCAGCTCATTGTCCAGCGTCGCGCTGGCCCTGCTCGTGCTCAAACTCAGCGGCTCGGCGGGAGCGCTCGGAATCAATCTGGCGCTGTCCTTGCTGCCGGGCCTGCTCTCGCCGCTGATGGGCACACTGATTGACCGGCTGCCGCTCAAGTTGCCGCTGATAACAGGCAATTTGCTGCGCGGCGCGTTTCAGCTCACAGCGGGCGGGCTGGCCTTACGCGGGCAAATCAGCGTGGAAGTTCTGCACGTGCTGGCTTTGCTGACGGGCCTGGTGGGCGCATTTTACGCTCCGGCAGGCATGGGCGTGTTGCCCAGATTGGTGGCCAAAGCCGATTTACCCCGCGCCACCGGCCTGATGCAGGGCACTTCACAGAGCATGAGCTTACTGGGCCTGGTTGGCGGCGGCGTGCTGGTGGGCGCGTTTGGCAGCGCGGCGACATTGATCGCTGATGGGGTGAGCTTCATGGTCATGGCGGGCCTGCTGCTGCTCGTTGCGTTTCCGGCCCGCTTACCCACCACACCCGGCACCTTCTGGGACGAGTTTATAGGCGGGCTGCATTACGTGCGGAGCAGCCTAGTGCTGACCTTGTTGCCACTGCTGGGGTTTTTTATCAACGCGATGCTGGCCCCGATGGAAATGATGGTGGCTCCCCGAATGCTGACGCTCGGTGCGGGCGCAGCGGGTTACGGCCTGTTTTTCGGGATGGTGGTGGGCGGCGAGGTGCTGGGCAGTCTGGCGGTGGTGGCGCTGGGCGATCGGTTCAAACCCAGACGGATCAGCGCGGCGGCGCTGGGCGGGGTGGCCGTTCTCCTGCTGCTCCTGGCCTTCACCCGCACGCCCACGCAGATGTACACGGTGGCTTTGGGGCTGGGCGCGGTGCTGGCCGTCAACAACAGCGCCATCAGCTTGCTGTTTATGAGCTGGGTTGATTCGGCTTACTTCGGGCGGGTCGGCAGCCTGCTCAACATGATCGGCACGGCGGGAATGCCGCTGTCGCTGCTGCTGCTCGCTCCGGGGGCCGACCATGTTCCGTTCTGGACGATGTTGTCCGCTTCCGGCACGGTGACGCTGCTGGCGGCGGCGGTGTGGCACTGGGCGCTGAGCCGCCCTCAGCTTTCCAGTGTGCCCGGCGAAAACAGCAGCCCCAGCAAGTAAGGCTTTCCCTGCGCGTCGTGGCGGCTGTACTTCTCACCGAGTGAGCGCAACTCGGCTTGCAGCGTGTCGGCTTGTTCGGCGCTGAGGCTCATGGCCGCGAACAGACCGTAAATCTCGCTCCTGAACCGGTCAAAGTCCGGCTCCACGAAACTGTAGTTCAGTTGTCCATCTCGCATCCCCAGCCGCAACATGTCGCGCCTCTGCTGGGTCAGGAGCCGCGCCTGGTGGTGAAGGAACGCTTCAAAAAAGGGCCGGTAGTGCGCCCCCATCATCTCGTGTAGGGTGGCCGCGTCAGAGAGCGCAAACGGCACTTCGTAGCCAGCGGCCCGCGCCGCGTAGAGCTTGCAGGGCCGCCCAGCGCGGGGACGGGTGCCCATCACCGTGATCAATTCGGCGGCCAGCAGTTGCCCCAGTATTCGGTGAACGCCGGATAGGGGCTGCTCAATCTTGCAGGCAATTTCGGCGGCGGTCTGGCCCTCTGATTCGCCTAGCAGCGCCCCAAGCACCGAGGCGGCCCTCAGCGAGAGCAGCAACCTGGCCTGCGCGGAGGTGGTGGCCCTGAAGACTTTCTCCATTCAGGGCATCCTAACCCGCCTCAAGGCGTACAGTAAGGCATGACACAGCCAGATGAACCCCGGCAGAGGGAAGGCGAAATCCTGATCAGCGGCGTGGACACTGGCCCCGAAAAAAGTGCCAACGAATCACCCACCGAAATGAGCGCCCGGCTGCGCGGCTTAGACGATCCCGAAGCCCGCAAGCGCCATGAGCCGGACAACGAAGACGGCTAAGACCCCACCAAAACAAAACCCAGCACAGGCAAAGGCGAGTCGCGGCTTGCCTTCTTTTTTTGCGCTCCCAGACGAAATAAAGTGCTTATTGTGCAAGAAAAAATCCATGAAGCCGCCCGAATGCAAATTTTGATTGACAGCCTGCCAACACTTTGACAACATGGCCGCGTACTCCACAAAGCAACTGCTCCGATCCGCTCCCCAACCAAGCGGCCCTCGGCTTTTCATTCACCACTTCATTCACGGTTCATCCCCGGAGGCCCATGACCATCACTCTCTTTTTTCAGCAACTGCTCAATGCGCTGGCCCTCGGTGGCGTCTACAGCTTGGTAGCGCTGGGTCTGACACTGGTTTACGGCGTCATGAAAATTCCCAACTTCTCTCACGGGGCGCTTTACATGCTCGGCGCGTATATCAGCTACGCCGCGCTGACCAGTCTGGGGCTGCCGTATTTTCTGGCGCTGGGCCTCAGCGGAGTGGTGCTGGGGCTGCTCTCAGCCGTGCTGGAGCGGGTGGTGTTTCATCCGCTGCGCCACGCCTCGCACGTTCACACCATGATCGCGGCAGTCGGGGTGCTGTTTTTTATCGAGGCCGTCATCCGGCTGCCGTTCGTGTTCGGCTCTGACTTTTTGCAGTTGCCCTCACCCCTGAGCGGCATCGTGAGTTTCGGCGGCGTGACCATCACCGCCCAGCGGCTGCTGATTATCGGAGCGTCGGTGGTCATCATGGGCCTGCTCTACTTTTTCCTCAAGCGCACCCTGGTCGGCACCACCATCGAGGCGATGGCCCAAAACCGCGAGGGCGCACGCCTCATGGGCATCAACGTCAACGGCGTGGCGATGCTGACCTTCGGCATTTCGGGTTTGCTGGCCGCCGTCGCCTCCACGCTCTACGCGCCCACCGCGCTGATCTCGCCTTCAATGGGCGAGGTGATGAACCTCAAAGTCTTTGCCATCATCATCCTCGGCGGAATGGGCAGCGTGCCGGGCGCAGTGGTCGGCGCATTTTTGCTGGCGCTGGCTGAGGTCTTCGGCGGCGTGATCGTCGGCGCTGATTTTGCCGACATCGTGGGCTTTGCCCTGCTGGTCTTGGTGCTGGCGTTCAGGCCGCAGGGCCTGTTTCGGAGCGGCGCATGACCCCGCAAATTACTTTCAAGTCGGCCCTGCCCTGGCTGATCGTGTTCGCGCTGGCGGCCCTGATTCCCGTGTTCACCAGCAACCGCTACATTCTGGACGTTGCCGTCAACATCATGATCTGGACGATTGCCGCTTACGGCCTCAACGTGATGCTGGGCTACGCGGGCATCTTGCAACTCGCCCACGCCGGATTTTTTGGCATAGGCGCGTACACAGTGGGCATTTTGACGCTTAAGGCGGGCTGGAGTTTCTGGCTGGCCTGGCCCGCCGGGGTCGCGCTCTGCGCGGTGCTGGGTTTGCTGCTGGGCTTGGTGGCCTTCCGCACCGGGCGCGAAACCTTTCCAATCTTCACGCTGGGGGTGGGCGTCATCATCACCCAGGTCATCAACAAATGGGACGCGCTGACCGGCGGCAACGACGGCCTCAACGGCATTCAGGCTCCCAAACTCGGCAGTATCGATTTTGGACGCGGCGCGGCTTTCTTTTACTTGGGCCTGATTACTTTGGGATTGGTGATCTTTCTGGTGGCGCGGGTCAGGTCGTCGATGTTCGGCCGCTCCTTGATCGCCATTCAGGGCAGTGAGGACTTGGCCCGCACGCTGGGCATCAACGTGTTCAGCCACCAACTGCGGGTGATGATGCTCTCCACCGCAATCGCCGGACTGGCGGGCGGCTTTTACGCGGTGTATATCGGCTTTATGGGCGCAGCGATTACCGGCGTGGCACAGACTTTCGTGGTGCTGCTGTACTTGCTGGTCGGCGGCGTCGGCACGCTGGCGGGGCCACTCATCGGCACGGCGCTGATGTTCTTTTTGGGCGAGCAACTCAAAAACTTTGGCGATTATCAGTTCATCGTCTTCGGGCCGCTGCTGATTTTGATGGTGATGTTCGCCCCCGGCGGCATCGCGGGCCTGTGGAGCAAAACGATGTTCGCCCGCCAGAAACCCCCGCCCCCCGCAGACCGCTCACAGCAGGAGGCGACCGATGCTGGCGTTTAAGAATTTAGGAATTCGCTTCGGCGGCAATCAAGCGGTGGACAATGTCAGCGGCTCGCTGGCTCCCGGTAAGATCACCGCCATCATCGGCCCCAACGGCGCGGGCAAGACGACTTTTTTCAACATGCTCTCAGGCTTTTACAAACCGACCTCGGGCGTGGTGACGCTGGACGACCAGCCGATCAGCGGGCGGCCTACCCACGAAGTCGTCGGGCGCGGCGTGGCACGCACTTTTCAGACCACCACCCTCTACAAAAACCTCTCGGCACTGGAAAATGCCGTGCTGGGCCACCGCGTCCGCACCCGCGCCGGACTGTGGGACGCGCTGTTGAGGTCAGGCCGTGAGCAGCACGACGAAAGTGTGAGCATCAAGGCCGCCCACTACGCCCTGACGCGGGTGGGTCTAGATCACAAAGCCCACCTGATCGCCGGTTCGCTGTCTCAAGAAGAACAAAAACGGGTCTCGATTGCCAGCGCTCTGGCGACCAATCCCAGCATCTTGCTGCTCGATGAACCCGCCGGGGGCCTGAACCCCGAAGAAACCGCCAAACTGATGCGCCTGATCCGCGAGCTGGTGACAGGCGGACTGACGGTGGCGCTGATCGAACACAAAATGAGCCTCGTGATGGGGCTGGCCGATCACATCATGGTGCTGCATCACGGGCAACTCATCGCCGAGGGCACGCCCGCACAGGTCAGCCAGAACCCGGCGGTGATTACCGCTTACCTCGGCACGCACGGCAGCGGCGGGCAACACGGCCAGCAGGCCCAAGCGGGCAACCCACCCACCAACAACCCACCAAATAACAATCAAAACGGAGCCGCATGACCGCTTCCCGCCCCCCCTTAGACATTCAAAACCTAGAAGTCCGCTACGGCGCGTACGCGGCCCTGCAACACGTCAGCATGAACGTGGCTCCCGGCGAGATCGTGGTGCTGCTGGGCGCAAACGGCGCGGGCAAAAGCACCCTCTTCCGCACGCTGGCGGGTTTGCAGCGTCCGGCCAGTGGCACGGCCACTTACGGCGCGAGTCTCACGGGCGGCAGGCCAGAACAGTGCGTGGCGCTGGGCGTGGCCCTGTGTCCGGAAGGCAGGCTGCTCTTTCCGGCGCTGAGCGTGGAGAAAAACCTGCGGCTGGGCGCGTTTCCTCACCGCAAGGACGCCAGCGGCAACGAAAAACAGCTCAAACGGGTCTATGAGTTGTTCCCAGACCTGATCAAAAAAGCCCCTGACGCAGCAGGCAGCTTATCGGGTGGGCAGCAGCAGATGGTGGCGGTGGGCAGAGCGCTGATGGCCCGCCCCAGCTTGCTGCTGCTGGATGAGCCGAGTCTGGGCCTCGCGCCGCTGGTGGTCGAGCAGGTCTTCGGAGCCATCGAGCGGGTCAATGAGAGCGGCGTCAGTGTGCTGCTGGCCGAGCAAAACGCCTACGCCGCTCTGGCGATTGCCCACCGGGGTTACGTGATGGAAAGCGGCCAAGTCACCTTGGAAGGCTCGCGCGACATGCTGATGAACGACGACCGCGTGCGCAGCGCTTATCTGGGAGTTTGAGACTTCACTTAGCGGAAGTTCAGGCCCAATTTGACGCCGGGTGAGATGGAGTTGCCGAGGGTGTACCCCAAGCTGCCCTCCACAAACACGGTGCTGAAACGGGCAATCCTGGCCTCGGCACTGGCCGACAGATAGGGCCGCACAAAAACAAACGCGCCGCCGTTGTGGGAGCTGAGATCCAGGCCCGCACCAACAGCGGCGCGAACAGGTGATCGAAGGTCGCCGTAAACCGGATACGACACGCTCAGATCGCCGCCGAAGCCGAGCGTGTAGCCCAAGATGCTCTGCACATTGACTCCCAACCGCAGGGCGTAACGGTCAGTGTCGTAAGTACCTTGAACGCCCAATCCCACATCCGCGCCGCCGACGGAACTGGCCTGCGTGTAAAGGCCAAAATACGTCTGCGGCGCAGTCTGGGCGGCGGCGCTGGAGAGGGCGGCGAAAGAGAGACCAATCAGTAGCGATTTGAGAGCGTTCACAGCGGCAGCTTAGAGCAAAACTTAGCATCCATCCTCACATTCTTTATAGAGGTATAAGTGGGCTTTTCTAGACGCGCGTCGCGGCGGCCTCCTCTTTTTGCAGCCACAGCACCAGAGCCTCGGCGCTGGCAGGATTAGTGGCCAGCGGAATGTCGTGAACGTCGCACAGCCGCACCAGAGCGCTGACATCCGGTTCATGCGGCTGGGCGGTCAGTGGATCACGGAAGAAAAACACCGCCCGCACCTGCTCTAAGGCAATCCGCGCTCCGATCTGCTGATCGCCGCCCAGCGGCCCCGACAGCACCCGCTCGACGTTGAGGCCGGTTTGCTTTTGCAAAATGCTGCCGGTGGTGCCGGTGGCGACCAAATGAAATTGGGAAAGCAGCTCGCGGTGGGCCAGAGCGAACAGCGCCAGTTCCAGCTTTTTTTTGTCGTGGGCGATCAGGGCGATTTGGTGCTTGCCACTGCGGGCGGCAACGTCGGGTTGAGATTCGGGAGAGGCCATAGCAGCAGTCTAGAGGTATGCCAAACTCAACCTATGCCGCCCATCATCCGCTTGCTCCAAGTTGGAGACGCCGCCCCTTACCGCGCGTTGCGCCTGCGTGCCCTCACCGAAGACCCCGCCGCGTATCTCACCAGCGCTGAGGAGTATGCCCAGCGCTCACCAGACGAGATTGCCGCCCGCCTCGGGGCGACCGAGCAGGCCTTTACACTGGGCGCTTTTTTGAAGACTGAACTCATTGGAATGGCGACCCTGATACGGCTGGAGCGCCGCAAGCAGCGTCACCGTGCCGATGTGGTGAGCGTGTATGTAGCTCCAGAAGCGCGGGGACAAGGCGTGGCCGCCGAGTTGATACAGAGCTTGATTGATCAAGCACGGCAGCAAAAGGGACTGGAAGTTCTGGGCCTGAGCGTCACCGAAACGCAAGTGGCCGCCCGCCGACTTTACGAGAAGCTGGGCTTTGAACTTTGGGGCGTGCAGGCAAATGCCCTACGTCAGGGTGAAGCGGCGCTCACTGAGCTGCATTTGCAACTGAGATTGTAAAGGCCAACTTGTGAAGGTCAGCGCCCCTGCTCTCTGCCAAACCTGAGCGCCGCCTGCGCTGGGCCTTCGCGCTCCCACCTCCAGCAGTGAAGCAAGGAGGGCCAGCTCATCAACACAGTCAAGCGGACGCCGCCTAATCGGCAAGACCAAAAACAGAAAGCTGACCCCGCCGCCTCAAGCGTTCGGGTGAATCTTCTCACGGCGCAGGCTCCCAAGGATGCCAAGTTTGCCGTGATCCGAGATCAGCGCGGCAGCAGACGAATCATTGATCTGTCGTGGGCCAGTGCAACTGATGGTGCAGTGAGCAGAGGCAGGCGCGGCTTGGGCGGGCCATTCTGACCGTTTGGGCCGCCCAAGTCGCCTTGACGCCAAGCCTTCACTTTCCTAATCGACGCCCCTGCTTCGCGGCGAGAGTTTTGCCCTGCCCCGGTTTGTCATACTCAGGGCCATGAAAGGAGCCGACGCCGAAGACCGCGCCCTGAGTGAACTCTTGGCCCTCGGCCACACCTTGCTGGCCCGCAATTACCGCATGCGGGGCGGCGAGATCGATCTGGTGACGATGCACGGCGGGGTGTTCGTGTTCAGCGAAGTGCGCCAGCGCCGCAGCGCCAAGTATGGCAGTGCCCTCGAGAGCGTCACGCCGCGCAAATTAGAACTGATGCAGCGTTCAGCACTAAGTTACCTGATTCGAGAGCACGGGCGCGACGATTTGCCGTGCTTGCTGCAAGTCATCAGCATCGAAGGCGAGGCGGCGAGCGGAGCGCTGAGCATCACGCCGGTTGAGTAAAGAGACCACAAAAAACGCCCCCGCTCGATGAGAACGGGGACGCACACCGAAGTTGAGATTTGGTGCTTAGCCCTGCTTGCTGGAGGGAACGCTGCGGGCTTCTTCGAGATCTTTTTGCTTTTTGACGCCCTCGTGCTCGTTGTTGCGCGGCGCTTCAGCTTCACGGTCATTGGCCGACTTGAACGAAGGCTTGTGACCGTCCGCAATTTCGTGGACTTCTTTTTCGTTGCGGTCGTACTGATCGGGCAAACTGGTGTGGCCCTTGTTCTTATCGTCTTTGTCAGGCATAGCAGCAGTTTGAGGGACTGAGCGCGGAGTGGGCTGACACCACCCATAAGACCCCTTCAGAAATTAAAGTTTCTATAAGTCCGCGCTGTTTCACAATTTGGGCAAGGTCACGCCACGCTGCCCCTGATACTTGCCCGCTCTGTCGCGGTAAGTCACTTCAGGGCGCTCGCCTTCAAAGAAAAGGAGCTGGACACAGCCTTCAAAGGCGTACATCTTGGCCGGCAAAGGCGTGGTGTTGGAAAACTCCAAGGTGACATGGCCTTCCCAGCCGGGTTCTAAAGGCGTTACATTTGCGACGAGTCCGCAACGTGCATACGTCGATTTTCCTAGCGCCACCACCATGACATTGTCGGGAATTTGCAGATATTCCAAACTCCGAGCCAGGGCAAAAGAGTTGGGCGGAATGATAATCTCCTTGGCCCGAACGTCAACAAAGCTGCGCTCGTCAAAGTGTTTGGGATCGACGATGGCGCTGTTGACATTGGTGAAAATTTTCCACTCGTCGGCGCAGCGCAGGTCGTAGCCGAAACTGCTCAGGCCGTAG
Organism: Deinococcus psychrotolerans; assembly: GCF_003860465.1. NCBI lineage: Bacteria > Thermotogati > Deinococcota > Deinococci > Deinococcales > Deinococcaceae > Deinococcus > Deinococcus psychrotolerans. The sequence continues at coordinate 1,234,869 of NZ_CP034183.1, forward strand.
CTGATGACGTGCTGGTTTTCGGTGGTTCGCACCAAGCGGTCTTCAAACGGTTCGATCATGCCTTTTTGCGCCAGCTCACGGATCCGCCAATCGGGAAGAATACTCATGTCCGGCAGTCTAGCGGGCAGGGAAGCGGGCGGCCCCGCCTCTCGCTGTCTGGGTTAAGCTGGGGGGCGTGCCGGCTCCATTTTCCCGTCCGTCCTCTCCCCTGCGCGTGGCCGTCATCAGCGATGTTCACGGCAACGCTTTTGCTCTTGGGGCCGTACTTGACGACCTGCGAGACGCCGCCCCCGACGTCGTGTGCAACCTCGGTGATCAAGTCGAGGGGGCGGCCAATCCTGCTTTGGCGTATCAGTTGCAGGTCAAGCTCGGCGCAGTGGAAGTGCGCGGCAACAACGAAGAAAAGCTGTGGCCGAACGGACGGCGCAACCCGCTCAGCCAAAAATACGGCGCTTGGCTGGAGCAGCAACTGAGCCCTGAAGCGCTCGCCCGCCTCGCTGCCCTGCCGCTGACAGCGCGGGTCGAAGACGTGCTGGCCTGTCACGGCACGCCGACTTCAGCCTGGGACAGCTTGCTGTGGGTCTGGGAATCTACGAGCCAGGGCGGCTTTTACCGCAGCCGTGATCCCCGCGAACTTCGCCGGATGCTGGAACCGCTCTCGGCGGGCGTGGTGGTTTGCGGCCACACCCACCGGGCGGGCAGCACGCGGGTGGGCGACACGCTGGTGGTCAATGCCGGCTCGGTTTCCGATCAGGTCGACGGCGATCCCCGCGCCCGCTGGACACTGCTGGAGCGGCGAAGCGGGCGCTGGACAGCCGACTTCCGCGCTGTCCCTTACGCTATCGCGGCGGCGACGCACTGGGCCGCTGAGCACAGCCCTTTCGGTAAGGGCCAAGCGGCGCTGCTGGAAAGCGGCGAGATGACCGTTCGCGGCGAAGCGGCACTGACGGCAGGCGGGCCGTAAACTAAGCAGATGCCCAAGAAAACGGTGTTGATTGGTGCGCTCTGCGCCGCCGCGTTCACCAGCGCTGGACTTGCACAGTCCGCTGCGCCCGCTTCTCCATGCGGCGGGAAAGCGGGCTTGCCGAGTTGGTTCGCGGCGGGGGTCTATCAAGGAACGCTCGGCGGCCAGCCGATCACGTTGCAACTCAAGCGGCCCGCTGAGAACAACGACGAAGTGGGCGCGTATTTTTATCAATCGCGTCAAATTGATCTGACGCTGCACGGCAGCCGCAGAGGCAAAGCCCTGATTCTGGCCGAGGAAGTCTGGAGCGGGCCGGAAAAGGGGCTGCAAACCAGCGGCTGCTTGGCGCTGACCCGTGTTGGCGACTCGCTGACGGGAACGTGGAAAAGTCCGGCGGGTAAGCGCCTCGCGGTCAGTCTCAAGCCGCTGAAGCTGGCCGCTGTGCCGCTCAAGCTCCTCGATACCGCGCAAGTCAGGAAACTGCGGGCCGAGCAGCCGCTGGATTTCCTTAAGCTCAACACGGCTTGGCCCAAACGGGCAGATGCAGAAGGCAGCGTCGAGGAACCGCTGACCGGCATCGTTTATCCGCGTGTGGCAGGCGCTTCGGCGGCGCTGGCCGGAGCGCTGCAAGACCGGCAACTGGCGGCGGCCCAGAGCGCTTTGGAGTGCCAAGCCCAACTCGGGGACAGCGCAGGCAAGGGCGACGGCTTCACGCTGGAAGCGCAAGTGACCCGCCTGACGCCCAAGCTGGTCAGCCTCCACGAGAGCGCTGCCTACTACTGCGGCGGCGCACACCCCGACAATTTCGATGAGGGCGTGATCCTCAGCCGCGTCAGCGGGCAAAGCGTCAAGGTAACGGCGCTGTGGCCGGGGCTGAGTGGGGCCAAGCAACTGGCGCTGTATTTGGCGGCCTACCCCAGCGACGGCGGCGATCCCGAGTGCTCCAGCCTCATTCAGTCGTCCGCCGAGCCGTCCAGCAGTGATCCCCAGTTCGCGGCTTGGCTGACGCCTAAAGGTCTGAGTGTGGTGCCTACCTTTTTGCCGCATGTCGCCGCCGCCTGTGCCGAAACGGTCACGCTGGGCTACGGCCAACTGCGCCCACTCGCCGAGGAGAAAGGAAGGTATTTCAGCGACCTCTACCCCCGCTGAACTCTCCCCAGCGGTTTAGAACCTGCTCACACTCAGCGCATCACCGCGCACGACCATAGGGCATGGAACAACGTCAACTCGGTATCGGCGGCCCGAAAGTCTCTTCCGTCGGCCTCGGCTGCAACAACTTCGGCGGGCGACTCGATCAAAATGCGACCAACGCGGTGGTCAGTGCAGCACTCTCACAGGGCATCACTTTGTTTGACACCGCCGACGTGTACGGCAATCAGGGCGGCTCGGAAGAAATGCTGGGCAAGGCGCTGGGCAAAGAGCGCGGGGCCATTATATTGGCCAGCAAATTTGGGCACGATATGGGAGCAGACGGCAAGGGAGCCGATCCCGCTTACATCCGCAGAGCGCTGGACGCCAGCCTCAAGCGCCTCGGCACCGATTACTTGGATTTGTACCAGCTTCACACCCCCGACCCGCTCACGCCGCTGGCCGACACCCTCGGCACGCTCGACGAACTCGTCAAGGAAGGCAAGGTGCGAGCGGTGGGTTGCTCCAATCTTCCGGCGGCGCAGGTATACGAAGCCGCCCAAATCGCCAAGGCAAAGCAGCAGACGGCGTTCATCTGCGCTCAGGACGAATACAGCTTGCTGGTGCGCGGCATTGAGCACGACCTGATTCCAGCGCTGACGGATTTGGAGATGGGCCTGCTGCCGTATTTTCCGCTGGCCAGTGGCCTGTTGACCGGCAAATATCAGCCGGGTATCTTGCCTGCCGGGACGCGCTTTGCGTCCTCAAAAGGGGCACAAGACCGCTACATGACGCCGGAAAACTGGGCCAAGGTGCAGGCGCTACAGGCCTTTGCCACCGCCAGAGACCACACGCTGCTGGAATTGGCCTTCAGTTGGCTGGCCGCTCAGCCGGTGGTCAGTAGCGTCATCGCCGGAGCCACCCGCCCGGAGCAGATCGAGCAGAACGTGGCGGCGGCAGATTGGCAACTGAGCGCCGAAGATTTGAGCGAGATTGACCGAATCACCGCAGGGGAAGTCGCGGCAGCTTAGGGGATTGGTCAAAAAAGAAGCTTCCTTCCGACCGACCAATAGTAGTGAAGGGTTTGGAGGGATGGACGGCTGAGCAAAAAGTATACTCAGCCGTCCATCCCTCTAAGTGCCCTCTAACACTACACCAGCTTCCACGCCCGCACGTCCAGCAAGCCGCGCGGCGTCAGCTTGAGATCGGGAATGACGCTGAGGCCCAGAAAGCTGAGGGTGGTCAGGGCTTCGGGGAGCGGGCAGCCGCGCTGGTGCAACGCCAATTGGATGGCGCGAACACGGGCGGCGACTTCGGCGGGCGGCCAGTCGCTCATCAGGCCGCCGTAAGGCAGCGGCAAGCTCACCACCACTTGCCCGCCGTCCACGACCACCACACCGCCGCCGAGCCGCTGAACTTCCAGCCCTGCCGCTCTGATATCAGCGTCGCCACCTGGCCCCAAAGCTCCGGCGATGACCAGATGGTGCGCGTCGTGCAGCACGCTGAGGGCCACCGCGCCCCGCTGAAGCCCGATGCCGCTGGTTAGGGCGGCGCTCACCAAACCGCGCCCGTAGCGGTCGGCCACCACTAACTTGGTGTCGCCGCTGCCAACAGGCGCGATGTATGTTTCAATTTGGTCAGGCCGCACGCCAATCACGGGCCAGTGGGCAGGCACGCTGAGATCGGCCTCAGCCAGCCCCGCCGCGTCAACGCCGCCGCCCAGCAACGCGGGGGTAGTCACGGGCGCGTCCAAACTGGCGAGCGGCTGCCCGCCCAGCCAGCACTCGGCCACCTTGAAATCTTGGAGATCCTCAAACAGCACCAGATCAGCGCGGAAGCCTGCCGCCACCACGCCGACATCCATCAAGTTCCAGTACTCGGCGGCGTTGCAAGTCGCCAAGCTCAGCGCATAGAGGGGATCGATGCCGGAGGCGACCAAGCGGCGCAGCTGATTGTCCAAGTGGCCCTTTTCAAGGAGCCAGTCAGCGCTGATGTCGTCGCTGACCAGCAGGGCGCGGCGGGGTTGGCTGCGCAGCACGGGAATCAGAGCCTCCAAATTGCGGGCGGCGGAGCCTTCGCGCACCATCAACCACAGCCCGGCCCGTACCCGCTCGCGTGCCTCGGCCTCAGTGGTCGCTTCGTGGTCGGAGTGAATGCCCGCCGCCGCATAGGCTTGCAGGGCGTCACCCGACAGGCCCGCCGCGTGGCCGTCGATACGCCCACCCCGCGCCGCTTGCAAGGTGGCCCACACTTCGGGGGCAGCGCTCAGGACGCCCGGATAATTCATCATCTCGGCGAGGCCCAGCACGCCCGGCACTGCTAAGCCGCGTGCGATGTCGGCGGCCCCAAGCTGAGTGCCGCCCTCTTCAAATGAACTGGCAGGCACGCACGAGGGCTGCGAGCCCCACACCCTCAGCCCACTTTTCTCGCCCGCTTCCAGTATCCAGCGCAGGCCCACTTCACCCAGCACATTGACAATTTCGTGCGGCTCAGCCACGACTCCGGTGGTGCCGCGTGGCCGCACGGCGCGGGCAAAGCTGGCAGGTGTCAACATGCTCGATTCGATGTGAATGTGGCCGTCAATCAAGCCCGGCGCGAGGTATTTTCCACCCGCGTCCACAAGTTCTGGAGCCTGATAATCGGGGCCGATGGCGGCGACGTAACCGCCCGCAATCGCCACGTCGCCGCTGAGCAGTTCGCGGGTTGTCACACTAACGATCTGGGCGTTCCGGATCACCAAGTCGGCGGGTTCTTGGCGCAGCGCGACGCGCACGAGGCGCTGACGCAGAGTGGTTTCAGGGCTTGGGCTCAGGCTGGGGTCGGGCATGGCCCACTGTAATGCAGTTGAGTGGAGATGAGGAGGCTTGGAGGCTTTCGCTCTTGGCTTTTTCCCCACCCCCCAGCCCCCGCCCCAATGGGGCGAGGGAGCTAGTCGCTGCGCTCGGCATGGAGCTTCCAGCGTTCTGACAGGCCGCGTGCGCCAACTCTCCAGACTGTCGGGCGGTTAAGTCATGGGCGCTGTGCACAAGACCTGCCCATAATGGGCGAGTGGGAAAGCGGTATTCGGGTCAGGTTTTTTGTCCCTCCCCCTTGACTGATACAGGTCACAGCGAAGGGAAAGGTTGGGATGGAGTGAGTTGAAGCGGCATCCCAGCATTACTTTTCCATTACAGCGTCCAAAACTTTTTCAAGTCTTACTTACAGAAAAACTAAGTTAAGCGCCCTACTCAGCCGCCGTCAAGCAAAACTCTGCTTGGGCGGCTCCGGCAGTTTATAGGCCAAGTAAACGCTGGGCAGCAGCAGCAGTATGGAGACCAGCGCGGCGGTCGTCGGCGTGGTGGCGTCGGCTAAGAACCCCACCAAAAAGATCAGCAGGCCCGCCACGCCCCACGAAAAGCCCATCATGATGCTGCTGGCTACGGCCACGTGCTCCGGCGCGTATTCCTGCGCGGTGACGATGCCCACTGGAACGCTGGAATTGACCGCAGCGCCCACCAAAAAGGTCAGGGGGTAAAACCACCACTGGCCGGGGTTGGAGTAAATCAGGATGGCGAACAGCGGCAAAGTTGCCAAAATCGCGGACTTGAGCACCGGCACCCGCCCGATCTGGTCGGAAATACGCCCACCCACGATGCCGCCCACCGCTGAGGCCACCGCAAAAATCGCCAGTGTGATGGCCACTTCGCGCAGGCCGTAGCCGCGTGCCACCAAAATAAACGGCAACATGGCGTTGTAACCGATGCTGGCAAAGCTCCGCAGCACCGCCATGCCCCACAGCGTCACCATCGGGCCTTTGAAAATGCCGAGGTAGGCTTTGACGGTCAGCCGCTTGGCGGTCGGACGATAGTCCGGCGTAATGGCGTAACTGACAGCGCCAATCACCAGCCCGATCAAACCGAACCAGTGCAGGTTCGCCAGGCCCACGCTGGCAAACACTGGGCCCAGCGCCATGCCCGCCGTGCCGCCCGCGCTAAACAAGCTGGCCCACAAACCCCGCTTGGCCTGGGGACTGGAACGCGCCACATAAGCCGCGCCCGCCGGATGAAAAAAGCCGCTGCCCAAACCCGCGACGGCCACCAGCAGCACCAACATCCCGAACCAGGGCATGAAGCCGATCAGGGTCAGGCCCAGTCCGGTAAAGACTGGCCCGAAAGCGGCCATCGCGCGGCTGCCGAGCCGCTCGCCGATGACCCCCAGGAGCGGCTGCAACACGCTGCTGGTCAGCGAAAAAATGCTGGAAAGCAGCGTGATCGCCGCGATGCTCACCCCAAATTTGGTCTGCAATTCCGGCCCCAGCGGGGTAAGAATGGCTCCGTAAGCGTCGTTGATGAGGTGGCCCAGCGTCACTGCCGTCGCAATCGCCGCGCCACCTTGAAAAGTGCGTACCGTCACCGTTCCCGTACTCATGCTGACCTCACCCGTGTTCGCTGCTTTCAAGTCTAAGAACTTTCAGCTTTAAGCTAACACGCTCAGGGTTGGGCGGCAGTAAGCCAAATGTATTAGCGGCGTGTTCGCCGGACGGCCAGTCACACCACTATTTTTTGCTGCCCAGCCGCCACAACACGCGCACCACCAAGCCGAAGAGAATCAGCGTGGGCACGACGACAACGATGAGCAGAATAATTTCCGGCCAACCCAGATTGGGCACGGTTCAGCGCACCCGCGTGCCGCTCGGCAAGTCCAGCCCCGTGCCCAGCAAATCCAAATTGCCCTCGGCGTCCTCGGCGGCCAAGATCATGCCCTGCGACTGAATGCCGCGCAGCTTAGCGGGCTTCAGATTGGCGACCAGCACCACTTTGCGGCCCACCAAGTCTTCCGGCGCAAACCACTGGCGAATGCCGCTCACCACCGTGCGCTCCTCCGAGGTTCCATCGGCATGGCCCATCTTGACCGTCAGTTTGAGCAGCTTGTCTGCCTTGGCCACCGCTTCGGCGGCAATGACTTCCACGATACGCAGATCGATTTTGGCGAAGTCGTCAATACTGATCAGGTGGTCGGTTTCGGTCTGGGGTTCGGGCGCGGGCGCAGCCTCGGCGGGTTTGGCGGGCGTTTCTTGGGCAGGAGCTTGTACAGTCATGGTTTTGCCTTTCTTCTCTTGGGTCGGCTGAGGTTGGGCGGCGGGCGCAGCGTCGGCTCCACCTTCTTTGAGCTGTTCCGGCTTCGGAAACAACACCGGCCCGCCCAACACCCGCGTTCCTCCGGCGATCAACCCCCAGGCGGGCGTCAGAGGGTAGCTTTGCCCGCCGAGGCCGAGTTGCTCCCGCAGAGCGCGGGATTTACTGGGAATGGCGGCTTCTAGGGCCACGCTCGCCACCCGCAATCCCTCGGCGGCGGTGTACAGCACAGTGTCGAGTTTGGCCGCGTCGTCAGGATTTTTGGCCAGCGCCCACGGCGCACTCTCGGCAATGTAGCGGTTGAGATCGCGCACGAATTCCATCGCCGCTTCCAGCGCCATATTCACCTTGAGATCGCGCACCAGCACCATAATCCGGTCAGGCAAAGCCAGTGCCGCCGCCCGGATGCCTTCCTCGCGCACGCCCAGCGGCCCAGACGCCGGCAAAATGCCGTCCCGGTACTTTTGAATCATGCTGACGGTGCGCGAGAGCAAATTCCCCAAGTCGTTGGCGAGGTCGGCGTTCTGGCGGTTGATCAAAATGCCCGCGCCGTAAGGGCTGTCGGCGCTGAGGGTCGCCTCGCGCAGCAGGGTGTAGCGCACCGCGTCCACCCCGTAGGTTTCGATCAGTTCCACCGGATCGATGGCATTGCCCAGCGACTTGCCCATCTTGCGCCCGTCCTCAGCCAGAATGTGCGCGTGAACGACTAATTTTTGGTAAGGGGCCACGCCCGCCGCCTTCAGCATGGTGGGCCAGAAAATCGCGTGCGGCTTGAGAATGTCTTTGCCCACCACGTGCCAGGCGTAGTCAAACCATTCGGGATGGCCCTTGCTGCTCGGCGCGGAGAGGTAGTTGAGCAGCGCGTCAAACCAGACGTAAGTGACGTGATCGGCGTCCCAGGGCAGCTCGATGCCCCACGGCACCCGGCTCTTGGGCCTGGAGATGCTGAGCGGCCCAATCGGTTCGCGCAGCATCTCAATGACTTCATTGCGGTAACCCACCGGCTGAATGAACTCGGGGTGGGTCTGGATATGGTCGAGCAGCCACGCCTGATACTTCTCCATGTTGAAAAAGTAATTGGCCTCGCGGCGCAGTTCCGGTGGGTCTTTGTCGCCGGGAAAACGCTTGACGCCGTCTGCTCCCGGCACCAGTTCCTTGTCGGTCACGTAGCGCTCGGCTCCCACCGAGTACAGGCCCTCGTATTCGGCAAAGTAGATGTCACCCGCTTCATAGACGCGCTGCAAGACGCCCTGCACATACTTCTTGTGCCGAGACTCGGTGGTGCGGATAAAGTCGTCGTAGCTGATATTGAGCCGATCCCATAGGCCCTTGAAAGCCCGCTGAGCGAGGTCGTCCACAAAGCTCTGCGGGGTGCGTCCGGCTTTGGCAGCGGCTTTGCTGATCTTTTCGCCGTGTTCATCAGTGCCGGTCACAAAATACACGTCGTAGCCGGCGAGGCGGTGATAGCGGGCAATCGCGTCGGTCAGGATTTTTTCGTAGACGTGGCCGATGTGCGGCGCTCCGTTGGCGTAGTCAATAGCGGTGGTGATGTAGAAGGGCTGTTTGGCGCTGGGGTCTTTAGGGGTGTCGGACATGGGAAAGGCTCCTTAATCGCCGCCGACTTGAGGGTACAGTCTTGAATACACAGTCGGGGCGCAACTTCAACAGAATAGCTTGTAGACGAAAATAAAAAGCGGGGCCTTTTCCAACCTTCTCGGAAAAAGCCCCGCTCGCATTGCCCCTTCGGCAGCTAGCGCGGGGGCATTCGCATCAGTTGTACGTCGCGGCGGCGGATCATGCTCCCAATTTAGCGCAACGAAGCAGGCAGCAAATCAGCGGATTGGCTTAGCGAGCGCCAAGCGGCCCGTCCGGCCCCAGATCAGAGCGCCCAGCGCCAGTACACCGGCCAAAATAATTACCAGTCCGGCGTTGCCCACCAATAAAAAGGCCAGCGGCAGAGCGGTGGCGATCAGCACCGGGGGCCAGAAGGCAGTCCCAATCGCCCGCAGGGCCAGCACAGTTGCCACCACGCTGCCGAGCAGTCCCGCCCAGACCATCGGCAGGTAGCTCATCAGCACGCCGCCGAAGGTCAGGCCGACCAGCACCGCCAGCGAAGCGAGCGCCACCTGCGCCGGAGTGGTTCGCAGTCCGCGCAGCCACGCCCATAGCGCTCCGAAGAGTACGGCCAACAGCAAAGCCAGCGGCGCGAAGCTGTAGAGCTTGCTCAGGGTTTCGCGCAAACTGGCGCTGCTGAAGGTCATCGACACGTCCTGAGCGGTGATCACATCCTTGAGATTCCAAGTCAAAGTGCTGCCGCCGAGGCTGCGGGCGGTTTGGGTGGGCGGCAAGCTGTAGCGGGCAAACTTGGCGGCCTCATTGGTCTTGACGCTCAGCTCGAAATCCTTGATCGGCTCGCGGCGGCTGGCCAGCAGATAACTCCAGCCGCGTGCGCCTTGGTGGGCGTAGGTGACTTGCACCTTGACCGTCTGCTTCGGCTGAATCTGGGCTTGCCAGCGGCTGCCGTTACTCAAATCGGCGGCGGTCAGCTCTTTGCCGTCCACCAGCACCTTGAAGCCTGAGAGTGTGCCGCTGCCGTTGGGCAAGGGAAACTGAAAGCGGGCGAACACGGGGCGGTCGAGCGGGTTGGTAAAAGCGTATTCGGCGGCGAAAGTGGCGTCGTAATAGGTGCGCTTGGCTCCCCGTGCTGGCGTCACGAAATCCAGATTGACCTTGACCCGCGAGGTGTCGAGCTTGATCGGTGACTCGGTGGTGAGTGTAGCCTGACGGGTAAAAATCACGTCCTGCCCGCTGCGGCGAAACTTGTCCACCAACTTGATGACGTTCTCGCTGGTCGGGTCGGTCAGGTAAGGCGCGAGTGCGCCCACGCCCTGCTCGCCGACCCGTTTGAGCAGGCTCGGCGGCACGATCAGCGTGCGGGTGTAGGTGCTCTGGGTCAGGTAAGTAATGGTGGGAGAGTCTTGGGTGGTGGGCGCGGCGTCAAGGTCTGCGCCATTGCCAGCCCGTGCATTTTGGCCCACACTGACGCGGCTGACTACCAAGCTGCCTAGCACGTCCAGCGCCGCGAAAGTGAACGCCAATAGCAGCAGTGCGGCGGCCCACGCCCCCACCGGCGTACCCACCTCGCGCAGCCAAGTGGTGGACAACAGATAACTCGGGCGGTCACGCAGCCGCAAGGTCAGCAGCGTCAGCGCCCCGAAAAGGGCCACCAGCAGCACCAGCCAAAACAGACTGTGCCAACCGGAAAACAACGACCAGAACGAATCCAACGCCACTTGAACCATACATTCTCCTGACCCGCTCTACCGACTTATTGGTGCTGATTTTGTAGATCTGCCTCCAATTGTAGACGACAGCTTATGAGTAATACACTCAAGATGTGTAATTTACTTAGATGAGTACACTTCTACGATATGTTTGCACTTGGTATAATTTTGTATGACCATTTCAGATCAGTCCGCGTTCGAGCGGGCCCGCGCCGAATCTCAGTCTCTGCCCAGTAAACCGGACAACATGACGCTGCTGAAGCTCTACTCGCTTTATAAGCAGGGCAGTGAAGGCGACGTGACGGCCGAGCGGCCCGGCGGCTTTGATTTCGTCGGGGCAGCCAAATATGACGCTTGGGCGGCGCTGAAAGGCAAGCCGCAGGCTGAAGCGCAGGGCGAGTATGTGGCGCTGGTGGAGCAGCTCAAGGGGGGCTGAGGAGTTCAGCTGAGGTAGAAGAGAATTTTCACGCTTTAGCTTTCTGCCTTCGCATTGGCCTTCCCCACCCCAGCGAGTAGGTCGCCGCGCTCGGCATGGAACTTCCGGCGTTTCGGGGGGGCCGTTTGCGCTAATTTTCCAGACCGTCGGGCGTTGGTATTGTGGGCAATGCAAAAAAGACCTGTCCATAATGGGTGAGTTGGAAGGCGGTATTTGTTTTGCTCTTAGCTCCTCGGGTACAACTCCGTAAGCAAAATTAAATGCAGATACAGCTCACACCTTCTCCCCTTCCACCAGCGCCCCACCCATCAGCCGCACGGCCCACAACGCCAGCAAGGTCGCCACCAAATCTTCGAGTCCCAGCCCCGCCCAGATCAGTTGATCGGAAAACTTGGGCATCGGCACAAAGCCCGTCGGCGGCCAGATATTCGTGACGGTGATGGCGACGCCGAGCATGGCCGACAAGTTGAGCCACGTCATCAAACGGGCGCGGCCGGTGGTGTCGGCAGGACTCGCGAACAGCACCGCGCTGACAGTGTAGAGTGCCAGCCCCGCCGCGATGCCACCGCCCCAAACCACGAACAGCAGCAGCACAGCAATTGGGTTGGCCGTATCTCCTGCGCCGCTCAAAATCGCCACCACAGTGAGCAGCCACACGGCGGCCCGCAGCGCAATCAGCCACGGATAGGTCAGGCGGAACACGCGCAGGCGGGCGTCGGTGAGCTTGGCTGTTTCGCCGCGCAGAAAGTTGCCCAAGAGCACCGTCCAGAGGGCCAGGCTGATAGTGGCCAGCACCACGTCCAGCGAGCCGAGCAGCAGATCTGCGCCAGTTTTGCGAAAAGCGTCGTAAATGCCGTAGATAACCAAGGTGACGACTTGCAGCCACAGCGCGGTGAGGGCAGCGCGGCGAGCGGTGGGCGCATTGACAGCTTTCACACGCCGAGTTTTTGTTGGAGCAGTTGACGCACTACGTCCGGTTTGGCCTGACCGCCCAACGCTTTCATCACGGGGCCGAACAAGGCATTCATGGCTTTGGCATTCCCGGCCTTCACCTTGGCGACGGTGGCGGGGTCGGCCTGCATGGCGGCGTCGATGGCCGCTTCAATTGCGCCGGTATCCGACACGACTATCAGCCCGCGCTCCTGCACCAGCGCAGCGGGGTCAAGGCCAGTCATCACGTCGGGCAGCAGATCTTTGGCCATTTTGCCGCTGAGGGTTCCGGCGTCGATCAAGCCAACCAGTGACGCGAGGTGAGCGGGTTGCAGCGGCGTGTCTTTGAGGCTCTGCTCACGGGCGGCCAAGTATCCGGCCACGTCTGTCAACAGCCAGTTGGTGAGCTTTTGTGCATCCAAGGGTTGGGCGTCGGCTCCTGGCTTGAGCGCTTCGTCCAGAAAGCGGCTCTGCGCCGCGTCCATGCTCAGCAGCTCAGCGTCGGCAGTACGGATGCCCAGCGCCAAATAGCGCTCCAACTTCTGCGCGGGGAGTTCCGGCATTCTTGAGCGCACCGCCTCGATCATTTCGGGCGTGATGTTGAGCGGTGGTAGATCCGGCTCGGGGAAGTAGCGGTAATCGGCCTCCCCCTCTTTGGTTCGCATCACGAAGGTTTTCTGGCCGCCCTCATCCCAGCCCATGGTGTCTTGGGTGATGGTGCCGCCACCGCTGAGCACCCGCGTTTGGCGAGCAATTTCGTACTCCAGCGAGCGCTGCACACTCCGAAACGAGTTGAGGTTCTTGACTTCCACTTTGGTGCCCCACGGCTCACCGGCTTTGTGAAGGCTCACGTTCACGTCGCAGCGCATCTTGCCTTCCTCGGGGTTGGCCTCGCTGACGCCGAGCGACTGGGCAATTGCCCGAATCTGGTTCAGAAATTCGCGGGCCTGTTCGGGGGTGGTGAGGTCGGCTTCCGTGACCATTTCGATCAGCGGCATTCCGGCGCGGTTGAGGTCAAGCAGGCTGTACGGCGCGTAGGCCGGGTGCATCAGCTTTCCGGCGTCGTCTTCGAGGTGGGCGCGGTTGATACGGATGCGCTTTCCATTCACGTCTAAAAAGCCGTCGCGGGCAATCGGGCGGTCATACTGCGAGAGCTGGAAATTTTTGGGGGCGTCAGGATAAAAGTAGTTTTTGCGGTGAAACTGGGTAAAGCCCGACACGTCGCAGCCCAGCGCCAGCCCGAACATGATCGCCAGGTTGACCGCCTCACGGTTGAGGGTTGGTAGCGTGCCGGGCAGCCCCAGCGTAAAGGGATCAATGAAAGTGTTGGGGTCTTTGCCGAAGTAGTCGGTGCTGCACGCACTAAAAATCTTGGTGCGGGTGTTCAGATGCAGGTGAACTTCTAAGCCGATGACGGTTTGGTACATGGGCTGAGTATAAAGACTGGGGCAGGAGCAAAGCGGGCCGCACAGCACCAAAACTCATGGCTGCACAACCAGACTTCGGTTACACTCTGGCGGTGCACTCTTACAAAATGGTTCTTCTGCTCAGCCTGCTCACATCCTCTGCGCTGGCCGGAAGCGCCGCCACACCCGCTCCTGTCGTGCAGCCGCAGCAAGCAGGAAAAGTCTTGCAGCAGCTCACCCCCAACGAGCGCGAACTCCTGCTGTCTTCGGCCAATCTGGGTGACGACTCAGGATTTTTGCCCGGGCAATTGACGCCAAAACTGCCGTTTACTTTGCCTACCTTACCCAGTCAACGCATCGTGGGCAGCATCGTGCGCGGCCCACAAGACATTCAGGTGTATTTGAAAAGTGGCGGGCCTTTTCTGGAGGTGCGCGACCGTTTGAGCGCAGCGCTTAAACAGCAAGGCTGGATCAAAAAATATCCGAGCGGCCCCAATCTCCAAGCCTTTGTCAGCGACGCTCCAAGTAGTACCGACACGAGCTTTTTTGGCGGTGTACCCTATTGCAAGCCGGAAGTGAAAGGAAATTTGAACATCAACGCTTACAGCGCGGGATCAGAGGTAAGTATCAGCTTGATCTTTGGCTCCGACTACAACAACGGCAGTTGCCCACAAGGCAGCTCCTCTACTCCAGACAATTTTTATAGCCGCCAAGACAGCTATGCTCCTGCCGAAACCAGTTGGTCGCTGCCCGAACTCGCCCCACTCCCCAAGACCGAAGTGGAGCAAATCAATACCAGCTACGGCGGCAGCGAAAGCAGTGTAGTCGCGACCCTCTACGCGCCGCAGACGACCGAAGCGCTGTTCAGCCACTACGTTACGGCCCTGAGAGCAGCGGGTTGGACGCTGACCGGCCAAGTCGCCAACCCTTCAGCCGCAGGCGGCGAGGAGCGCTTGGCCCTCTTTCGGCTGACCTTCAAAGGCAAAAACTTGCAAGGCATCTTGCAGCTCAAAGCAAGGCCCGCCAAAGGCAGGAACGGCAAACAGCGCTTTGACGTGAAGTTGGCGACGAACTAAACCAGCCTTAAACCAAAGCCGCTTCCCGCTCCGCCAACTGCCGCGCAATCTCCGCCACCGCCTGCTCGGCATGAATACGCCCGTTTTCAATAAACACCTGATTGGTTTTGCCCGCGTAGCCCGCCGAACCCGCCACGAACAGGCCCGCCACGCTGCTCTCGTGCTGCCCGCTCAACACCAAGCACTGATCAGGCTGGGTCGCCAAGTCGAGGTCTTCCAAGAAAGCCAGCTTGGGGCGGTAGCCGGTCAGGGCGAAGGTGAAATGGGTCGCAAGCTGCTCGGTGGTGCCGTTCTGGTGCTGCACCAGCACATAGTCGGGGTGAATTTCCACCACCTGCGAATTGAACTGAGCGGCGATGCTGCCGGCTTTGATGCGGTTTTCGAGGTCGGGGCGCACCCAGTATTTGATGGTGCTTTTGAGTTCGGGAGCACGCACCACTATCGTCACGTTCGCGCCGTTGCGCCACAAATCGAGGGCGGCGTCGGCGGCGCTGTTGCCCGCGCCAATCACGGTGACGTTCAGCTTCCAAAAGGGGTGGCCCTCGGTGTAGTAGTGGCTGACATTCTCGGCGTCCTCACCCGCAATGCCGAGGTGCAGCGGGTTGTCGTAGTAGCCGGTGGCAACGATGACGCGCCGGGCTTCCAGCAGATTCATGTCACCATCTTGATTTTCCACTTCCAGCGTGAATCCGGCGGGCGCGGCGTGCACTTTGACCACTTCGCTGTACTGGCGGATATTCAAGTTCTCGCGCTGGGCGACCAGGCGGTAATACATCAGCGCGTCTTTGCGGTCAGGCTTGTCGTGGCCCGTGACCATCGGGTGTCCGCCGATCTCCAGTTCAGGAGCAGTGGTAAAAAAAGTCATGTAGGTGGGGTAATCAAAAATGGCGTTGACCACGCAGCCTTTGTCCAGCACGACGTAACTGAGTCCAGCCCGCTTGCAGGCGATAGCGGCGGCCAGGCCGACCGGCCCTGCGCCCACAATGGCAACGTCAATCAGAGAGTTTTGGGTGTTGTGAATGTCTGGCTTCATGCCCAAAATTGTGCCACGCGGCGGCAATCTGAAGGGTAGCCGAGTTCATGAACGGGGCTTGTCTGTTGAAAAAGTGAACAGCCGCTCCAGCTCAATCTCTGGGCTTAGACTCTAGGCAGCATGTTCCAAACCCGTCTCAGTCATACCCATTTTGCCTTTGCCGACACCCGCGAACTGCTGGGCCGCGCTTCGGCGCAGAAATCCGGCGACGAGTTGGCGGGGTTGGCGGCCCGCAACGCTCAGGAACGCGAAGCCGCCCGCGCTCTGCTGGTCGATGTGCCGCTGCTGGCCTTGCTGAACGAGCCGCTGATTCCCTACGAAAGCGATGAAATCACCCGCTTGATTGTGGACAGCCACGACGCCCTCGCCTTCGCGCCCATCGCGGGCCTGAGCGTTGGCGAGTTGCGCGACTGGCTGCTGTCGGCCACACCCAAGCAACTCATATCGTTGCGCGGCGGCCTGACGCCCGAGATGGTCTCGGCAGTCTGCAAACTGATGCGGAATCAGGATCTGATGCTCGTTGCCAGCCGCTGCGAGGTCGTGACCCGTTTCCGCAACACCCTCGGTTTGCGCGGCCACTTTTCGACGCGGCTGCAACCCAACCACCCCACCGATGACCCCAGAGGCGTGCTGGCGTCTACCCTCGACGGCTTGATGTTCGGCGCGGGCGACGCGGTGATCGGCATCAACCCCGCGCTCGACAACGTGGACGCCTGCACGACCCTGCTGCACCTGCTCGATGAACTGCGCCAGACGCTGGGTATTCCCACCCAGACCTGCGTGCTGACCCACGTCACCAACACCTTGCAGGCCATCGAGCGCGGCGCTCCGGTGGACTTGGTGTTTCAGAGCATCGCCGGAACGCAGGCGGCCAACAAGGGCTTTGGGATTGATCTGGCCCTGCTGGACGAAGCGCACGCCGCCGCCCTGAGTCTGGGGCGCGGCAGCGTGTTTGCAAACGGAAGTCGGGGCCAAAATGTCATGTACTTTGAAACCGGACAGGGCAGTGCGCTCAGCGCAGGAGCGCATCACGGCCTCGATCAGCAGACTTGCGAGGTGCGTGCTTACGCGGTGGCGAGGCGGTACGCGCCGCTGCTGGTCAATACGGTGGTGGGCTTTATCGGCCCCGAATACCTCTACGACGGCAAGCAGATCATCCGTGCGGGCCTGGAAGACCACTGCGCGGGCAAGCTGATGGGCCTACCGATGGGCTGCGACGTGTGTTACACCAACCACGCCGAGGCCGATCAGGACGACATGGATGTGCTGCTGACCTTGCTGGCCGCGTCAGGCGTCAACTTCGTGATGGGCGTGCCGGGAGGCGACGACATCATGCTCAATTACCAGAGCACCAGCTTTCACGACGCCTGGTATGTGCGCTCACTGCTGGGCCGCCCGCCCGCGCCGGAGTTCGCCGCTTGGCTGGAGCAGATGGGCCTGACCGAGCGCGGCCAGCTCAGCTTGCCCAGAGCCGGAACACCGCTGCGGGCCGCTCTGCATGAGTTGGGTGCGTGAGCAACGACCTGACCGAGCAGACCCCCTGGCAAGCCCTCCGCGCTTTTACCGAAGCCCGCATCGCTTTGGGCCGTGCCGGAACATCATTGCCGACCCGCGAAGTCCTGAAGTTTAATCAGGCGCACGCCGCCGCCCGTGACGCGGTGTGGACGGAGGCCGACTTTGCGCCGCTGCACTCTCAGTGGCCTGACGCACTAGAAATTCGGTCACAAGCCTCAAACCGCGCCGAGTATTTGCGCCGCCCAGATTTAGGAAGGGCTCTCCACCCTCATTCCAAAGCTGTTTTGCAAGCCCTCGGACCACCTACGCCGGAGGTGCTCATCGTAGTAGGCGACGGGCTGAGCGCTGCCGCACTGGAACATGCTCCCGCACTGCTGAGCGCCCTCCTGCCGTTGCTGGGTGGTTTACCGACCCGTTTGCTGCTGGCCCACCAATGCCGCGTCGCTCTGGCCGACGAAGCGGGCGAATTGCTGGGGTCGGGATGCAGTTTGATGATTCTGGGCGAGCGGCCCGGCCTGAGCAGCGCCGACAGCCTAGGCGCATACCTGACCTTCGCACCCCGCCTTGGGCGGCAGGACAGCGAGCGCAATTGTGTTTCCAACATCCGGCCCGGCGGCCTGAGCATGGGCGCGGCGGCACATAAGATCGCTTTTTTGCTGCGGGAGAGCTTGCGCCGGCAGCTCAGCGGGGTGCAGTTGAAAGATGAAACGGGCAGAGACGAACTCTGCAAAGACGAAAGCGCTAAGGTCATCAGCAATGAATCCCCGCTTTGACGCCCTCTTTAAGCAGGTGGTGGCCGAGCATGGGCGTTTCGGGCACCCCGCCCACCTGCATCTGGCCTGGCTGCTGCTAGAAGAAACCGGAGCGCTCGGAGCGCTGGCCGCCTTCAACGCCGGACTGCTGGCACTGGCGCAGTCGCTGAAGCTCACCGACAAATACAACGCCACCCTGACCACCGCCTTCTTTTTTCTGGTGCTGGAGCGCCGCGTGGCAGGCCAAACGTGGACAGACTTCGCCGCCCAACATTCTGATTTGCTGGACTGGCAGCAGCGGGAAAGGTTTCTTGGCCCTTTTTACGACCTCTCTGAACTCGGCTCGGCGGCCGCTCGGCAAAACTTCTTGATGCCGCACTTGCCACCAAAGGACTTGCTCCTAGAGGAAAAGCCATGAGCTTGACGCTGCCCACGCTCCACACTGCCCGCCTGACGGTGCGCCCGCTGAACTTGGCGGACGTGCCTGCCTTCACCGCCTACCACAATGACCCCGAAGTGGCGCTGTACCAGAGTTGGGACATGCCTTACCCGCTGGCGAGGGCCGAGGCGCTGGCCCGAGAGATACAGGTGCTGACTTCCGAGTGGGCCACGCTGACACTTGAGGGAGAAGGCGGGGTGGTGCTGGGCAATCTCAGTGTGCGCCGTACTTCGCACCGCACGGCGGAAGTCGGCTTTACTTTGGCCCGTGCTGAGTGGGGGCGCGGCTACGCTCATGAGGGGCTCACCGCGCTGCTGGGTTGGCTGTTTGAAGACAAAAGCGCAGGTGGGGCCGACCTTCACCGCGTTCACGCCAGCCTCGACCCGCGCAATGCCCGCAGCGCCGCACTCCTTACACGGGCCAACTTCAGGTTTGAAGGGTGCAGCCTCGCGGCTTACTGGCACCGCCAAAGCTGGACAGATGACGCCCATTACGCCATGCTGCAAAGTGAATGGCACACCCAGCAGGAGCACCCCGATCATGACTAAACCCCGCATCTTCATTGACGGCGAGGCGGGCACCACTGGCCTACAAATCCGCGCCCGCTTGGAGGGCCGCCATGATCTGGAGCTGCTGAGCATCGATCCAGCCCGCCGCAAAGACCCCGAGGCCCGCCGCGAACTGCTCAACGCCGCCGACGTGGCGGTGCTGTGCCTCCACGACGATCTGGCCCGCGAAGCGGTGGCCCTGATCGACAACCCCCACACGCGGGTGCTGGACGCTTCCAGCGCTCACCGCGTCACGAAAGGCTGGGTCTACGGCTTTCCCGAGCTGACGGCTGGGCAGCCGGAGGCTATTCGCGAGGCCCGCTTGGTCAGCAATGTGGGCTGCTACGCCAGCGCTGCCATCGCCCTATTGCGCCCGCTGACCGACGTGGGACTTCTACCGCCCGAGTACCCGGTGAGCGTGCAGGGCTTTTCTGGCTACAGCGGCGGTGGGCGGGCTTTGGTGGACGCCAACGAGCAGGGCAGCGAGCATCCGATGGCCGGGCCATTCAAGAGCTACGCGCTGAACCTCAGCCACAAGCATTTGTCGGAAATGGCCGAGTACGGCGGCCTGAGTGCCGCGCCGCTGTTTACCCCCCATGTCGGCGGCTGGCGGCAGGGAATGTTGCTGCAAATTCCGCTGCATTTGGGCGCTCTGGGCGTCAGCACTGATCAACTCAGAGACGCACTCAGTAAGCATTACGCCGGGCAGCGGTTCGTCTCGGTGGTTCCCGAAGACCAGAACCCGGCCATTCTCGATCCGCAAGTCCTCAACGGCACCAATAAAATGGAGCTGTTCGTGTATGCCAACCCAGACGGCACTCAGGCGCTGCTGGTTTCGCGCTTGGACAACCTCGGCAAGGGAGCCAGCGGCGCGGCGGCGCAGAACCTGGATGTGATGCTGAGCTTGGAAAGCGCCGACCAAGACTATGCGGTAGCGGAAGGGCAGTAAGTCTGACCGTCAAAGCGCGGTGTCTGAAAGCACAGAGTGAGTGGTTTAGGCGGCTCACTACGCTCTGCAACTCCGTGAGCTAGACTGCACTCAGCTTCACAATTCAGGAGGGCCAACATGGCGGGAAAGTTTGTGTTGAAACGTTCGGGCGCGGCCAGTGACGGCTTCATGTTCAACTTGCAGGCCGGAAACGGCCAAGTGGTGCTGACCAGTGAGCGCTACGAGGCCAAAGCCAGCGCCGTCGGCGGCATCGAGTCGGTCAAGGCCAATGCTGCCCACCCTGAGCGCTTTGAGTTGCGTCAGGGCAGCAAAGAGCCGTATTTCGTGCTGAAGGCCGCCAACGGGCAGGTCATTGGCGTGGGCGAGCATTACTCATCTGACAGTGCCGCGCAAGAAGGCATGGCCGCAGTGACGCGGGCCGCTGACGGAGCCGAGACGGATGACCAGACCTAAGCACCGGGCGGCGTAAATCAAAAAAAGCCCCACCACACGGGCAGGGCCAGAAAAGACAGTTTTTAGCTCAGTAAAACTTGGCGACGCGCTCGACGCTGTGGCGGTGGTGCGGGAAGCCGTCTTCGGCGCGTTTGCCGATGGGCAGCAGTCCGGCAAACTGCACATGCTCCGGCAGGCCCAGCAGTTCCTTGACCTTATCGGGCTGGAAACCGAGCATCGGCACGGTGTCGTAGCCGAGGCTGCGGGCCGCCAGCATCAGGAAGCCGAAGGCGATGTTGGCCTGCGACAGGCCCCACTGACCGCGCTGGGCCGTATCCTGGCTCCCGAACGCGCCGTCGAGCGTCTTGCGCTGGCCCGCACGCCCCTCTTCACCCATACCGGGATGGGCGGTTTCCTCGGCGGTGTTCATGGTGTTTTCCATATCGCTGTAGACCACGATCACGGCGGGCGCGTTGGTCACCTGCGGTTGTCCGTAGGCGGCGGCCTGCAACTGCTCTTTGAGTTCCGGCGTCTGCACCACCGCAAAGCGCCAGGTCTGCACATTCCAGGCGCTCGGCGCGAGAGTGGCCAGGCGAATAATTTCGTGCAAATCACCTTGATCCATCGGCTCCTGCACGAACTTGCGGATGCTGCGGCGGGTTTCGATGGCTTCTTTAAGAGTAGAGGCTTTGATGCTGGCGGGCTGAGTCATGGTTGCGGTCATGACGCTACATTAGATCAACCAGTTTGAAAAGTCAAGCACTGTGGAGTGCCTACCAATTTGCTGCCAGAAGGCGTGTATACTTCTGAGTATGATACAAGAACAGCACGGTACGTTTTGTCCGGTCTACCGGGCCATCGGCGTGTTGCAAGAAAAGTGGGTGCTGCATATCGTGCGCTCACTGCTGGGCGGCCCCAAAGGCTTTAACGAGCTGTCGCGGGCCATCGGCGGTTGCAACAGCGCCACGCTGACGCAGCGCTTGGAAGGTCTGGAGCATCTGGGCATCATCAGCAAAGCCACCGACCAAGAAGCGCAGGGCAAACTCGCCCGCAGCATTTACACCCTCACTCCAGCGGGCCAAGAGTTGCAGCAAGTCATTGACGCCATCGGCAACTGGGCAGAAGCACATCTCAGCGAAGAAGTGATCAAGACGCCCTGCGCGGGTTGAATCAGGTTCGCATTTCTCAAAATAAGACAGCAAAAGACCGACTGAGCCGCTGAAGTGGAGTATTTCGCACAGCGGCGCTTTGCTGTCTGCGCTAAAGACCACCCATCACTGACGCTTCCCCAGTCCCCGCCTATACTGCTCTAATGACCCTCCTTGACATGATCGGGCCGGTGATGATCGGGCCGAGCAGCAGCCACACCGCCGGAGCTTGCCGAATTGGGCAAGTGGCGCGGCAACTGCTGGGCCAAATTCCCACACACGCCGAAATCGGCCTGCATGCCAGTTTCGCCAAAACCGGCAAAGGGCACGGCACCCACTTCGCCCTGATCGCCGGGCTGCTCGGCTACGCGCCGGACGACGCCCGTTTGCCGCGTGCCTTTGAGGAAGCCGCCAGCGCCGATCTGGTTTTCAACTTTGAAACGGCGGATCTGGGCGACGTGCATCCCAACTCGGCGCGGATCACCGTCAGCGGCAACGGCCAGACGGTGACGGTACTCGGCTCCAGCACTGGGGGCGGCGTGATTGAGATTGTCCGGGTGGACGGCTTTAAGGTCAGCTTTTCCGGCGGGGCCTTTACCCTGCTGACCCGCTACCACGACGCGGTGGGCGTGATCGCCAAAATCGCGGGGCTGCTGGCCGCCGACCAGGTCAACATCGCCGCGCTGACCTGTGACCGCGACAAACGCGGCGGCAACGCCATGCTGTGCGTGGAGCTCGATCAGTCGTTGGGTGAGGCGGCGCAAAAATTTCTGCTGAGCTGGCCGGGGATGGACTGGGTGCGGATGGTGCGGCCAGTGATGGACGCCGGGATCGTTGCGCCCGTGCTGCTGGGGACGACAGCGTGACCTTAGACGAGATTCTGAATGCGCCTTCGCCCGCCTCACAGTGGGTGCTGGACAGTGACTGCGCCGAGAACGGCCTGAGTCCGGCCATCGTCAAAGAAGCCATGCGCTCGCGGATTGCCGAGATGCGCGACAGCGTGGAGCGCGGGCTGGCCTCCGCCGCGCCGAGCATCACCGGCATGGTCGGCTGGAACGCCAAGGGGCTGTGGGACGCGCCGGACGTGCTGCAAGCGCCGCTGCTGAGGCGGGTGCAGGCTTACGCGATGGCCGTCAACGAGGAAAATGCCCGAATGGGCCGGATTGTCGCCGCGCCGACAGCGGGCAGCGCCGGAACCATTCCGGGGGCGCTGCTGGGCGTGGCCGATCATTTAAAGATTTCGGATGACGACTTGGTGATGCCGATGGTGCTGGCGGCGGGCGTGGGCAAAGCCATCAGCAAGCAGATGTTTATCAGCGGCGCGGCGGGCGGCTGTCAAGCGGAAATCGGTTCGAGCGCGGCCATGGCGGCGGCGGCCGTCACCGAGCTGCTGGGCGGGTCTTCACGCGCCTGCGTCCACGCGGCGGCGATGGCCTTGATGAACACCATCGGGCTGGTCTGCGATCCGGTGGGCGGCTATGTGGAGGTGCCGTGTGTGTCGCGCAACGCCTTTTTTGCCGTTCACGCGGTCAGCTCGGCGCAGTTGGCGCTCAGCAACTTAGAGAGCTTTATTCCACCCGACGAAGTGATCTCGGCAATGGCGCAGGTCGGGCGGATGATGCCTTTGGAGTTGCGCGAAACAGCGGAAGGTGGGCTGGCGCAAACGCCGACGGGCTTGGCGGTTACGGCGAGGATGGAAGGGAAGTAGGCAGAGGGCACTCAAGGCGCTCTATGTTACGGCGCTCTTAAATCCCCAGCAGTTGCCTGAGTTCGGCGTGCGAGTTGACCACGCGCTCGGCTCCAGCTTCCAGCAGGGCATCGGCATCCACTTGATGCCCGCCGCCCGCGAAGCCCCAGCCGGTTGCGCCCGCGCTGAGGCCCGCTGCCAGGCCCGACAAGCTATCTTCCACCACGACGCAGCGCTGAATGTCGACGCCCAGTTGCTCAGCGGCGTGCAAGTACAGATCCGGCAACGGCTTGCCCAGCCCACTGACAGTGGACGGGTCGTAAGCGTGAGCGCCGAGCAACTCCGCCAAGCCAGTGGCCTTCAGCTTGAGTTGCAACTTGTCGCGGGTGCTGTTGCTGGCCACCGCGAACGGCACGCCCGCCGCTTTCAGGGCTTTCAAAATCTGCTGTGCGCCGGGCACTTCCTCCACCTTCGCAAACGCTTCGGCCAGCCGCTGGGTCAGGGCATGCTCGAATTCGGGAGTGCGCTTCCAAGCGTGATCGCGCTCCAAACTGGCGTAGAGGTTGGACGCCGTGTGGCCGACCGCCCGCGCCATGTAATCGCCGTGATCCAGAGTGAGGCCGTAATCACCGAGGGTTTGCACCCAGACCTGCCCCGAAACCACTTCGCTGTCGACCAACACACCATCCATATCAAAAAGAACTGCATCAAAGATCATGTGGCCAGTCTAGGTGAACGAAGCTGACAGCCTGCCCACCGTAAACCGTCAGCGGCGAGGAATCCGGCAAGCTGACCACCACTTCTCCCCCGCTCAGCTCGGCGGCGGCGCTCAGCAGCGGAGCGTCCACCGCTTCGTCCAGTGTGCCCCACAAATGTGCTGCGCCGGCTTGCCACAGCAGTGCTCCCACCGCCTCACTGCCCGCGTAAGCCAGCAACAACACAGCCTCAGGTGAGCTTTCTAACCGCGCCGCCAGATGCCGCGAGATCGGGGTGGCCCACTCCGGTTGTCCGTGCGCTTCGGCCAGTACCGCCGCCCAGCGCGGCAGGTGCAGGCGCGAGGTTTGCTCGACCTGAATGGCGCTGGGCACAGGCAGCACCTGAAAAGTGCCTACCCGCAGATGCCCCGCTTCGCCGCTGTCTCCCCGCACAGCCCGCAGCGCAGGCACGCCGTATTCGCTGGCCCAAGTGCGGGCGGCGCTGAGCGTCACTTCGTCCAAGTCGTCTGCCGCATACAAAGCGTTCGCGCCGAGCAGATTCACGCTCGGCGACAACAGCGACTCCCCTGCGGGCCAGCCATGCGAATACAGGGCCAGCGGACGGAAGTAACTCAGCAGACTTTGGAGCGCGGGCGACAAATCGGGAGAATGGGGCATCTCCTCAGGCTAACTTGAATCCGGTTGCCAACACAGCGCCCCAGTCCATTGCAGCAGACTGGGGCGCTTGTTGATGGAGCGGATTCAGTCCATCGCGGTGGCGAGCGACAACTCCGACTGCGTTACGTCCGCGCCGAGGCCCCGCAGGCGCTCAGCGAAGCGCTCATAGCCCCGGTTGATGTACTGCATCCCGTCGATGATGGTGTCGCCCTCGGCGGCGAGTGCGGCCACGATGAGCGCCCCGCCCGCACGGATGTCGGCGGCCTTGACCGGTGCGCCATGAACCCGCCCGCCCTGAATAATCTGGGTGTGTTCGCTGACCTGAATCCGTGCGCCCATCCGGTTGAGCTCGACCACGTGCGTCAGGCGGTCAGGATAAATTTTGTCCACGACGATGCTGGTGCCGGGCACGGTGGCCAGCAGGGCGCTCATCTGCGGCTGCACGTCGGTGGGAAAGCCCGGAAACTCAAGGGCGGTGACGCTGATGGGCTTTAAGGCGGCGCGGGTGGCGTCCACGGTAATAAAATCGCCGGATTCCAAAATGCTGACGCCCATCTCCGTGAGTTTCATGCTGACGGCCCGCAGGTGGGCAGGCCGCACGCCAGTCAGGGTGATGTGGCTGCGGGTGGCGGCGGCGGCCAGCATGATGGTCCCGGCCTCGATGCGGTCAGGAATGATGGTGTATTCGCCGCCGCGCAGCGAGCCGACGCCCTGCACGGTGATGGTGTTGGTGCCCGCGCCGCGAATGTCCGCGCCCAGCGAGTTGAGGAAATTGATCATGTCCACCACATCGGTGTCGATGCTGGCATTTTCCAAGATGATTTGGCCGCTGCCCAGCACCCCCGCCAAAATGGCGTTTTGGGTCGCGCCCACCGTCAGCATCTCGAAGACGTAGGAGCCGCTCAGCGGACGGGTTCGCAGCGCCGCGAAATTGCCGCCCTCTTCGTCCATCTCGATGCCCAGCGCCCGAAAGGCTTTGACGTGCTGATCGACTGGCCGGTAGCCGAAGGCGCAGCCGCCGGGCATACTTACGGTGGCTTCTCCAGCGCGGGCAATGAGTGAACCCATCACGATGAAGCTGGCCCGCATTTTGCTGACCAGCGCGTAAGGCGCGGTGGTGTTGAGAATTTCGGGGGTGTGCAAGGTCACGCTGTTGGGGCCGACCCAAGCGTGCTGAGCGCCGAGGTGGCCCACGATATCCAAGATGGTGTAGATATCAGAAAGGCGCGGAATCCCGTGCAACGTCACCGGTTCACGGCTCAGCAGCGCCGCGACGATAATCGGCAGCGCTGCATTTTTGCTGGGTTGAACCGCGAATTCGCCGCTGAGGGTGCGGCCACCGGTGATATGCAGAGGAGTTACTTGCAGCATGGATGTGTCCTTTTTGACGGCGCAGGGGCCGGAGATAAGTCAGGGTAAAGTCGAGCTTGAAGCGGCGCAGAGAAAGAAGGAAAGCAATCTTGAGTTTGCTCCGTCCGCATTTCCCTGTTGCATCTTACACACCTTACTCACTGTGAGTCCAGTAGTGGTGTGAAGATGGCCGCTGCGCCGTCCAGACAACTTGCCGAGATGTCCCGGCCCTTAAGCTTTTCTGAAGGCGGTGTTTGAGCCCGAACCGTTGCTCAGCGCTATGGACTGAGTGAAGACTGATCATTCTCCGCTGATTTGTAAGGCTCTGGAAAGGGAGCCAATTTAAACTGCATCTCAAGATGACCTTTAGCTGCGACTGCGAACACCTCGATTCTGCTGCCCTCAGCGGCGATTGGCTGTAGTTCAGCTCGTCCGGGCACGTCACCAGGCGGCTGACTTGGTTGTGCGGGGCGGCCCAGCGGCACACCAGCGGCCCCGGTTGGCACTTCACAGGCAGCGCCGAGCAGTTGAGCGCCCGATTCGGGGCCATCTTGGAAGCGCTCAAATCCAGCGAATGGGCGCAGGTACAAGTCTTGCCGGTGCGGGATGGTCAGCCCGTTTACTGGCAAGCCATGACGTTGCCGAAGTGGCTGACACGTGCTCAAACCACTTGGTTTCCAGAAGCTCTCTCTCACCTGAAGGTGGCTTTTCAGCCGGTATTTGATCTCAGGAGCGGCGCAGTCTTCGGATTTGAAGCCCTGATTCGCGCCCAAGTCGGGCAGCAGCTTTACGGCGCGGGAGAACTCCTGGGCGCGGCCCCAGCGCACGGCGGCCTGCACCTGTTTGACCGGCAGGCCCGGCAAGCGGCGATTCGGCAAGGCGCGGCGCTGACTCAGAGCGGCCACCTGCTGATCAACTTTATGCCGGGCGTGGTGTATGACCCCGAAGTTTGTTTGAACACCACCTTCGCCGTTTGCCGGGAAAGCGGCATTGATCCGGCGCGGCTCATTTTTGAAGTGGTGGAAACCGAGCATTTCCCCGATTTGGACTTGCTCCGCAGTGTGCTGGGACGCTACCGCCGCGAGGGAATGCAGGTGGCCCTCGACGACCTAGGTGCGGGGCAAAGCAGTTTGGTCTATCTGGAAGCTTTGCGCCCCGACATCGTTAAACTTGATAAAAGCCTGATGATCGGCATTACGTCCGACGACCCACGCACGGCTTTGGTGGGAGCGCTGATTCGCTACGCCCACGAACTCGGCGTGCAGGTGGTGGCCGAGGGACTGGAAACCGCCGCCGAACTCGCCGCCGCTACTGCACTGGGAGCCGATTTGGGGCAGGGCTACGGTTTGAGCCGTCCCACCTTCGAGCGCAACCTCGTCACTGAAGCGGCCGCCTGCCAGCAGATTCAGGCGCAGGGAAAACCCTCCAAACACAGCACCGGTTTGGGAACCGCCGCGCTTTCCATTACGCCTCCAACATAAGCGCTATCATCGGGCCATGACCGCCGCTCAACCAGCCAACGCCACCGCACTCAGCCTTCTCAAATCGGTGTGGGGCTACGATCAGTTCCGGGGCGTGCAGGCCGACATCGTGCGGGCGGTGACCAACGGCGAAAACGCGCTGGTGCTGATGCCCACCGGTGGCGGCAAGAGCTTGTGCTATCAGGTGCCGAGCTTGCTGCGGCGCGGGGTGGGCGTGGTGGTGAGCCCGCTGATCGCCCTGATGAAAGACCAGGTAGACGCCCTGCGCCAAAACGGAGTGCGGGCCGCTTACCTCAACAGCAGCCTGAGCTTGCAGGGCGTGCGCGAGGTGGAAGCCGCGCTGATGGCCGGCGAGCTTGATTTGCTGTATGTCGCGCCGGAGCGCCTGCTGATGCCGCGCATGCTGGAGCTGCTCGAACAAGCAGAAGTCGCTCTCTTTGCCGTTGACGAGGCGCACTGTGTCAGTCAGTGGGGGCACGATTTCCGGCCCGAATATCAGGGGTTGGGCGTGCTGCAAGAGCGCTTCCCGGCACTGCCGCGTCTGGCCCTGACCGCCACCGCCGACGAGCGCACCCGCGCCGATATCATTCAGGTGCTGGGCCTGCAAGGTGCCCACCTGTTTGTCAGCAGCTTCGACCGGCCCAATATCCAGTACCGCATTCAGCAAAAAGGAGTGGGCAAGGCTGGCCCCAAGTCTGAATTGCTGGCCTTCATTCAGGCCGAGCACCCCAAGGAAGCGGGCATCGTCTACTGCCTGTCGCGCAAAAGTGTGGAAGAAACCGCCGAGTGGCTGAGCAGGCAAGGAGTCGAAGCCTTGCCGTACCACGCCGGACTCGCGCCGCGTGAGCGCAACTCGGCTCAGGAAAGGTTCCTGCAAGAAGAAGGCCTGATCGTGGTCGCCACCGTCGCCTTCGGGATGGGTATCGACAAATCCAATGTGCGCTTCGTGGCGCACCTCGATTTGCCCAAAAGCATGGAAGGCTACTACCAGGAAACCGGACGCGCCGGACGCGACGGCCTGCCCAGCACCGCTTGGATGACCTACGGCCTGGCGGACGTGGTCAACGTGCGCCGGATGCTGGCCCAGAGCGACGCGCCGGAGCACATCAAGCGGGTGGAGGCCAGCAAACTCGACGCGCTGTTGGCTTACTGTGAAACCGCAACGTGCCGCCGACAGGTGCTGCTGACCTATTTTGGCGAAGACTTGGCCGAGCCGTGCGGCAACTGCGACACCTGCCTGAGCCCACCTCAGACCTTTGACGCCACCAAGCCCGCGCAGATGGCGCTCTCGGCGGCGATCCGCACCGGCAACCGCTTCGGCGCGGCGCACCTGACTGACGTGCTGCTGGGCAATCTCACCGAGCGGGTCAGCGGGCTGGGCCACCACCAGTTGCCCACTTTCGGCGTCGGCAAAGCGCTGCCGGAGCGGGCCTGGCGCAACATCATCCGGCAATTGGTGGCGCTGGGCTACCTCACCACCGACGCCGCCGGCCACGGCTCACTGATCGCCTCAGGCAAGTCGCGTCCCCTGCTGAAAGGCGAGCAGACCTTGTGGCTGCGCGAAGAAATGCTGACCACACCCAGCAAAGCAAAGAAGGATCGCCGCAACTCTGCGCCCGTCAGTGCTGGAGTCGGCGGCTTGTTTGAAGCGCTGCGTGCGCTGCGTCTCAAGCTCTCCCGCGAAGGCGAGGTGCCGCCCTACGTGATTTTTCACGACGCCACCCTCAGAGAAATGGCCGAGCGCCGCCCGACTTCGCTGGCGGTGCTGGGCACCATCGGCGGTGTCGGCACCCGCAAACTGACGCAGTACGGTGAGGCGTTCTTGGAGGTGCTGCGCAGCGATGTTGCGCCCGTTGAAGAACTGGGCGCGAAGCAGAACAATGCCTTGCTGAGTATTTTGAACCGCAAGCCAGACAGTGAAACTGGGCCGAGCGCCGCCCTGCCTGCGGGCCGCTTGTTCTCGCAGACGGTAGCAGGAAATACTCCCGACTCAGGCGTGGCCGAGCGGCTGCGCGAACTGCGGCGCACACTGGCCAAGGAGCGTGACATCAGCGCCTTTTTGATTTTTCCGAATGCCACGCTGGACGTACTGGCCGAGCGCCAGCCGCGCAGCGTGGCCGAACTCCACGGCCTAGCAGGCATGGGCGAAAAGCGCATCGACGCTTACGGCGAGCAGATCGTGGCGGCGATTTTGGGTTCAGTGGACGGTTGAGCGCCGCACTGGACTTTTCCCGCTGAGCCGCTAGGATACCTGAGGAACAAAGTCAACCCAACGTCTCAGCGCGGCTGACCACTGCTTTTTGGTGGGCTTGCCGTTTCGGCGTACCGGAAGTTGGCAGGGGGGAATACATGAACGAACGGCGGACATCAAGCGGCGTTTCTTTCGAATCTGGGCGGAGGACTGCACGGCCTGCCAAGGCGCTCTTTATAGGTCTGGCGCTCGCACTGGGAGCTTGTGCCCAGCCCGGCCCCGGCACCGACCCCAAGCCGGAAAACCGCGAACTGGGCGAGAACGTCAAGGTCTTTGATCCCAGCATGTCCACCGCCGACATTCAGGCGGCGGTGGACGCTGTCAAGGCCCAGCAGCTCAACGCCGAGTTTGGCAATGGCCGCTACGCCCTGTTTTTCAAGCCCGGCACTTACGGCACGCCCGACAAGCCGCTGCTCATCGATGTCGGTTACTACACCGAGGTCGTGGGCCTGGGCCGCACGCCGAATGACGTGGTCATCAACGGCCACGTCAATGTCTACAACCGCTGCTTGGAGACCGGCACTGACGGCAACCCCAGCAACTGCATCGCTTTAGACAACTTCTGGCGCTCAGCGTCCAACATGACCATCAAGGTGGCGGGCGGCGAAGGCTGTCAGGCGGCCACCAATTTCTGGGCAGTCTCGCAGGCCGCTCCGCTGCGGCGCATGAATGTGGTGGGCAAATTCAGCCTCATGGATTACTGCTCGGCTGGCCCGCAGTACGCCAGCGGCGGCTTTATTGCCGATTCCAGATTCAGCGGAACTGACGCGGTGGTCAACGGCTCACAGCAGCAGTTCTATATCCGCAACAGCGAAGTTCCCGGCTGGTCGAACGGCGTTTGGAATCAGGTGTTTTCCGGCGTCACGGGAGCGCCCACCACCAATTTCGGCACGCTTTCCAGCGACGGCAAAACGCTGGGCACCTACACCACGCTGCTCAGTACGCCCGTCTCGCGGGAGAAGCCGTACTTGTACCTGGACAGCAGTGGGGCGTATCAGGTGTACGTGCCGGCCACCCGGCAAAACACCAGCGGCGTGAGCTGGGGCAGCGGCGCGGAAAGTGATGGGCGCAGCCTGCCGCTGACTTCCTTCTTCATCGCCCGGCCCACCGACAGCGCGGCGGCGATCAACGCGGCGCTGTCGGGCGGGCGCAATGTGCTGTTTACACCGGGCATCTATACCGTCAGCCAGAGCATTCAAATCACCAAGGCCAATACCGTCGTGCTGGGACTGGGCCTCGCCACCCTGACGACCCAAAACGGAGCCGTGCCGATGAGGGTCGCTGACGTGGACGGTGTTGACATTGCCGGACTGACCTTTGACGCCGGAGCTGTGAACTCGCCCACGCTGCTCAAAATCGGCACCACCAGCACGGGTGGCTCGATCACCAATCCGGTGGCGCTGCACGATGTGTTCTTCCGCATCGGCGGGCCGCACCTCGGCAAGGCCAGCAACAGCCTAGAAGTCAACCGCTCCGGTACGCTGCTCGATCACCTGTGGGTCTGGCGGGCCGATCACGGTACGGGCGTGGGCTGGGACAGCAACACCGCCGACCACGGCGTGATCGTCAACGGCAACGATGTCACCGCCACCGGCTTATTTGTCGAGCATTTCCAGAAAGAAGAAGTCCTCTGGAACGGTGAGCGCGGCAAGACCATTTTCTTCCAAAACGAAATGCCGTATGACCCACCCAATCAGGCCGCTTGGAAAAATGGCCCCGCGCTGGGCTACGCCGCCTACAAAGTGGCCGACTCAGTGCAAAACCACGAAGGCTGGGGCATGGGCAGCTACATTTTCATGAATGTCGATCCCAGCGTTCACGCCAGCACCGCCTTCAGTGTGCCGCTCAGTGCCGGCGTCAAGCTCCACAGCCTCCTGACGGTGCAGCTCAACAAAGGCATGGGCATCATCGACCACGTGGTTAACCAGATGGGCGATCCCGTGACTGGCGACGCCGCCACCGGCAAGCCTGCCGGAACCCCCAGCATGGTCATCAACTTCCCCTGAATCTGTTCTGAAAAAAGCGTGGCCCGCCCCAGATGGATGGCGGGCCGCGCTTTTTGGTGACTGCGGTGGGAACACCCCGAATCGGAGACTTATCCTCAGGCCATGACGCTTATCACTGGCCTTGACCACATCCAGATTGAAGCGCCGGCTGGCTGCGAGGACGCCGCCCGCACTTTTTTCGGCGGATTTCTGGGCTTGCCGGAACTGCAAAAGCCCCCCGTATTGGCCGCACGCGGCGGCGTCTGGTTCGCCTTGCCCGACGGACGGCAACTGCATATCGGCGTGACGAAGGACTTTGTGGCGCGGGAAAAAGGCCACCCCGCTCTGCGCTGCACCGACTTGGACACTTTCACGCGGCAGGCGACAGCGTTCGGTGTCCCGGTTCAGACCGACACCGAACTGGCTCCGCTGCGGCGGGTCTTTTTGACCGATCCTTGGGGCAACCGCTTGGAAGTGGTGGAGCGGCCCACCTGAGCGCAGAGCCACCCAACCGACAAAGCGGCTGAGCCGAGCGCTTTAGAATGCTCGGCATGACTTTATCCGAACAACCCAATAAACCCCGCGAGATCAGCCGCGACGAATTGGTGGCCTGGCTGGGCGATTACCTCCAGATCAGCGCTTTCAAAGACCCCAGCTTAAACGGCCTGCAAATTGAAGGTGCGCCCATGATTCGCCGGATTGCCGCCAGCGTGGACACCAGCGCCCGCAGCCTGCAAGACGCCGCCGACAGCGGAGCCGACCTGCTGCTGGTGCATCACGGCCTGTTTTGGGGCCAGCCGCTCGCCGTGACCGGCCCGCACGCCCGCCGCCTCCAGATTGCCCTGAGTGCGGGGCTCAATCTCTACGCCGCGCATATTCCGCTGGACGCCCACCCCGAAGTCGGCAACAACGCCATGATCGCGAGCGCCCTGAGCGTGCAAAATTTGGAGCCGTTCGGCGAGTGGGCCGGCGGCAAAATCGGGCTGGCCGGCGACTTGCCGTTTACCCAGACCCTGCAAGACTTCGCTGACCGGGTGCAAAAGCTGACCGGCGAAATCTGCCTCGTTCACGGCGGCGGCTCGCCCAACGTGGAGCGGCTGGGCATTCTCAGCGGCAGCGGAGCCGGAAGTATTGCCGAGGCCGCCGCGATGGGCTTAGACACCGTGCTGACCGGCGAACCCGAACACAAATACTTCCACGACGGCTTCGAGTACGGCGTGAACGTGCTGTATGCCGGACACTACGAAACTGAAGTCTTCGGGGTGCGGGCCTTGGCCGCCAAAATTGAAGACGAATTTGGGATTCCGTGGCAGTTCTTGCACCTTCCAACGGGGCTTTGAGAGTGGAAAAACAGCTGGCGGTTGACGTTTTAGAAGCGGAACTCAACTCCCTCTCTCCCTTCGCAGGAACGCAATGACGGGCCTTTTCATCAGCTTTGAAGGCCCCGAAGGCTCCGGCAAATCCACCCAGATCACCCGCCTAGCGGCCAGACTGGAAGCGGCGGGGGTCAGCCACACGCTCACCCGCGAACCGGGCGGCACGCCGCTGGGCAGCCGCATCCGCGAGATCGTGCTGCTCGACCCCGATTTGGACGTCAATCCGCTCTCCGAATTTCTGCTCTACAGCGCCAGCCGCGCCCAACTGGTGCAGGACGTAATTCGGCCCTGTTTGCAACTCGGCGAGGTGGTGATCTGCGACCGCTACGCCGACAGCAGCGCCGCTTATCAGGGCGCGGGGCGCGGCTTAGATCCCCGCTTGGTCGGGGACGTGACTTGGGAAGTCACCGGAGGACTGCTGCCTCACATCACCGTGCTGCTCGACCTCGATTCGGCGGTGGGCCTTGGGCGGGCGGCGGCGCGGGGGCAGCCTGACCGCTTGGAGCGTGCCGACTTGGCATTCCACGTGCGGGTCAGACAGGGCTTTTTGAATATCGCCGCCAACGCGCCGGAGCGCTTTTTGGTGCTGGACGCCGCCCAGAGTGCCGACATCTTGGAGCAGCAAATTTGGCAGGCCGTCAAAGCCACCTTGCTGGCGATGGGCAAAAGCGCCGAGCTGTGACGCCCGCGCTGATTGCTTCCTTGCAAAACCCGCAGCTCAAGCGCCTCGTGCGGCTGCGAGACCGGCGCGAACGGCTCAGAGAAGGCGTTTTTCTGATCGAGGGCGCACGCGAACTCAGCCGCGCCCTCCAAGCAGGTGTGCCGCTCGAACAGGTTTTTATCTGTCCCGAACTCCACAGCCCCGAGGCCCGCGAGTTGCCCTGGGCCAGCTTGCCAGTCAGCGAACCCGCCACAGAACTCAGCCGGGCCGCGTTTGAAAAAGTCAGTGGACGAGAAGGCCCAGACGGGGTGTTGGCGGTGGCCCGCAGCGAGCCGCGCCCCCTGCCCGAACCGCTTGGGAGCACCGCCGTGCTGGTCTTGGACGGCTTGGAGAAACCCGGCAACGTCGGTGCGCTGCTGCGAACCGCCGACGGCGCGGGAGCGCACGCCACCTTGCTGGTCGGAGACGGCTTAGACTTGGGCAACCCCAATTTGATCCGCGCTTCTCAGGGGAGCGTGTTTACTCAGCCTACCGCCGCGCTGAGTCAGGCAGACGCGCTGAACTGGCTGCGGGAGCGCGGCTTTACCTTGCTGGCCTGCACCCCGCATGCCGCCCAGAACTATTGGGACGCGCCGCTCTCAGGCCGGGTGGCGCTGCTGCTGGGCACCGAACACGCCGGACTCAGCGCCTTTTGGCAAGAAGCCGCCGACCTTCACCTCTCTATCCCGATGCTGGGTCAGGCCGACAGCCTGAATGTAGCCACCGCGGGGGCGTTGGTGCTGTATGAAGCTTTGCGTCAACGCGCAGGCCGCCAGCCGCTAGAATAACCGCACCAATGCTGACTTTCTCTCGTTTTTTTCTCTCTCCTCGCCTGCTCCATAAGGCCCGACCATGACCGACTCTTACCGTGAATGGCTCAGGCTGCAACTGGCCGCCGAAGTCGGCGTGCGTGAGGCTGAGCAGACGATTGAAAGCTCTATCGTGCGCCGGGGCTGGCCTGCCATGCGTCCGCTGGGATCGCGGGACGTGGTCGCGGTATTGCAAGACGTGTACACCAGCTTCCGCAATACCATGGGTGACGCCCGCGCCGACCGCTGGCTGGAAGGCGCGACCACCGCGCTGGCCTCGTTTGCCGAATCAACGCCCAGTCCCGCTCCGGCCAGCACCGGCACCATCGCGCCCGCGCCGGGGCCAGTGCGCTGGGGACGGCGTGCCCACGATCTGCCGCTGCTGCTGGCCCGCGCCCACGCCGAAATCGCGGTTCGGAGTTTGGAGGGCATTCGGGCCAATCCTGATTTGAAGAACTTGGAACGCGCCGCTGAATGGGACGTGCAGGCCACCCAAGCCGAGGTGCGGCGCTGGGAAACCGAGGAACTGCTCAGCAATTTGCGGGCCGATCACGCCCGCGTCGAGGTGGCCGACCAGGTTCGCAGCGCCCGCTCTCAGCGCGAGGTGCTGCGCCTGACAGTCGAAGAAGTCGAGGGCGAGGCCAGAGCAGGGCGCAAAGTCGGGCCGCAAATGGCCCACAACAAATTGATGCTCTCGCAAACAGACGCCTTTTTGGACGCCTTCGCGCCGCTGATTGACGAAACTGTAGCCGCAGAAGACCCCAAGGCCCCCAACATCAATTTGGATTCCTCACGCTTTGCGCTGGCCGTGCCGATGCACCCCAACGTGCTGCGGGCCCGCCACCAACTCAATTACGCCGAGTGGCAAGCCGGAGGCGTCAATGACGGCAGGGTGCAAAACGCCCGCGCCGCCCTTGTTCAGGCCGAGCGCGAGGCCACTGCTCAAACCGAAAACACGTTGGGAGCCGCCCGCGCCCACCAAGCCGCTTTTCAGCAATTGATGAACCGTTTCCACGACGCCCAGCTGGGCCACGCCCAACT
Source organism: Deinococcus psychrotolerans (assembly GCF_003860465.1). Classification (NCBI taxonomy): domain Bacteria; kingdom Thermotogati; phylum Deinococcota; class Deinococci; order Deinococcales; family Deinococcaceae; genus Deinococcus; species Deinococcus psychrotolerans. The sequence goes on from NZ_CP034183.1 coordinate 1,270,076, forward strand.
CAGCCGCTCAGGGGCCGACGCTCTGACATTGGCCCGCCATGCTTTTGATGCCGAGCAGGCCCGCCTCGCCGCCCGCGTGCAGGCCCACCGCCTCAATGAAGCGTTGAGATTGCTGAATGCTTTAACGGGGAATGCAGAGTAAGGCGGAAGACGCGTAGTGGCAGTAATCGGTATTGCTGGCCTCCAAGACCAACAATCACGCAGTATAGAAAAAGCGGCCCGAAAGCCGCTCTTTTTATTTCTGGCTTAACACCTTCAGTTCCTGCTCAGGCCCACTTAATCAGGCCCACTTAATCAGGCCCAGCTCAATCGGGTTGCTCAAGTCCGCCGAGTAAGGCATAGCCCGCACGCCGACGCTGTAGAGGCCGCTGTCGGTGAGGGGAATACTGACTTCATAATTGCCGCCGCCCGTCGCCTTCATCGGCACGTGCAGGGTGTCTTCGCCGTGCTTGAGAACGGCTTCTACATGCAGCTCACTTTCCTGAATACCTGCCGGAGTGACCTGAGCGCTGACCTTGACTTCCTCGCCGGGCTGCACGGTGGCGGGAAGCTGCGCGGTGGCGTGAATCTGGACGTGTTGCCACTGCTGACGCACCCAGCTTTTCCAGCTGCCCAGCGTACGGGCCTTCTCAAAGTTGTTGGCATCCACTTTGGCCGCACGCTGAGCCAGTGGCAAGTAAAATTGCTGCACATAGTCGATGACCTGACGCTGCATGGCAAACTCAGGATTAACCGTGATGATGGCGCGGCGCACGGTTTTGAGCCAGCCGTGATTCTGGCCCTGTGCATCTTTGCCGTAATACAGCGGCACGATGGTATTTTCCAGCGTTTCGTACATGCTGAAGCTGTCAGCGTCGTCCTGAATGTTGAGATCGGTGTATTCGCGCTCCTCGCCAATCGGCCAGCCGTTGGTGGTGTCGTAGCCCTCGCGCCACCAGCCGTCGAGAATGCTGAAGTTGGGCGCACCGTTGAAGCTGGCCTTCATGCCGGAAGTGCCGGAGGCCTCCAGAGGGCGGCGCGGGTTGTTGAGCCAGATGTCCACGCCCTGCACGAGGTGGCGGGCCACGTTCATATCGTAGTTTTCGACGATGATGATTTTTCCGGCGAATTCGGGATCACGCGAGAGCTTGTAGATTTCCTGAATAAAGGCCTTGCCGGGGTTGTCGGCGGGGTGGGCCTTGCCCGCGAAAATAAACTGCACCGGGCGCTCAGGGTTGTTGACGATTTTGCTGAGGCGCTCGCGGTCACGGAACAGCAAAGTGGCCCGTTTGTAGGTGGCAAAGCGCCGCGCAAAGCCGATGGTTAGGGCATCGGCGCTCAGGGTTTCGCCAGCGGCGGCCACCTCGGCGGCGGGCGCTCCGGTGCGGCGAAGCTGCTCTTGGAGCCGGACACGCACGAAGGCGATCATCTCTTCTTTGAGTTCGTGCTGGGTGGCCGAGAGCTGCGCGTCGGGGATGGTGTTGATATCGTCCCACATCTGCTTGTCTTCGAGGCGCTCGATCCAGTTACCGGGCAACACGGTGGAGTAGAGGTCGCGGAACTGCTGAGCGAGAAAGGTTAAATTGTGTGCGCCGTTGGTGACGTGACCGATCGGCACTTCTTCTTCGTCCGCACCTTCATAGAGGAAATTCCACATGCCCCGGCTGACCTCGCCGTGCAGTTCCGAGACGCCGTTGGCCATCCGCGACATCCGCAGCGCGAAGACCGTCATCGAAAAAGTCGGCACCAAGTGGCCGTCCCAGTTCTGGGCGTGTTCGGCAAGGTCGTAGAGTTCGCTGCGGCTGGTGGCCAGTTGCGCGGGCCAATCACCGATATACCTGTCCATCATCTCGTAAGCGAAGGCGTCGTTGCCTGCCGCAACCGGCGTGTGGGTGGTAAACAGCGTGCTGCTGGCGGTGGCCTCCAAGGCGGTGCGGAAGTCCAGGCCCTGCGCGACGTACTCGCGCATCCGCTCTAAACCCATCAGCGCGGCGTGGCCTTCGTTCATGTGGTAGACGCTGGCCGGAACATCCAAAGCACGCAGGGCGCGAATGCCGCCGACGCCCAAAAGCACGTACTGCTGGATGCGGAGTTCTTGGTTGCCGCCGTAGAGGCGGGCCGTCATCTTGCGGTCATCCTCGCTGTTTTCCGGCACGTTGGCGTCGAGCAGCAGCACCTGAATGCGGCCAATCCGTAAGCTCCAGACCTGCATCACGACGTCGCGGCCCGCCACCCGAACGCTGACTTTGGCGACTTCGCCAGATTTGGTCAGCGCCGGGCGAATCGGCAAGGTGGTCAGGTTGAGTTCGTCGTAAGCTTCTTCTTGCCAGCCGTCTTTGTTGAACAGTTGGCGGAAGTAGCCCTGATGAAACAGCATCCCGACTGCCGTGAAGGGCAGGCCCAAATCAGACGCACTTTTGCAGTGATCGCCCGCCAGCACGCCGAGGCCGCCGGAATAAATCGGCAGCGATTCGTGGAAGCCGTACTCCATGCTGAAATAAGCGACGGGCGGCAACTCGGCGGCATTGGTGGCGGCCCACACCTCACCTTTGCCCCACGCGCCCTTGTTCATGTAAGCGTCGAAATCGGCCAGAACAGCGTGGTAATTGCCCAAATAATCAGGATCGGCAGCCAGCGACTCTAAACGCGCTGAAGGCGTCTCCAACAGCGTCTGGACGGGGTTGTGTTGGAAGCGCTCCCAGTTGGCAGGGTCGAGCGTTTGGTAAAGCGCCTGGGCTTTGGGCGTCCAAGACCAGTACAGGTTGTAAGCGAGTTCTTCTAAGCGTGCCAGGGCTTTGGGCAGGCGCGGCAGGACAGTCACTTTGCCAATCACATTCATGGCGCTCAGTTTACACGACCGCCACACCATTCCTGTTGGTCAGGGGTCAGCTCATCTAGCGCAGGAAGGCCCACTTTATGCTCCGGGGTGGGCGCGAGGAGCCGGGCGGCCACCCGTATACCCAAACAGCCGCCACATCAGCAGCGCCGCCGTTTCGCGCAGCAGATAACGCGGGGCCGCCTTGAAGCTGACACTGCTGACATCGGCGCTCAGCCCCTCGGCCAGCGCCAGCGACAGGGCGCGGCGGGCGTGAACGCTGTCCGTGACCAAGGTGACGCGTCCAGCAATAAGCGGGCGGCTGTTGCGGAGGTTCTGGTAAGTGGTGCGGCTCTGTTCCTCGGCCCGCAAAATTCCGACTGGCACGCCCTGAGCGCGGAGGTAACGTACGCCGATTTCTCCCTCGCTAAACAAATCACCTTCACCCACACCGCCGGACACGATGATGCGCATGACGCCGCCCTGCTGGTAAAGCCTGAATGCCTCATCCAGCCGCCGCCGAAACGCGGGAGACGGCAAACCTGCCACCTGAGAAGCGCCCAGTACCAGCAAAGTCGGCGCGGGCAAAGCCGGACTCGGCGGCGGCGGGAGCGGCGAGAGCCAGCGCAGCGCCGCTAGGAGGAAACCACCCAGCAGCGTGCCGAGCAGCCAAAAAGACAGAGAGCGTTTCACGGAGGTTACTGTAGTGGGTTTGGGCGTGGGGCGGCGACCTCACTTCCCGTTGGCCGTTTAACCGCTTCAGCGCGGAGACCGGGCCGGCAACCGCCCCAGTCTCGTAATGGCTTCATCTTGCCGCACACTTCAGTGCGTTACCGTCAAGAAAAGGTATGAAGAGCAATCCTCTACAAGTTTCCGACACCAAGCGCTTTGCACTGGCTGGGCCTCTCAACGGCGCACAACTCCTTCGGCGTGTGGCAGCGCTGGATTTCCCCATACCAGCTTTGACTTCATGGGACAGGCAAGTGGAGCCGCCGCCGAATGTTTGGGCGACTTCGCCTTGTTACCGCCGCGATTTACCCGCTTCCCCTTATGAAGCGAGGCAGGGCAGCTTGGTGTGGCGTAGACCGAGGCAAGCTGCCCTGCCCCGATCTCTCAACTACCGTCTGATTCACCTTGTCCTGTTGCTGAGCGCTCTGCTGCTGATGACTTACCTTCTGTGGCATTCGTCCATCCACCCGTAAAGCAGGTTTGGAGCTGACGTTCAGCGCGTCAGGCGGCTGAGCAGCGCGATGCCCACCACAAATACAGCCGCCACGACTGTAGCTACGCCGATGTGTTCGCCCAGCAGCAGCGCCGACCACGCCACCGTCAGGACGGGCTGAAGCAGTTGGACTTGTCCGGCGCGGGCGACGCCGCCGAGCGCCAGCCCCTTGTACCAAGCAAAAAAGCCCAGAAAGACGCTGAAGACCGACACGTAGCCGAACGCCGCCCAAGCTGTGACCGAAGGCATCTGAGTGGGCCAGGGTGAAAGCCAAGTGGCTATTAAAGTGATCGGCAGCGAGAAGGCCAGCGCCCAGCTCACCACCCGCCAGCCGCCCATCTCGCGGGCCAACCGTCCACCCTCGGCGTAGCCCGCCGCCGCAAAGATGACGGCCAGGAGCAGATAAATGTCGCCAGCCGCGACCTGCCCAGCGCCCTGAACCACCGCAAAAACCAGCACCGCCACCACGCCCAGGGCGCACACCACCCAGAATGCGGCTCGGGGCCGTTCTCGCGTCAGCAGCACGGCGGCAATGGCAGTGGCCGCAGGCAGCAGGCCCACCACCACCGCGCCATGCGAGGAAGGCACGCTCCGCAGCGCCAGCGCACTGAACACCGAAAAGCCGAAGACCGTACCCAACGCCACGACCCCCAGCCCCAGCCAGTGACGGCGCTCTGGCCGCTTTTCTTTGAGCAGCAAGAGCAGCCCCAAAGCCAGCACCCCAGCCAGCGCCGAGCGGCCAAACCCGACCAGGTAACTTCCAAATTCCGGCACGGCGAGGCGAGTGGCCGGCAAGGTAAAGCTGAAACACAACATGCCCAGTCCAGCCCACCACCAACCCGACGCTTGGGTGTTGGAAGCGGAAACGGCGGCGGGGGTCGGCTGCATGAAGCATTTTGGCATGCGGGCGCTAGACTCTGCCCCATGAGCCGTCTGCTGCCTCTCCCCCGCCTGCGTCTGCCACCTATTCCCGCCTTGATGCTGAGTATGCTCAGCATTCAGGGCGGCGCGGCAATCGCCAAGAGCTTGTTTCCGGTGCTGGGGCCAGCCGGGGTGACAGTCATGCGGGTGGGCCTGAGCGCCATCATTTTACTGGCAATTTTCCGGCCCAATCTGTTGAGCCTGACGCTGCGGCAGTGGCGAGCCGCCGCCATTTACGGCGCGACACTGGGCCTGATGAACCTGAGCTTTTACTACGCCATTCTCTACATTCCACTGGGCTTGGCGGTCACGCTGGAGTTTTTGGGGCCGCTGGCGGTGGCGGTGGCGACCAGTCGGCGGGCCGCCGATCTGATTTGGGCAGGGCTGGCACTGCTGGGCATCGTGCTGATTTCGCCGCTGGGTGGAAACACGCCGATTTCGCCCATCGGTGTGGCGCTGGCCGCCGTTGCCGGAGCGCTGTGGGGTGGGTACATCATCATCGGGGCAAGGATGGCCCGCCATTTCAGCGGCACGCAGGGCGTCAGCGTCGGCATGATTTGCGCCGCCATCACGGTGATGCTCTGCGCTGCACCGCTGGGGTTTTCACCTTCGCAGATCACGCCTCACCTGCTGCTGTTCGGCCTCGGCGTGGCGATTTTGTCGAGCGCTTTGCCGTACAGCTTAGAAATGATCGCGCTGCGGCAACTGCCGCGCCAACTGTTTTCCATCATGATGAGCTTGGAACCTGCCGCCGCCGCGCTGCTGGGGTGGCTGATCTTGCACGAATCCCTCAGCCTGACGCAGTGGCTGGCGATTGTCTGCGTGATCGGCGCGAGTGTTGGAGCGACCTGGCAGAGCAGGCGCACACCGGACAAGCACCAAGAAGAATTGCTGGTGTAGAGCCCCTCAGCGTCATGGCACATCAAGACCGCCGAGCTTTCACCGGGGGCCACCCCAAAAAGCTGTCTTGGTTGCGGCTGAGCTGCTCGGGCTGAGACGGCTCGGCTTGGAAGACCAGCACTGCCAACGTGCAAGCCGTACCTTCCTCGCGTACGCCCTCGGCCTGGGCTTCGTCCAGCAGGGCACTCAGTGAGCGGGCCAGTTGTTGAAAGCGCTCCGGCGTCAAGCGCAGGGTGAGCGTGTCGGAGTGGGTCGGGTAAGCTTCGTCCGAAACTGGATATGAAAGCTGATTGAGGTGAGCGGGCCGCTCAGTGGTGCCGAAGCCGTAGACATCTTCTTGACCTTCGTTCATGTTGCGCCAAGAACGCTCGTAGGCTTGCAAAAATCCGGCGGACAGCCCGCGCATGTTGGCGCTGCCGTTGCCCGCTTCGTCTTCGGGAGGCAGAAGATCGGAAGAAACGCGGAATTCACGGGCCGCGAGTTGATATAAGACTTTGCCACCTTCACGGCTCTGCTCGAACAGCAGGCCTACATCCACCAATTTGCGGGCGTGGTGGTGGGCGAGATTGGCCGCCATGCCGAGGCGTGGGGCCACTTCGCTGGGCGAAAGCGGCACGATAAAGTGTGCCAGGAATTTGCTGTCTTGCCTGAGGGCACGGGCGGCAGCGAGGTCGTTCATTTGCAGGCTATCCAGTTGAATTTGGCTCATCTCCAAAGTCTGAATTTTCGGCTTTCAGTTGGCGAGGGGATGGGCTGAAAGTCAAATACCAATAATGTTGAGCGTCGTAAAATCACTGAAATCGCGGGCATTGTGGGTTAGTAAAGCGTCCGTGCGGCAAAGTGCATGGGCACCAATCAAATGATCAGCCAATGGTCTGCGGTTACCCACAGCACCAGCCGAGCGGCGGCGCTGGCAAATCAAAGCGTGAACCCGCCCGGTTTCTTCCCACATTCTGAGCGTGCTGCTGGAATCGACACTGATCAGCATTTGCAAAAGGGCTTGGTCAAGCGCCACTTTGGTGATAGTGGGAACCGCGTGGAGTTCGGCATAAACCACTCCGCAAACCACGAAGCTATGCCCGCTGGCTGCCAATCTGCTGAGCGCCGAGCTGACCCTGCGGCGTGGCGGCCCACAAATCAACCAAAATGTTGGTGTCAAGCGCGATGATCAAGCTTGCTCAGCCAAAACATCTTCCAACGTCATGATCTTTGCGCCCTCACCCTGTTGCGCGTAAATCTCTGGCTCTCCGCGCAGTTCGCACAAAACGTCAGCTGTGGTTTGTCCTTCGGGCAATCGGAACGCGCCAAGGAAGCGATGGTATGGGTTGGTCAGGTTCGATGGCTCAGCCAAACGCACTGTTAAGGTGCCGCCTTCCAACTGCCAATCAATTTCGCTGCCGATACGTAAGCGCAGTTGCTCGCGTATGAACTTGGGAATGGTGGTTTGTCCTTTGCTCGTGACGGTACTTTTCATCTCAGGCTCCCTAGATTCCTTACTTTTTAGTGTAGCGTAGTAAGGAAAAAGAGAGACACCTAAAACTCAGTCTGCCGCGCTCTCCCCCACTGCGCCAGTCGCTTTCACCGTCACCGCAACCCCGCTTGCCGCCGTGTTGCCGGTGAGTTCGTCCAAGTATTCGGGGTCGGTTAAGTCGTTGAGGCTGGCTCCAGCGTGGGCGATAGCGACTCCCAAGCGCACGCCCGCCTTGCCGTGCCCGAAGCCGTGCGGAAGGCTGACCACGCCCGCCATCAAGGTGTCGGTGATTTCGGCAGGCACCGTCACCGCGCCGACCCGTGAGCGGACTTCCACGCTCTGCCCGTCCGTAATGCCGAGGCGAGCCGCATCCGCGCCGCTGAGCATCAGGGTGCATCTGTTCGCGCCGCGCATCAAGCGGGGGACATTGTGCATCCACGAATTGTTGCTCCTGAGTTGCCGCCGCCCGATCAGCACCAATTCGGGGACTTGGGCATTCAGGACTTTTTCCAGGCGCGGCAAATCGGCCAGCATCACGGCGGGCGCGGCGTTGATTCGGCCACTGGCCGTCAGCAGGCGATCCGGCAAGCAGGGCTGCATGGGCCCGTAATCGCTGCCGTGCGGGGCGGCCCTCAGCTCGGCCAAACTGGTGCGGCGCGGGCCGTGCTTGAGGCCAAGCTCCAACCGCTCGTCCGGTGAGCTGCCCATTTCACCGCTGAGACGCTGGCGCAGCCCTTCAAAAATTTGATAGTCAAAGCGCTGATCTTCGGCAATCGGGAAAATGGGGTCACTGATGCGGGCCGTATTGCGAACTGCGAAATGGTGAAAGACCACGTCATAATGCTGAGTTTCCAAACCCACAGCAGGCGGCAAAATCACCTCGGCGCGGCGGGTGGTGGCGTTCAGGTACGGGTCGATGCTGACCATAAATTCGGCGCTTGCCAGTGCTTCGTCCAGCGCTTCGCCGTTGGGAGTGCTCAGCACCGGATTGCCCGCGATGGTCACGAAAGCCTTGAGTTGACCTTCGCCCTGCGTCTGAAACTCCTCCGCGAGGGCCGCCACTGGCAACTCACCGTCAAACTCGGGGAGGCCGCGTACCCGTGAGAAGAAGCGGTGGTGATAGCTCTGACCTTTCTTGGCACGGCCCAGCAGATCAAAGGCCGGAAGCGGCCACATCGCGCCGCCCTCCCTGTCGAGGTTGCCCGTCACCAAGTTAAGTGCATTAAGGAGCCACTGGCACAGCCCGCCAAACGCCTGCAAGCTCAGGCCGATGCGCCCGTAAATCACACCGCGCTCAGCTCCAGCCAACTCACGGGCGAGGCGCTGAATGGTGGCGGCGTCCACACCCGTCGCGGCGGCGACCCGCTGCGGCGTAAACGGCTCGGCGGCGGCTCTGAGTTCGTCTAAGCCGTCAGTGAATTCGGCCAAGCGCCCCACCTCGGCCAAGTCCTCCGCGAAAATCACGTTCAGCAGGGCCAGCAAAAACAAAGCGTCCCTGCCGGGCCGGATAAAGTGATGCTCGTCGGCAGCGGCGGCGCTTTCGGTGCGGCGTGGGTCAAGCAGCACCACCTTGCCGCCGCGTGCCCGAACGGCCTTGAGGCGGCCCGCCATCCCTGGCGCGGTCATGATGCTGCCGTTGGAGGCCAGCGGATTTGCGCCCAGCATCAAAAAATAATCGGTGCGATCCACATCGGGAATCGGCAGCAGCAGCGGGTGGCCGAACATCTCGGCGGCGGCGAAGTGGTGCGGCAACTGATCCATGCTGGTGGCCGAGTACCGACTGCGGCTGCCCAGAGAGCGCACGAAGCCGCCCGCCGAGAGCAGCGTGCCGGAGTTGTGAACGCTGGGGTTGCCCTGATACACCGCCACACTGTCGGGGCCGTGCTTGGCCTGCACTTCGCGCAAGCGGGCGGCCACGTAGTCCAGCGCTTCGTCCCAGCCGAGTTCTGTCCAAGTTTCGCCGTCGCGCCGCAGTGGGCGCTTGAGGCGGTCAGGGTCGGTGTGAATGTCGGCAATCACCGCGCCTTTAGGGCAGATGTGGCCACGACTCAGCGGATCATCGGGGTCACCGCGCACGTCCACCACTGCGCCGCCTCTGACGGTGAGTTGCAGGCCGCAGATGGCTTCGCAAAGGTTACAAGCTCGGAAATAAGTACCGTCGGTGGGCGTGAGGGACGCGGTCATAAAACCTCCAAAGGCGGGTGACAGGTAAGAGCAGGGATTTTGGACTGAGTTCAGTCTACCCGCAACGCAGGGCGTATGGGCCGCATCCACCACACAAACTGCTGCGCTATCAATACCCATAAAATTACCCGCCTCAGCAGCCCTCAAAAGGCCGTCGTCCTCATTTGATCTTAAGGCTCTGTTCCCGGCTACAAGGCAAAACGTATTGAGCGGGTAGCCTAGCAGTATGCCCCTGATTTCTCCCAAGTCCGCGCCCGAAACCCGCCGCAGCGACCACACCGACACTTATCACGGCGAGATCATTGCCGATCCCTACCGCTGGCTAGAAGATGCTAACAGCGCCGAAACCAAGGCCTTTGTGGACGCTCAAAACGAGCTGACCCGCACAGTACTGGACGCCTTGCCGGAGCGCGAGCAACTCCGCAGCCGCTTGACCGAGCTGTGGGACTATGCGCGGCGCGGCGGGGTTTGGCAAGAAGGGGGCAAATACTTTCAGATGCGCAACAGCGGCCTGCAAAGCCAATTCGTGCTGTACGTGATGGACTCGCCCGCCGACGAGGGCCGGATTTTGCTCGACCCCAACAGCTTTTCCGACGACGGCACGGTTTCGCTGGGCGAACTGGCCATCAGTCAGGACGCCAGCTTGCTGGCCTACTCGCTCTCGCAGGGCGGCAGCGACTGGCGTGACTGGCGGGTGCGCGACATCGTCAGCGGGCACGACCTACCCGACACCGTCGGCGACAGCAAGTTCAGCGGCGCGGGTTGGCTCCCTGACGGCAACAGCTTTTTGTATGGCCGCTATGACCGCCCGCCCGAAGGCCAGCAACTCAGCAGCGCGAACCTCAATCAGCGCTTGTACCGCCACCGCATCGGCAGCGAGCAAGCCGAAGACGAACTGATTTTGGAGCGCCCCGACCAGCCGGAATGGGGGTTTGGCGGCATGGTCAGCGAGGACGGGCACTACCTGATCGTCAACGTCTGGAAAGGCACCGCCCGCCAAAACCTGATCTGGGTGCGGCCGTTAGAAGAGCGCGGCCCCTTCACCGAAGTGGTGGCCGACTTTGAAGCCAGTTATCAGGTGATCGGCAACGACGGCCCCGTGTTTTACTTCCTGACCGACGACGCGGCTCCGATGGGCCGCCTGATTTCGCATCATTTGGAAACGGGCGAGCGCCGTGAGATCGTCGCTGAAAGCCAACACCGCTTACTCGAAGTCCTGATGGTGGAGGGCGGCTTCGTGCTGCATACCCTGGCGGACGCTTCCAGCCGCCTGAGCGTGGTCGATCGGCAAGGCCAGAACGCCCAGCCAGTCACGTTGCCCGGCCTCGGCACGGTGGGCAGCCTCAGCGGACACACCGATCAAAGCGAAGTGTTTTTGGTGTTCACCAGCTTCCTGAGTCCGGCGGCAAGTTATCAGCTGAACACCGAGAACGGCGAGCTGACGGTGCTTTGGTCGCCCGATCTGAGCGCCGATTTGAGTGGCTACGAGGTGCGCCAAGAATTTGCCGAAAGTCAGGACGGCACCAAAGTGCCCATGTTTATCGTCAGTCAGTCAAACGTGGTGCTGGACGGCTCCAACCCGGCGCTTCTCTACGGGTACGGCGGCTTTGACATCTCGCTGACCCCCAGCTTTGAAGTCTCGCGGCTGGCCTGGCTGGAAGCGGGCGGGGTGCTGGCGGTGGCCAACTTGCGCGGCGGCGGCGAGTACGGCGAGAGCTGGCACCAGGCCGGGATGAAGGCCAACAAACAAAACGTTTTTGACGACTTCACCGCCTGCGCCCGCCATTTGGCCCAGCGCGGGTACACCTCACCGCAGCATCTGGGCATCGAGGGCGGCAGCAACGGGGGCCTACTGGTGGGCGCGACCTTGACTCAGCATCCAGAACTGATCGGCGCGGCGGTGGGTCACGTCGGCGTGATGGATATGCTGAGATTCCAGAACTTCACGATTGGCTGGGCCTGGGTCAGCGATTACGGTAGCAGCGACAACGCCGAAGACTTTGCCGTGCTGCGGGCCTACAGTCCGCTTCACAACCTGATGCAGCGGGCCTATCCGCCAACCCTGCTGACCACCGGCGACCACGATGACCGGGTGGTTCCGGCCCACAGCTACAAATTCGCCGCCGAGCTGCAACACGTCCAGCAGGGCGGCGCTCCGATTTTGTTGAGGGTTCAGACCAGAGCCGGACACGGCGCGGGCAAGCCCACCAAATTGGTCATTGAGGAGAAGGCAGACGTGTACGCGTTTTTGCTGGGAGCGCTGAGATAAAAAGCTGAGTCAAAAAAGCAGGGAAGCGCGGCCCTCTTCAGCGCCCGCTTCCCTGCTCACAGGCCACAAGCTTCTTTATCCTGCCGTTCCCGCCGCCTTCGCCGCATCGACATAAGCGTCCAGCACTTTGCCGCCGCCCCTGAAAGAAATCAGGGTAATGTACTGCACGCCGCCGTCCTCGCCTTCTTTGAGGTGCGGCAAATCGGTGGGGCGTGCGCCGCGCGAATACTTGACGATTTTGGGCAGCTTGAGTTTTTTGGTGTCGACTTCTTCCAGCTCGCGGCGCTTGTAGCTCTGGCCTCTGTACATCACGGCCTGCTCGCCGTCGGCATTGGTGTAGGGGCGTGCGCCGATCAGGCTCCAATCAAAAATATCGGCCATCGCCAGCGGCAACGACACGCCGCCTGCGGGTAAGTCGCCGCTGCTCCAGCCGGATTTGCCGTACTTGCGCAGCGTCGGAAAGATTTCGCGCTCTTCTTGAACTTCGATGGTGATGTTGGTGCCCAGCGGCCCCACGAGGTGAATCTGAATGGACATAATGGCTCCTTGAAAAGAGGCGTAGCAGCGGGTATCTGAAGGTGTAGGGGCCAGCGCCTTACGCAAATAACATAACAGATCGACCGCAAAAAAGGTAGCCCCCAGCGGCACCGCTCTGCTCTTTTGCCGCTGTCTCTAGCGGGACAGGGCTTGCAGGCTGCCGACTTTCCAAATGGAATCGACAGTGATCGGCACGCTGACAAACTGGGTCACGGCGCGGGTAATGGCAGGGCTGGGCAAAATGCTTTGGGTCAGCCGCACGGTGTTCCAGCCCGCATTCAGGCGCAGCAGCACGTTATAGCTGGCGCGTTTGCTGGCATCCGAGCAGCTTACTTCGCCGTAAATCTGGGTGTCTGCCGAAGCGTAGACCAGCACATCTTGGGCGCTGTTACTGGCGTCTAATACCGAGTCATAACTGCGCTCAAAACGTGAGATGGTTTGCGTACCAGAAGCGGTCTTGACTTGCAAGCTGCTGACGACCACCAGACTGGCGTCAGGGGCACTCACTTGAAGGTCACGGGTGCAGCCAGCGCTAAAGGCCGGGTAGCTGCTGGCCTTGACGCCCAGTCCAGCGAGGGCCGCGCTTGGCGGCAAGGTCAAGGCAAATGTGCCGCCCACACTCAGCGGCGTGCTGGCAAGGCTTTGGTCGCCCACCAGCAAAGTCACGGTGCTGGCTCCGCCCTTCCAATCTGTCACCGTGCCGCGCAGTTCTTTTTGCGGATCAGGAGCGGCGGGCGGTGTGGGCGTCGAGCAAGCGCTCAGGAGCAGGGCAGGCAGAAGAAAAAGAGGCAGGAAGCGCATAAAGTCTATGCTAACCCACTGCCCTGCCAATTGGCTTAGGGTGCTGTGGCGTTTTTACTGACCAGAGCAGCCCAACGCTGACGTTCCCGAATTGGCAGGAGAAGCCGGAACAGGGGTGGGATTGCCGCTCAGGCTGCTGGAACTACTGGCGCTGCCCCCATCATCAGGAAATTGACCGCCGATCTGTCCTTCCGCCAGTACGGTATTGAGGTCGAGGTTGTAGCGGATCACCAAAGCGCAAATCACTTCCTCACCGTTGACCGACTCGGCAAGTTTGTCGGGGCTGCCGCGCAAAATGGCGACATTGGCGGCGTCGTCGTAATCTACCCGCGCCGCCTTACTGACCCGCCCAGCATTTTTCAGCACCACTGTTCCCACCAAAGTCGTGGTTTCGTTGTCCACATTCACATCTATGCGCTCGCTGGTGCCGGTCAGCCGCTCGGTTTCGGACTTGCCCGCAGCGGGAGCGCGGTCAAAGGTGATTGGGCCGTCGATGCGGGCTACACCGTCGGATTCGTCGTAAACCAGCGTTTTGCCTTTCAAATTGGTGCGGCCCTGATTGACGAAGACCGTATCGGGCGCGGGTTTGGAATCCGCCTGTACGGCGCAGCGGCTGAGACGGTCTGTTTTGCCCTGCGGCGGCTCGTCCAAAAACTGAGCGGTTCCGGCGCTCATTTCGATGTGACCGTCGCCGCCTTCTTGCTGGGTCACCAGGGCCAGCGGAGCGCGGATCAGATTTTTGTCCACCGTGACCTGAATGCCGCCCGGCCCCGTCTCCGAAAAGACCGATTCTGTGGGACTCCCCGGCGGGTCGCTGTCTTGCGGCGTGCAGGACGCAAAAATGCCGGTGTCGTCGGTCAGGCCGGTGCGGACAATTTTGATGACCCGCTGCTTGCCGTCCTTGGCTTTGCGGGTCAGGGTGACGCTGGCTCCTTCCTGATCGGCGGCTGGGCTTGGGTCGGCTGGCGTTGAATCCGTTGAAGTTGAATTCACGCTGTCTACCGAGTCCGGCCCATCAAGAGAAGCAGGGTCGGGGGGGGGCGTGTCCGGATTGGCCGAGTCCGAAGCTGTCAGTTCTGGACTCCCCTCTTCGGCTGGAAAAGCGGGATCAGCGGGCGTCGTCTGCGTAGGTGGCGTCTGCGCGGGTAGCCGTGCTGGAGGCGGGGGTGCACTCGGCGGTGTAGGACTGGTCAGGGCCGGACTGCTCGGCGGCTGGCTCTGCGCCAAGGCCAAATTTGGCAGATCCGCCACACCCGCCAGACTCAGCAACAGCGCCCCCAGTATCAGACCCCGCTTGTTCACGCCTTCACGTCCGCATCCTTCATTTGAGCCGTTACTTCTCGCCGGTCAGCTTAAAGCGCTCAGCCGGAATTACGTAAGGCTTACTCAGCGCCCGCACACGGCCCAAATCGGTGCGCTGCTCCAAGTAGCCGTTGGGCAGGGCCTTTACTTTGGTGCCACTCTTGCTGTCCACGCTCACGGCATTGCCCACCACGTAGGCCACGTTGTTTTTATCGTCGTAATACACCGCGTCGCCGGTGGTGGTGCTCGTTCCCTGCGTCAGTTTGACATTTCCTTTGACATACAGCAGCTTGCCCTTGGTGGCGAGGCGGGCCACGTCGCCCATGATGTTGAGTTCTTTTTGCTTGGCGGTCGCGGCGCGGCTGAGGCTAGGATCGCCAGTCAAGAGGCCCACTTCCTTGTCTTCGTCAAACACCAGCTTGTCGGCTTTGCCGGTTTGCGTGCCGCTGACGAGTTGCACATTTCCGGTCGAAGTGCTGATGTTGTTGTCCACATCCAAACTCATCTGGGCGGCTTTGATATTCACCGGATCGCCGTCGTCTTTTTTCTCCGGCACGAATATGGCGCTGGGCGTGCCGGTCAGCACACCCTGACCGGTCGCTTCGCTGTAGGCGAGTTGTCCGCCCTTGGCCGTCAAACGGCCCCGCACCACGCTCACATCCGCGCCGCCGCCGCTAAAGGTCGCGGTGCGCTTGCCCTCGGATTCAGCCAACGTGCTGCTCGCCGGAGCGGTGAGCACAGCCGAGTTCGCTGAAATGTTGATGCTATTGACGCTGGCCTTGACCGACCCACCATTTTTACCGGTGTAATTGATCGGGCCGTTTCGCAAGTTGCCTTGCACCATCGCCGCCGTATCAAAGCGCAACACGCGGTCAACTTGAGCGGCGAAGGCGGAAGTCAGAAGTGCAGCGGTCAAAAAAAGAGCAGGACGTTTCATTAGATCTCCTTGAAAACAGTGTGCATTTGATTGTTGGAATAAACATCGAAGTGAACCCTCTTCAGCGCGGCTCCACTTTTCCGTTGACACAGCGAGTCGATGGGTAAGTGTGCAGTCCTTCATCTTGGCGGCTTTTGGGCTGCTCAGCTTGAAAGTTACTGAAATCAAAATTGGCGGTGATGTTGATGAACCTTCCCTTGGTAATAGGTGAGTTGAGTTCACCCGCAGGAGCGCTGTAGCCACCTTGCTGATTGATGACCACTTCTTTGTTGCCCGTTGAGGACAACGTAAAGGTGCTGCAATCCGCCAAGGTATAGAGTTCGGCTTGCTTGGCGTGCAAGTTGTCTTGGCCGTCAATCACCAGATTGGTGGCCTTGATGGTCATGTCCTTTTGCAGGTTGCCTGCCGCGTCCTGCGCCCAGCGTTCGCCCTGACCGAGTTGATCGAGCGCCGTTTCGCCTTTCTCAGGATCGACGCTGATCTCCCCCGCTGCAAATCGCCACTCGGCTTTGGGATCCTGCGCCGGATACAACCGCAACTTGACGCCCTCTAACTTGACGCCGGAGCCGCGCACGCTGGAAGCGGCGGGCAGCAGCGCGAAGATCAGGCCAAACAGCACCAGCGCCAGCAAAGCCGCCGCACTAAAGCGCAGCATAAAGCCGCCTTTTGGCCAGGCCTGCGCCCAAATCTTGAACCCCAACGCTTCGTAACACGCTGGCATGATAGCCGCCACGGCTCATGAGAGTGCTTAGGGCGGTGTGATGACAAGCGGCGCAGATGAGGGTGGGCGTCAGATTAGGGCCGCTTGAACGCTACCCTGAGCAGCATGATTGACACCCACTGCCACCTCGATTACCTCGAAGACCCCGCATCGGCCCGCTTTGAGCTGGGCCTGAGCGCCATGATCTGCGTCGGCGCAAATGTGCAGCACGCCCGCAGCGCCCTTGCGTTGGCCGAGCAGTACCCCGAAGTATGGGCCAGCGTCGGCCTGCATCCCACCGATGTGGCGCAGGAAGACAGCCCCGAAACCAGAGCCGACCTAGAAGCCCTCAGCTTGATGCCCAAAGTCGTGGCCATCGGCGAAACCGGCCTGGACGATTACTGGGCACACGACCAACTGGAGGTGCAGCGCTCAGCGTTCGAGTGGCAACTCGACTTGGCGCGGCGGCGCGATATGCCGGTCATCGTGCACACCCGCGACGCGGCGGGCGGCGAGCGGGCCAGTTTGGGCTGCGCCGAGATCATCGCGGCCTCAGGTTGGAGCAAAGGCATTTTGCACTGCTGCAACGGCCACGCCGGACTGCTCAGGGCCGCGCTGGATGCGGGCTGGCACGTTTCGTTCGCGGGCAATCTCACCTACAAAAACGCCCACGCCATTCAGGAAGCCGCCTGCTATGTACCACTTGAGCGCCTGCTCGTCGAAACCGACGCTCCGTTCCTGGCTCCTGTTCCCAAACGCGGCAAGCCCAACCGGCCCGGCTACGTGCGCTACACCTTGCAGTTTTTGGCCAAGTTGCGCGGCCTCAGCGAGGAAGCCATGCAGCAGCAGACCGACGCCAATGCCCGCAGCGTCTACCGCTTGATGGAGTAAAGCTATTCGCTGATATTTCCTGCATTTTTTAAGTTCATCTTAAATGAATTCAGAGGTTTGTCAGGCAAACCTGTCAGACTCTGAAGTGAACTTTCTGATGCCCACTCCTCTTCCAAAGCCCACTTCACTTGACGGCCCGAAACGCTCGACGTATTTGGCCACCGCTTGCTGCTTACTTTTGTTCAGCAGCGTGCGCTTGGCGACGCTCTTGGCGGTGGGGCCGCTCAACCCGCTCGGTGTGGCGCTCAGTACCTTGCTGCTGCTGCTGTCTTTTTGGACCATCTGGGCATTGAGACAGAAAAACTTGGCCCTTCCGCTTATTGAGAAAACCGTACTGCTGGTGTGTGTCGGCCTCTATCTCACCTTCACCTTACAGCCGCTTTTCGGCGGCCCTCAGCGCCTCGACAACGCGGGCCTGAACGAGTTGGGAGCGCTGGCCTTGGCGGCGGGGGTTTACGTCTTTTTGCCGCTGCACCGGGCCAAGTACTGGTTGACCGCCGTGCTGGCCGGACATTTCATCAGCCGATGGGAGCCGCTGCTGCTTGAGCCGAATTGGTTGAGTCTCGGAACGCAGTTGACCCGCGATTCAGTCTTTTTGGCTACGCTGCTGCTGATTGTCTTGTTGGGCAATCACCGCAGCGCTTGGCGCGGAGCTTACGACAGCGCCAAAGCCATGCGCGATATGGCCCACACCGACGATCTGATCGGCCTGCCCAATCGCCGCGCGGCTTACCGCTATTTTGAAAAAGCGATGCGCGGCGCTCAAACGCCTGTCAGCGTGCTGCTGCTGGATATCGACAACTTCAAGCGCATCAACGACAGCCACGGCCATGAAGCGGGCGACGCGGCGCTGCAGGCCATTGCCGCCGCCGTGCAGCGAACCCTCGGCACATCCGGCGTGCTGGTGCGCTGGGGCGGCGAAGAATTTTTGGTGCTGCTCAGCGGCATTACCCTCACCCACGCTCTGCGCGAGGCCGAAGCGCTGCGGGCAGCGGTGGAGGAACTCGCCTTGCCGTCCGGCTCAGTCACCATCAGTATCGGCGTGTCTAGCCGCATGCCCAAAGACGATGTTCAGGAACTGGTGCGCCGCGCCGACATCGGACTTTATCACGCCAAAACCAGCGGCAAAAACCGTGTCATAGCGCAGATCAGTTAGCTTCCATACGAACTCCGGTCATTCTTGCAACTCCATTTTGGAATCGGAAGCGGGCGTCAAGAGCCAGCCGAGTCCAAGTTGCTCGGTAAATCCGCCGCTGCTGCCTCGTCCAAGTACCAAACCGGATCGCTGACTTGGCTCACCGGATACTCGCCCTCACCGCGCCGGAGTTGCGCCAGTACCGGCGCTTTGGCCGCGCCCGTGACGAGGAGCCAGCGCTCACGGGCAGCGTTGATTTCGCTGAAGGTAAAACTGATCCGCCAGGTGCCTTGCTGCGGCACTTGATTGGCAATCACCCGCCCGCCCAGACTCAGGCCCGCCGTACCCGGGAAGAGGCTGGCGGTGTGGCCGTCGTCGCCCATGCCGAGCAAGACCAGATCGAGCTGGGCGGGCAGCAGCGCCGCGTAATCGGCAGCCGCCTGCGCGGGGTCGCGCTCACCTTCCATTCGGTGAATTTGCCCAGCCAGAAGAGGCACGAAGTCGAGCAGGCCCACTTTGGCGGTGTGGTAATTGCTCTGCGGATCTTGTGGCCCCACCGTGCGCTCGTCGCTGAAGTAGATGTGAACTTGCGGCCAAGGGACTTCGAGGCCCCGCAGAGCGGCGTACATCAGCTTGGGCGTGCTGCCGCCGGAAAGCGCGACATGAAACGCCCCGCGCCGACCGACGGCCTCCTGAGCGGCCCGCGCGAAGGCTTCAGCGGCGGCCTGCGCGGTGGCCTGCGGCGTCGGATAAATCTGGATTTCGCCCTGAAGTTTCATAAGGAGCCGGCTTGAGCGGGTGCCGCTTCGTCCATGCTGGCGCGGGCCAGTTTCCAAGCCGCCTCGAATTCGCTGCCGCGCTCAGGGCGGGCCATCACGCGGGCCAGCCCCTCGGCCAAAGTCATGCTCGGCACCATCAAGGTGGTTTTGCGGTTGACTTTGTCAAACTTGACGCTGGACTGCACCAGTTCCGGGCCAATGGATTTGAGCAGGAAGCTCACCCCCTTTCCAGCCAGCTCCACGCCGCACAAATCGCCGTGCTGACGCTGGCAGTCGCCTCTCACAAAGGTCACCGGGCTGAGGTCTTTCCAGCCGAGGGTGGTGGCCACCCAAGAAGCGAACAGCCGCGCCGCGCGGTCATTTCTGCCGCCCGACCAGATTTTGAGGCGGTTGACGTGGCCCAGCATTCCGGCGGCGTCTCTGCTGTCAAACAGTTGGGCCAGCCCCTCGCGCCACGCCGCCGAGCGCGACCACCCCAGGTCGGCCAGCGCGTAGTTGCGGGCCGGCGGAATATCGAGGCGCAGGCTGTCGGCAATCACCTGATCGGCCACGTCGGTGAGTTCGCGCAGCAGCGGCCCGCCGGGCGGATCGTCAGAGGCCCACCACACGTGGTTGACGGTGGCGGGGCGCAGCAGTGGCAAAATCGCTCCTCGCAGTTGGCCGGGGTTGGCCAGCAACGTCAGGCGCTCGATGTACAGCCCTTGCTGCGGCACCAGTTGGGCGTCAATGCTCATGCGCCCCGAGGCCGCCGGCTCCATCACCGCGATGATCTGGCGTCCGGCGTAGCGGCCCTCCAAGCCGGTCAGGGCTTCCTGAACGCGGCCCTGGTAGTTGGGCGTGGTCAGGGCGATGATGTTGCCGGTGTACGCCCGCGTTTCGATGTCGGTCTGCGCCCACAGCTCGTCTAAGGTGCGCTGCGCTCCCCGCACGTTGGTGGGCAGCGGGCCAAGCGGAGCGAGACTGAGCCGGGCCGTCACAAGCGCCGCCAGCGCCGATCCGGGCCGATCAGCTGGTCGGCTTCGTCCGGCCCCCACGTTCCGGCGTCGTAGTTGGGGAAATCGGTGGGCGGTACGTAATGCGGCGAGGCGGGATCCCAGGCTTCCAGAATGCCCGAAACGATCTGCCAAGCCTGATCCACTTCGTCCTCACGCGGAAACAGGGTCGCGTCGCCCACCATCGCGTCGAGGAGTAAGCGTGAGTAGGGGCTTTCGAGTTGAGCGCCGAAAGCGTCGTAGCGGAAATCCATCACCACTTCACGCAGCACGTTTTCTTGTCCGGGGGTTTTGCTCGAAAACTTGAGGCTCACGCCTTCGTCCGGCTGGATGCGGAAGGCCAAGACGTTGCGCTCGAGGCCGCCCGGAAACAGGCCCAAAGGCGGGCGCTTGAACACCACCGCGATCTCGGTGACTTTTTTGGGCAGCCGCTTACCGCTGCGGACATAAAACGGCACGCCCTGCCAGCGCCAGTTGTCGATCTCGTACTTGACGGCCACGTAAGTCGGGGTGCCGGAGCCTTCCTGCACGTTGGGTTCTTCGCGGTAGCCGGGCACGTGTTCGCCGTCGAGGGTGCCGGGGCCGTACTGCCCGCGCACCGCCACTTCGGAGACGCGCTCGACCGGGATGCGGCGAATGGCCCGCAGCGCCTTGACCTTTTCGTCGCGGATGGCGTCGGCGTCAAAAGCGGCGGGCGGCTCCATGGCGGTCAGCGCCACCACTTGCATGAGGTGGTTTTGCAGCATGTCGCGCACCACACCGGCTTCCTCGTAGTACCCGGCGCGGCCTTCGAGGCCCAAGTCCTCGGCGTTGGTGATCTGGATATGATCGACGAACGAGCGGTTCCACAGCGGCTCGAAGATGGCGTTGCCAAAGCGGATCGCCATCAAGTTCTGCACGGTTTCTTTGCCGAGATAATGGTCGATACGGTAGACCTGCGACTCGTTCCAGACGCCGTGAAGGGTGTCATTGAGGTGCCGCGCCGAGGCCAGATCCGTTCCGAACGGTTTTTCGACGATGATGCGCCGCCAACCCTCCGTCTGGTCTTGTAGGCCCAGTCGGCCCAATCCGTTGCTGATCGGCTCAAACAAGCTCGGCGGGGTGGACAGGTAAAACAGCGCGTTCTTGCGCCCGCCGTGCGCGTCCTCCGCTTCGTTGAGCTGCGCTTTGACTTTGCCGTAGACCTCGTCGGCCCCGAAGTCACCGAATTCGTAATACAGCAGCTCGCGGAACTTTTCCAGCGCTCCGGGCTGCGGGGTGTCGGTTTCCTTGCTGGTTTTAAGCGCTTCGATGGCGTAGTCCTTGAACTGCTCGTCGGTCATCTCCTGACGGCCCACCCCGACGATGTTAAAGGCGCTGCCGAGCAGGCCGTCTTGCCACAGACCGAACACGGCGGGCAGCAATTTGCGCTTGGCCAGGTCGCCCGTCGCGCCGAAAATGACCAGAGTGGCCGGTTCAGGAGCGCGGCTGCGGCGCATTCCAGCCCGGAATGGATTGACGTTGGCGGCCAGTTCGGCGGCCATAGCGGCATTGGGCGCACTGGCCTCAGCGGGCGTCAGCAGGGGATCGGCAGCCTTGCCCTGCACCGGCTTGGTAGTGGCTGGTTTTTTGGTTGCCGCTGTTTTGGGAGCAGCCGTTTTGGATGGGGCCGGTTTAGATACAGGCGCTTTGGATGCTGCCGTCTTGGACACAGCCGTTTTAGGCACAGCCCCTTTAGATGCTGCCGCTTTGGAACCCACTTTCTTGGATGCTGGAACTGCCGCGCTTTGGTGGCCCGCCGCGCCCGGCAACACGTCACTGCTGTCAATCGGCAGCGCACTGACTGGCTGGGGCTTTTGGGTGACTTTTTTGGCGGTGGCGCTGGCCTTGGGCGGCTTGGCGTCCGCTTTGGACTGAGCGGTTTTGGTTGCTGATCTGGCTGCTGGCTTGGCCGCTGGCGTTTTCTTGATTGCCATTACGACTGGCCTTCGTTCTTGTTGCCCGCCGCCTTGTTCCCGGTGTCTTCAGGGTTGGGGTTGACGGGGGCTTTGCCGCTTTCACCGAGTTGGCGGGCCGTGTCACCGTCACTTTGAGCGCCGGCAGCTTTGGTACCCGACGCCGGAATGTTCTGCGGCCTGGCATCTTCTGGGGTGTGGGCTTCGGGCACGATGCTTTCCTCGGCCTCCGTCTCCACTTTCTTGACGGCGTGACCGCCAAAGGCGCGGCGCATGGCCGAGAGCATTTTGCCGGCGTAACTGCTCTTTTGCTGGCTGCGCAGGCGCATCTGCACACTCAGGGTAATGACTGGAGCCGGAATGCCTTCGTTGAGGGCGTCCACCACTGTCCAGCGGCCCTCACCGGAGTCGGCCACGTAGTCCGAGAGGTCGCTGAATTCCGGATCGCCGCTCAGGGCGTCGGCGGTCAAATCAAGCAGCCACGAGCGGATCACGCTGCCGTGCCGCCACAGCTCAGCGATCTGGGCCATGTCGAGCTGCATTTCCGTTTTGGCATGCATCAGCTCGAAGCCCTCGGCGTAGGCCTGCATCATGCCGTACTCAATGCCGTTGTGAACCATCTTGACGTAGTGGCCGCTGCCGGCTGGCCCCATCCGGCCCCAGCCCTGGGTGGGCGCGGGGGCCAACACTTCCAGAATCGGCGTCAGGCTGTCTACCGCCGCCTTTTCGCCGCCGACCATCATGGCGTAGCCTTCCTTAAGGCCCCAGACGCCGCCTGAGGTGCCCACGTCCACAAAGTCGATGCCGCGCTCGGCCAGCGTTTTAGCGCGGCGCTGGCTGTCTTTGTAATTGCTGTTGCCGCCGTCGATGATGATGTCGCCCTTCTGCATCTGGTCGGCCAGCTTCATCACGGTGCTCTCGGTGGCGGCCCCGCTCGGCACCATCACCCACACGGCGCGGGGGGTAGGCAGCTTGGCGATCAATTCCTCAAGCGTGCGGGCTCCCTCGGCTCCGCGCCCCTCAGCCAGCTTGATGTTGTCTTCGCTGAGGTCGTAGGCCACCACTTCCTGTCCGCCTTGCAGCAAACGCGCCACCATGTTGCCGCCCATTTTGCCCAAACCGATCATGCCTATTTTCATGTGATCTCCTTATGCTTGTTCAAAGTTCTTTGCTCGAAATTCTTCCGGACACTGGCACCGAGTACGTACGCCCTCCGGCTGAAGCTTCATTCTTTGGCATCATACGCGCAGGCCAAACGGCAAGGCAGCCCGCTTTTTCTTAACGCAAGCCTAAGAGCAGTGGAGAGCGATGGCAACGAACTTGGATTTGTTTCTGGAGATGGTCAGCCCGCTTCTTGCTTATTTCTGCGGAGCTTTACCCACCGTGCTGGGCTGATCATGCTCCCAGCTTTCCCACGAACCCGCGCTTACCGCCGCGCTGCCACCCACAGCAGCGCCGCTCCCGCCACGACATACAGCGCATCGGGCGTCCAAGCCGAGAGCAGCGGCGAGAGCGCTCCGTTTTCGCCCATCACCCTGAATACACTCCAGGTGGCGTAATACAAGAAAGTCAGCAGCAGCACCCACACCAGCCCAATATTAAGGTTGCTTCTGAACGAGAAAATTGCCAGTGCGGCAGCAAAAAAAGCCATGCACAGCGCGGCGAACGGCTCGGCAAACTTGCGCTGCAAGGCGGTAAATTCCTGCGGGGCGTTGATGTTCTGGGCTTTGTACTCGCGAACTTTTTGCCACAGGTCACGCAGCGGCAAATACACCGGTTTGAGTTCGTCGCCGCCCTCGAAGCTGGCCTGCAAATCCTGCACCGGCAAGGTGCCGCGCTCAAAACTCAGCACGGTGGAGGGCTTTTCGTTTTGGTAGGTGATGCGCTGGCCGTCAAACAGTTCGAGGACGTTGCTGCCCGCACTCAGCCGCCCACGCTGAGCCGTGATGATCTCGCGGGCCACGTCGCCGTTTCTGAGGGTGGCGATGCTCAGGCCGCGCAACTCACCGCCGGACTCCACCGAGGCGATGCTGATGGCCCGCCCGAAAGCGTCGCGCAGCACCAGTGCTTTGCCGCCCGCCACACCGAGCCCGGCGACCCTCGGATTGTCGAGGACGATCTCGCGCTGCACACTCAGCGACTGCACCTTGGCACGTGGAGTCAGGGTTTCGCCCACCGCGAAGCTCAGCAGCGTGACGGCAAGGCCCAGCCCCATCACCGGCCCGAACAACTTGGTGGGCGAGATTCCCCCGGCCTGCATCGCCTTGATTTCCGAATCGGCGGAGAGGCGCGACAGCCCCAGCAAAGTGGCAAACAGCAGCGCAATCGGCAGGCCCCGCGCCACCGCGTCGGGCAGTTGCAGGGCCACCAATTTGGCGACCAGTGCGGGATTGGCTCCCTTGGCCAGCAGCGGCGCGATAATGGCCTGAAGCGCTCCCAGCAGCAGCAGCAAAATGGTGACCGCCAGCCCCGCGAACAAAAACGGCAAGATTTCTTCCAGCAAATAGCGGTTGAGACGCCCTGAGAACAAGCCCGCCGGCGCGGCAGCTGGGCGGCTGGCCCGACTCACCGCAGCCTCCAGGCCATCAGCAGGCCGAACAGCGCGAACACCAGATTGGGCAGCCAAGCGGCCAGCAGGTGAGGCAGCGCACCCACGGCGGCCAGTTGCGGCGCGGTGTTCCACAGAGCGTAAAACGTCACCAGAAAGAGAATCACCGCTCCCACCGCCCAGGCCCGGTTGGTCAGCGCCAGCCCCAGCGTTCCGGCGGCCAGCACAAAGATCAGCGGCGTAAACGAATCGGCCACCCGGCGGCTGAGTTCGTAAGCGGCGCGGCGATAATCCTCGGTGTTGGGGGTGAGCGTTGCGAGCTGGGCGCGAAGCTGCGGAGTGGTGCTCTGATCGGTGGGCGGCGGCGGGCGTGCCACCACGTCGGTTTGGGCAAAGGTGATGGGCGCACTCAGCGCCGTGATCACGCCCTGAGGGTCGACTCGGTAGCCGCCGAAAAGCGTCCACGTTTTGGCCGCCGCGTCCCAGCGCCCGCCGCTGGCGCTGTAGGTGCCCTGCGGGGTCTGCACCACCACGCCAGTCAGCGAGGATAAAGTTTTGGGGCTGCCATTGCCCAAACTGTCAATCCGCCCCGCCGTAAAAAAATTACCGCCTTCCGCGTGGGCGTAGTTCTGGGTGGTGGGCGTCGGCACGGCCAGTTTATAAATATCGGTGTAAAAATACTTGATGTACTTCTGGTTGCCACTGGGCGTCAGGTAAGCCGCGTTGAAATACACCGCCGCGCCCACCACCAGCGCTGGAAGCAGCAGCGGCCACAGCATACTCAGGGGGCGCACCCCGCCCGCGTAGGCCGCCTTGACTTCGCTGTCTTTAGCCAGCCGCCCAAAGGCCATCAGCACTGCGAACGGCACCGACACCACCAAGCAGATATTGAGCACCAGCGGCAATTGGTAACTCAGCAGCGTCAGTGCACTAAGCAGGCTGGTGTGGTACGACAGCATCGCCCCCACCGTGCCACTGATAATGTCGGTCATCTTCAAAAACAAAAACAGCAGCACGCCCCCCGCGTAGAGCGGCGCGATTTCCTTAAACAAATAGCGTGAAAAAAGACCTCTCATGCGGGCTTGAGCGCCGACTTGAAGTCAAAGTGGAGTTTACAAAGAGCGGCGATCTTGAACACGGGGGGTAGTGTAGCAAGAGCAATTCAGCCTGTGGCAGCGGCTGCATGAGAGGCGAGGGGCCACCTGTGGGGTGGTAACGAGACATCCGGCCCGTTTGGCCCTCACGACTCCAGAGCGCTGGGCAACTCCGGCCAGGCCTCACGCAGCCACGCCAGCAAATGCAAATAAATCTGGCCGTGACTGGTGATGTGGCGGGCGGGCGGCACGCTGGGGTGCAGTGGCAAGCGCAGATGATGGCCCAACAGCCGCGCCTGCAAATGCTGAGTGCCGATCAGGGGAATCGGGTCGCCGTGCAGCGACAAGCACAGCACCTCGGGAGCGCTGGGCAGCGCAGCGGCCACTGCTCGGCCCAGCGCAGTCGGACTAAAAGCCACTCCCGGCACACCACACAGGCCCGCCGCGTACTGCGCCAGCCCGCCGCCCAGCGAGTGCCCGGCCACCGTCAGCGGCAAGTCGGGGAGAGCGCGGCCACGCTCGGCGAGCAGGAGCTGGGTGAATTCAGCGGCCACCGAGAAGAGGCGGGGCAAACGGCCCAGCACGTTGAGCACGTCGGCACGAAATTGCTTGGCCTCGGCGGGAAAGGTGTGGAGCTGCGAGTCGGAGTGGCTGGTGTTGGTGCCGCCCAAGATCAGCACCAGTTGCTCAGGCTGCTGATAAAGGGCAAAAACAAGGCCGCTGGAACAGTGCAGCACGTTGGGCCGCCCCGTTTCCTGACGCAGCGCCCCCAGTACGCTCAGCGCAGGTACGCTTCTGAACTCACCGCCGTAAGCCGATAAAGCTTGCTCGGCGCTGGGCATTTTCCAGTCGCGCCGCTCCCACGCCGGATAAAGGCACAGCGCGGCGGCGCAGTCTGCCAGCAGCGTGAGGCCCCGCGCTTCTCCCAAAGCCCACAGAGCCTGAACAGCCGCTTCACCGCTGAGCGTGCCAGCCGGCAACTCACGCCGGTTCAGCAGCGGAAACTCGGTCAGCTTGGGCCAAGCCGAGAAGCGCGGGACAATAGGAAAGCGGCGCATGGCGAGGTCAGTCCGGCTGCTGCGTCTGGGTTTCCGGCTGCGGGGTTAACCAAGGCTCAGCCGCCGAAAACCCGCTGAGCGCGGCGCGGCTGATCAGCAGATCATCTCCCTCACGGCTGGCCTCGCCGGACTGAACCCATTTGTTCAGTTCGGCTTCCACACGCTGCTGCACGCGGCGCAGCGGCATCTCGGCGGCTCCCTCCACGCCGCGCCAGCTCAAAAAAGCGCGGTGAAAGGTGGGCAATTCGTCGAGCGGCAGGCGGGCTTCCAAACTGCGCCAAGACAAGTCGAGTGCAGCAGAGTCAACTTTAGCCATAGCGACTATTCTGAGCGCCTGCTCGGGCGAGCCGCCTTGTGCAAGTTCCCAGACGACGCTCATCTTGCGGATGGTAAGTCACTGGATCACTCCCTAACTCCGCAGTGGAGTCAGCGCGGCGCGGCGGTGTCACGGTTGAAATTTAGAATCAGGGTGCCGGTGGCCACCGTGCCGTTCAAAATCCCGTTGCGGTTGTAACTGATCAGCACGCTGCCGTCACCAAGCGAGAGCAGCGCGAAGTGGCCATTGAGGGCATTGAGGGTAAACGGATTGCTGCCGCGCACATTCCAGACATAGCCGCTGCGTTTGCCCAGCGGGTCTTCAGCGCTGGCAGCCTGAAGGGCCGAGATATTGAGCGCTTCGGGCTTGGCGCTAAAGCCTTCAGGAAAGCGCAAATCTCCTGTCTCCAAATCCAAACTGATGCCGCGCAGGAGGGCGGTGCCGCCCGCATCGCCAAAGGTCAGGCGGTTGCCACTGCGCGAAATGCTCAGCCGCACCACCTTGCCGCTGGCCTGCAACTCCTGCTGAATGACGAGGTAGCGCCGAAAGTCGTTCTCGCTGATCTTGACCCGCTTGTCATACAGCGGAGCCACGCCGCGCTCGGCGCTCACCTGCATTTGGTCGAGCAGGCGTGGATCGCCGCCCGCGTCCAGCACCCGGCGGCGCACTTCAGTCATGGAGAACTTGGCCCGCGTTTCCATAATCTGAGCCAGTTGGCCGGTTTGCGGCAGCAGCGGCCCGAGTTTGCTGCGCCAATCGTTGACTGAGGTGGGTGCGCCCTGCCCCGTTGTTTGGAAAGTGGCCGCTCCGCTCCACGCCGTTAAGCCCCCCAACAGACAACACAAGCTGAGAGCAGGGAGAATACGGCGGAAATGGCGCGAACCCATGCGAGGTCAAGCATAGCGGGCAGAGGTGAGAAGTTGCCTGACACGCGCCGCGCCGCTCCTCATCTGGGACGGTCGGTGGGAAGTAGAAACGGCGAGGAGAACGGCTCAAGAGTAGGGCGCTCCAATCAGCACGCTGCCTTGAATGCGGAACCGACTTTGGGACACTTTATGCGCTTAAGTTTTGGACTTGCCCTCAGCCCAGATGTTACCCTCAAGGTATGCCTTCCCCCACTTCCCCGCTGCCTGAATCGCCTGTGCCCAGTGACGCCAAACTCTTACCCTTCGTGGAAGCGGGCCTGCGTGATCTGAGCGCTTTGGTGGCCTTGGAAAGCGTCAGCGCCCAGCGCCGCATGCTGCCGCAAACCGCGCAGGCCGTGACGGATTTGCTGAGCGCCGAGGGCTTCACGGTGCGCCAGTACCCCGGCCAGGTGGCTCCGCTGCTGATTGCCGAAGCGGGAGAGGGACCAAGCACCCTGCTGATTTACAACCACTACGACGTGCAGCCCGAAACCCCCTTAGAGCTGTGGGACTCGCCGCCGTTCGTGCTGACCGAGCGCGACGGGCGGTTGTACGGACGCGGCGCAAGCGACGACAAAGGCGAATTTGCTTCGCGGCTGGCGGCGGTGCGGGCCATCAAAGCCAGACACGCGGGCCACCTGCCGCTCAAGATTCGCTGGCTGATCGAGGGCGAAGAAGAAATCGGCAGTCCCAGTTTGGCCCGCTTCGTCGAGCAGCACGCCAGTGAGCTGAGCGCCGACGGCTGTTGGTGGGAATTCGGCAGCATCAATTCGGAAGGCCGCCCGATGGTGTCGCTGGGCCTTAAAGGGGTGGTGTGCTTGGAACTGCGCTGCCGCGTGGCCGACTCGGATTTGCACAGCAGCTTGGGCGCAGTGGTCGACAATCCGCTGTGGCGCTTGGCAGCGGCGGTGGCCTCGCTACGAGACTCCACCGGGCGGGCCAGTATTGCCGGTTTCCACGACGCTATCCGCGCTCCCAGTGAAGCCGACTTGCAGGCCATCCGCGAGTTGCCTGACGCCAGAGGGCCGCTGCGTGATACTTACAACATCACCCGCTTTTTGGGCGACGACACCGAGCACCAGACGCGCAGCAACTTGACGCCGGCCATCAACGTCAACGGCTTTCACGGCGGCTACGAAGGTGAGGGAAGCAAAACCGTGCTGCCCGCTGCGGGTTTCGTCAAGCTCGACATCCGCTTGGTGCCCGACCAAGACCCGGATGAGATCGTCAAGTTGCTGCGTACCCATTTGGACACTTTGGGCTTTGAAGACATCGAGCTGATCGAACTCGAATCGAGCGAACACGCTGCCCGCACCAGCGCCGACAATCCATTTGTAAAAGTCGCCCTGCAAGCGGCCCGCGAGGCGCACGGCAAGGAGCCGGTGGTATCGCCGTCGAGCGCGGCCAGCGGCCCGCTTTATCCGTTCGTCAAGCACCTCAACGTGCCGACCGTGATCATGGGCATCGGCAACATCGGCGGCAGGGTTCACGCCCCCAACGAAAATATCCTGAAGCGCGACTTTGCAGCGGGCGTGCGCTTTGGAGTGGTCTTCATGGAGCGGCTGGCACAGGCCAAACCCAGTTAGGTTGACATCAAAAAAGGCCCGCCAATTCAGCGGGCCTTCAAAGTTGATCCATTTTGTTGCTGTGCTTACTTCTCCATCACGTAGGCTTTCTCGATTTTGTCCGCCGTGCCGGGATAGCCGGGTTGGATGCGGGTCAGCCTGTCGAGCACCTCTAACCCCTCTACAACTTGCCCGAAGACGGTGTGCTTGCCGTCAAGGTGCGGCTGCGGCGCGAACAACATAAAAAACTGCGAGCCGTTGGTGGCGGGGCCACGGTTGGCCATGCTCAGCACGCCTTTTTTGTCGTGACGGTGTGAGTTGAACTCGTCTTCAAATTGGTAGCCGGGGCCGCCCGCTCCGGTGCCGGTCGGGTCGCCGGTCTGGGCCATGAAGTCCTGAAGAACGCGGTGAAAGGAAATGCCGTCGTAATAGTGGTGGCGGATCAGGTAGACAAAGCTGTTGACCGTCTGCGGCGCGTCGTCGGGGTACAGATCCATGACGATGCGACCCCTAGTAGTCTCAAACACGGCCTGGTACTGCTTGCCGGGCTCAATGGCCTCACCCAAGCTGGGCGCGGTCTTGAAGCTAATTTTGCGGTCTTCGCTGAGGGCGCTCATCCGGGTATAGCCTTCGTTGGTGTAAGTCATAGCCAGCATTCTAGCCGCTAAATCTCATGAGAACATTGCCAGCACCCCAAGAGATGCTTAGGGCTTGGTAACGATTCGCACGCTGGTGATGGTGTCGGGCACCGCGCCGGCAATCGGTTGCTCGCCGCCCTGTCCGCTGGTGGCGGTGCGGGTCAGTTTGGGCAGCACGTCTTCACCGCCGACCACTTTGCCGAACAAGCTGTAGTGGCCATTCAGGAAAGTGGAAGGCGCAAAGGTCACGAAAAACTGCGAGCCGTTGGTGTTGGGGCCGCTGTTGGCCATCGCCAGCATGCCGGGCTGGTCGAACACCAATTTGCTGCGAATTTCGTCGGGGAATTGGTAGCCGGGGCCTCCCTGCCCCCAAGTCGCCTTCTTGCTTTCGTCGGTGCTGCTGGGATCGCCGGTCTGGGCCATAAAGCCGTCGATGACGCGGTGAAAGCGCTGGCCGTCATAGAAGTGATTGCGGGCCAAATACACGAAGTTGTTGACCGTCACCGGCACTTCATTTTCCAGCAAATCCGCCACGATCTGGCCTTTGTCGGTGTCGATCACGGCGTAGTAATCTTTGCCGTCTTCCAGCTTCATTTCGGGCGGGGCCGTGAAGGTGGTCACGGGCGTTTTGCCGAGGTCGGGGACAAGGGTGTAGCCGCTGGGGATGGCAGCGGGAGCGGCGGGGGTGGCCGCGTCGGTTTTGGTGGTATCCGTCTTGGTGGCGTCCGGTGTTGCGGTATCTGTTTTGGTGGTGTCGGTTTTGGTGGTGTCCGCCGCCGTGGTGTCGGTGGTGGTCGTGGTGGCTTCTTTTTTCTGGCAAGCGGCCAGACTCAGGGTCAGCAAAGTGAGGAGGGCAATACGCTTCATTTGGTTTTAGTTTAGCCGACCCTTTGATGAGACGGCCTTGAGGAGCAGCCTAGCCCGTCCGGTGAGCTAAACTCGGCGGCGTGACTGTAGCGATTGGTGTGATTGTAACGATTGACGGCGTAGCGGCCAGCGGCAAATCCAGCGTGGCCAGCGGCGTAGCCAGCGCCCTGAGTATTCCTTATGTCTCCAGCGGTCTGCTGTACCGGGCCGCGACCTTGCTGGCACTCGAAGCGGGCACGTCCCTGAGCGACGCACCAGCCCTGCTCTCGCTGCTGGGCGCTGCCCCACTGCGCTTGGAGCCGCTGGCCGGAGGCAACCGCATTTACCTCGATACTCCTGATTGCCCGCGTGAACTCACCGCCGACGCCCACACCAGCGCAGTCGACGCGGGCGTGAGCGCGTTGGCCCAACTGCCGCAGCTGCGCGAGTGGGTCAACGCCCGGCTGCGTGCCCTGACTCCGCCGTTCGTGGCCGAGGGACGCGATATGGGCACCGCCGTGTTTCCGCAGGCGCGGGCCAAGTTCTTTTTGGTGGCCTCCCCGCGTGTGCGGGCGCTGCGGCGCGTCAAAGAGCGCGTCGGCGATGTGGAGGCCGTGGAGCAGGCCCTGATTGCCCGCGATGAACAAGATCAGTTGCAGTCTCACCCCGCTGCCGACGCCCAGATCATCGACACCAGCGACCTCGACTTGGCGGGCGTGATCGCAGCGGTCATGGCCGGAGTCCAAGAGCGGGCTTAACGCTTGGCCCCTTAGTCCTGCTGGCGCAACGCGCGGCCATTTCCGATTTATGATAAGCGGGTGCCCTTCAACCAATCCTCTTTGCCGCCCACCACCAAGCCGCTCGTTTCTGTCGGCGACCTCGCGTGGGACGTGCTGGCCAAACCCGATACCTCGCTGCTTCCGGGAGGAGACACCACTGGCCGCATGGAACTTTCCCCCGGCGGCAGCGCAGCCAACCTGGCGGTCTGGGCCAGACGCCTGGGCTACCCCAGCACCTTTGTCGGCAAAATCGGCACCGGCCACTTCGGAGCGCTGGCGCAGGCGGGCCTCGAAGATGAAGGCGTGCTGGCTGAGGTGATTCGCACGCCGCTGCATCCGACCGGCGTGATTTTGGCTCTCATTGACCAGCGGGGCCAGCGGGCCATGCTGACCGGACAGGGAGCCGACTGGGAACTGCTGCCCGAAGAGTTGCCGCGTGAAGTGCTGCTGGGCGCAGGCCACGTTCACCTGACCGCTTGGAGTCTGTTCCGCGATCCGCCGCGCCGCGCCGCTTTGGCCGCCGCCAAACTCGCTGAGGAAGCCGGAGCGACGCTGAGCCTCGATCCCGGCAGCTTTCAGATGATTCAGCAGGCAGGCCGCGAGAACTTTTTGTCGTGGATCAGCGAAGTGCCGTTCGATATTTTCTTTCCCAACGCCGACGAAGCCCGCGCCATGAGCGGGGAAAGTACCTCCGAGGCGGCGCTCGCATGGCTGCGCGGCCATTACCCCAAAGCCCTGATCGTGCTGAAAATGGACGAGGACGGCGCACTTTTGGAAGGCCCGCAGACTCCGCGCACCCACATTCAGGCGTCGCAAGATACCTTGGTGGACGCCACCGGAGCCGGAGACGCTTTTGGAGGCGTCTTTCTGGCCCATTATCTGGAGCATGGTGATCCGGTGAAAGCGGCCAAGATAGCCGCGCAGGTGGGCGGCTGGGTGGTCTCGCGCTTTGGCGCACGCCCGCCGGTAGATGAAGCCCTTAAGCTTCGGCTCGCCCCGCTGCTTTCTCAGCCCAGTCCAGAGGTGGGCGCGTGACCCGCCTCAACAACCGCCGCCCCGCTTGGCAACGGGCGCTGTTCTGGATCTTTTTGTTGCTTCTGCTCGCCATATTGGCGGTTGCCGCCTATGTTTACAGCCTGACCACCAGTGCGGGCGGCCCCAAATACACCCTCGAAATCAAACCCGGCGATACCCTGGCTGCCAAAGCGGGCGAGCTAGCGCAGCGCGGCGTCATTAAAAATGCCACGGCGCTGCGCTACGTCATGCGTCAGCGCGGCACGGCAGGCAAGCTCAAAGAAGGGCTGTACGAGATTCCCGCCGATCAAACCGTTTTTGAGGTGGCCGACGACTTGGCCGGCAATCCGCGCATTCCCACTGTCAGCGTGACCATTCCCGAAGGCAAGCGCCTCAAAGATTTACCGGAGATCATCACGGCGGCGGGCCTGAGCAGCGCACCTGCTCTCAAAGCCGCGCTGAATGATGTCTCGCTCAGCCCAGCGGCCAAAGCAGCGGGGGCGGGCAACTTGGAAGGCTTTTTGTTTCCAGCCACCTACCCGTTTCGGCCCAAAGCCAGTGCCGAGGACATCGTCAAGGGGCTGGCCGAACGGATGACCCAAGAATTTACCCCGGAGCGTGTCGCCGCCGCCAAAAAGTTGAATCTGAATGTGGAGCAGTGGGTGACGCTGGCCAGCATGGTGCAGGCCGAAGCCGCCAACGACGCGGAGATGCCGGTGGTGGCGGGGGTGTTCCTCAACCGCCTGAAGCAGGGCATTGCGCTGGGTAGCGACCCGACAGTGGCGTACGGCCTCGGCAAAGACTTGCCTGACCTCGACCGCTCAGCCGGCGACTTCACCAAAGACACCCCTTACAGCACCTACACCCGCATGGGCCTGCCCAAAGGCCCGATCAACAACCCCGGCGAAGCGGCGCTGAGCAGCGTCCTGAACGCCAAGCTGACCACCCCCAACGGCAAAGCGGCGCTGTACTTCTTGCACGGCACCGACGGCATCATTCACGTCAACAACGACTACGCCGCCCACCTGCGCGACATTGCCCGCTACCGCTGAGGGCACAGGGAAGGGAGTGGGAGTGAATGTTCTCCCCTCCCTTTTGTTTTGCCGTTAAATGCCCTCAAACGCCGACAGTGCCGCCCCGATCACGCCCGCGTCTGAGGCGAGTTGGGCGCGGCGAATGGTGACGGGCGCGAAAGCTGCGCCGTATTCCTGCGCCGCCCTGTCTACGCCCTCAAAAAAGTAGTCGCCAACCGCCGCCACACCGCCGCCGATCACGAACACTTCAGGATCGAGCAGCTTTTGAATATCGGCAATCGCCACGCCAATGTGTTTCATGGCCTGCTCAACCACCCGTTTGGCCTGCGGATTGCCGGTCTGGGCCAGCGCGAACGCTTCGGCGGTGCTGACCTCGCGGTTGAGGGCGTAGCTGGCGTCTCTGGCGATGGCGGTGCCGCTGGCGACGGCTTCGAGCGCTCCGTCGAGGCCCGCACCGCTGACCGGGCCGCCCGGCAGCACCGTGACGTGGCCGAACTCACCGGCAACGCCGTGAAAGCCGCGCCAGATGCGCCCGCCAATGACGATGCCGCTGCCGATGCCAGTTGACACGGTGATGTAAACGCTGCTGCTGCTGCCCCGCGCCGCGCCCAGCGTGGCTTCGGCCAGCGCCGCCGCTTTGGCGTCGTTTTCCAGCACCACCGCCATGCCCAGTCGCTCGCTCAGTCCAGCCACCATCGGCACGTCGGTAAAGCCGTAGATATTGGGAGCGAACTTGACGCCCATCCGGTCAGGCGTCAGCGGCCCCGGCACACCCACGCCGATGTGCAGGGCGTCGGGGTGGGCGACTTGCAGGAGCCGAATCTGGGCGGCGACAGCGTCGAGCACCGCAGGCCAGCCGGTTTCGGGGGTGGGCTGAACGTGGCGGTCAAGCAGGTGTTCGCCGCGCAGCACGCCCACCGCGATTTTGGTGCCGCCCACATCCACACCGATGCTGACCCGCTCTGAGGTGGGCGGCTGGACTGGAGCGGCTTGGATTTGAGCAAGTTGAGTTTGGTTTGTCATGTGAACTCCCAGAATTGATCTGGGCCACAGTCTAGACCCATTTTCCCCAAAGCCCGCCCCCCCGCTGCCGCCTTCCCCGCCCCAGCCGTTAGACTGCCCCGATATGGCCGATCTCTTGGAGGGCTTCAAAACCATTTTTTCAGGACAGTACCCAGCGCTGCTGCTCACGGGGCTTGAACTGACGCTGGCCGTCAGCCTCTCGGCGCTGCTCGTCAGCGTGGTGCTGGGAACATTTCTGGGCTTGGTGCGCTTTTTTAGGTTGCCGATCTTGGCTCCACTGAGTAACGCTTATGTGGACGTGGTGCGCGGCATTCCGCTGATCGTGCTGCTGAGCGTGGTGTATTACGGCCTGCCTACCCTCGGCCTGACCTTGCCGAGTTTTCCAGCGGCGGTGCTGGCACTCGGCGTGTATTCGGCGGCCTACACCTCCGAAATCGTGCGCGGTGGGCTGAGCAGCGTGCCGATAGGCCAAATCGAAGCGGGGCGCAGTTTGGGACTGACCCGCCCCCAAGCCGTGCGGCACGTGGTCTTGCCGCAGGCTTGGCGGGTGGCCCTGCCCGCACTGGGCAACGAGTTCATCTCGCTGATTTTGGGCAGCAGCTTGGCGAGCGCCGTGACGCTGCAAGAACTGTTTTCGCAGGGGCGCTACATCACCAACGCCACCTACCGGCAGTTTGAAGTCTACGCGGTGCTGGCGCTGATGTATTTTGCCCTGACCTTTGTGCTGACCCGCATCGTGCGCTGGCTGGAGCGGCGGTTCTCACGCGGTGAGAGCTTGCCGCAGCGCCGGGTGATTTGAAGACAGAAGTCAGGGGTAGTTCTTGCCGTCCACCTGAGCGCTGATCAGTTCAGTGGAAAACGGGGCGTAGCCGCCCACCCCTCCGACGGTACATCCAGCTTTACTAAAATCCGATTTGACACTGCCCGGCATACCCGCGTAAGTGGTGCCAGTGAAGGTGCAGTTCGATTGTGTACTGGACAGCAGCCCAATGCCAGAAATGGTCACCTCCAATTTGTAGGCACTGTAGGTGACTGGGCAAGCCGAAAAGCTTCCAGCAAGTACGTTCACGCTGGTGGCCGCGCCGACGCTGAGGGTATAGGCGGTGTCTACCCTGGCCCTGATATTGAAACCACCGGCTGAAGATGTGGCCGTCGCCGCGAAGGCAACCGTTGAATTAGAGCCGCTGGCAAGCTTGAGCGGCAAGTAAGGCACAGGGCTATACACCACATCACTGGTAGTGGTGCCGCTGGCGTCAAAACTCTGGGCGTAGACCGCACCGAAAGTAGCCCCCTGCACGTCGTAGTAGATGACGCTCGAGCCGGTCAGGATGGTCGCCTGCGCGTCGCTGTACGTTCTGGTTTCCACCGCCGTCAGCGTCTGGCCTTTGAAGCTGCGGCTGCCCAGCACCGTTTCGCGGCTGTAGTGGACACTTGCAGGCGACCCCAATGAAGTGACTTTGCTCAGGCGCGTGTCGCCCGTACCAAAAGTCATGAAAGCGCAAGTGCCTGCGACAGGGCCACCGCTTCCGCCACCGCCACTACCGCTACCGCCGCCACCCATGCTAGAGGGCGGCGAGGTAGGATTACAAGCTGAAAGTGTCCCCGCCACAGCGGCCAACGCCACCATCAACCGCACGTTGATTGCCCTGAACTGCGCCATACTTGTAACCTCCTGAGCCTTGTAAAGCATTGTGAATTGGGAAAGGAATGAGCAAATCATCTCATTTTCAGCTAAAGCATTGAGTTTAGATAAAGAGAAGATGAAAGAACTCCTCTCCGTAACCTGTCTTCAAGGCGTTTGGGCGAGAGCAAACGATAAAGCGCTGGAGTCGGCGCTCAGGCGGACTTGGTCAAGGCCGGTAGAATGCAGCCCTCAGGGAGGCTATTGTGACTGACGTCTGGAGTTTTCTGTTTCTCAACGGTGAGTTCGCGCCGCGCCAGTACATTCTGGACGGACTGACCTCTGAGCAAGTCGGTGTGCGGCCCGCCGAGAATGTCCATAGCATTTATGAGGAGCTTTGGCACACTGCTCTGTGGCAGCAGATTGTCTTAGAACAAGACGCGGAGGCCATCAAGCGCTGGGAGCAAAACGAACTCTTGCCCCCTAGTCCTGCGCCTGAAGACGAGGCAGCTTGGCAAGAGTTGGTTGCGTCGTTTCTGACTTCTTCGCAGCGTGCGGTAGAGCTGGCCAAAAACGGGGCCTGGCTGGAAACCGAAGAGGAAAGTAGCAATCCCGGCTTCACCTGGCGAAACGCACTCGAGCAGCTCGCCGTTCACAACGCTTACCATCTGGGCAAAATTGTCTTGCTCCGGCAGCTGCTGGGCTGCTGGACACCACGCCCCAAACAAACTCAGTAGGGCAGATGGCCCGACAATTGCTCAGCACTGGTCAGCGGCGTCGAATTACGTTTGAGCTCCGCCGACCGAGCACACTTGATGCGGGTGTTCAAAAGGATGATGGGAACGACGCCGGGCGCACTCCAACAAGCAAAATTCTACAGAACACCCAAGAACGTCAAGCCCTAAACAGCGTGACTCACGCTTCCACCCCCAGTCTTCCTTTCTTGCCGGATTCCGGGCCATACCGCCGATCTGGTTGGGCGTGGCTCTCTTTGGCGTCGCCTGCACGGTGGCAGCCCTCTTATTCTGGCGAACGAAGGCGATCGGCTGGGAGCTTTTGAGCAGATTTGCAGTGTACTGAGGGCTGCGGCAGATCGCTTGGCTTTTACCCCAACTTGACAAAAAACGGCGGCGTTACGCCCACCATGCGGGCCATCAGCCAGGCCTGACCTTTGTGATGCGCTTCGTGCTGAACAAGAAACTCCATCAAAGCGCCGATGGGCATTTCGCGGCCACCGAAGGCGGACACCTGCCGGTCAAAGTCTTCGTCACTCAGAGCGCTTATCATGTCCACCACCTGCTCGGTGGACGCCGCCAGCCGGGTGCGGGCCGACGCCAGATCAGCGCTGCCCTCAGCGGCGGCAACAGGTTTCTCGCCGCTGAGCATGGCGGGAATGCGGGCCGTGGAGGCCGAGAGGTGGTCGGCCAGCCCCACGAAGCTCATTCCCCCTTCCCAGGCTTTGAA
The DNA here is from genome assembly GCF_003860465.1 of Deinococcus psychrotolerans. NCBI lineage: Bacteria > Thermotogati > Deinococcota > Deinococci > Deinococcales > Deinococcaceae > Deinococcus > Deinococcus psychrotolerans. The sequence continues at coordinate 1,307,750 of NZ_CP034183.1, forward strand.
GTTCCCCTGTTCGCTGGGCAACTCGGCGTAGAGGTCTTGCAGGGCGGCGCGGTGCATCCGGTAAGCGTTGATGTAGTTCTGAGCGCGGGTCATGAGCGCAGCATACACCCATGCGAAAGTGGCCCCCAGACAGGCGGGCCACTTTGCTTGACGCTGAGAATTTAGAGGGGACGTTGCCGGAGCGCGTCGCGGATCTCGGCCAAGAGCTTTTCCTCGTTGGTGGGTTCGGCAACCGGGGGCTTTTCTTCACGCTTGAAGCGCTCCATCAACCTATTGAAAGGCACGATGACAAAAAAGTAGATGACCGCGGCAGACAACACAAAGCTCAGGAGAGCAGTGATGAATGCGCCGTACTTGAAGACGCTCCCGTTGATGGTGAAGACCAGCGCCGAGAAATCCGGCACACCGCCAAAAATACCGATGATCGGTAGAATGAGGCCGCTGGTGAACGACTCCACCACTTTGCCGAAAGCCGCACCGATCAGCACACCGACTGCCAGATCAATCAAATTGCCGCGCAACAGAAACTTCTGAAATCCACTTACCATGTGTTAATTTTTCCACTTTCTGCGCCGGAGCACAATCTGGAGCTCTCGATGTCGTCTAGACATGAAGCCAATTTCTGACGTGCTTCGGAAGATTTGTTGCCGTTTAGCCAACAGCGTGTTGACACTCAGGCCTGACTTGAACCATCGATCTTGCTGTTTTCTTTGACGGCGTGGGCGCTCATGCCAAACTGCGGGCCGCTGCTGACCACGTCACCCAAGATCACGCGGGCCAGTTCGCCCAGCGTGCTGCCGCCGGATTTGACCGGCATTCCCAGCGTGTGGGCCAACTCCGAGAGGCTGGTGTTGTCGATCATCAGCTCGGTGCCGTAGCGCAAAGTGGTGGGCGGCACGATCAACAAATCCGCCTCGCCGGTTTTGACAGCCGCCCGGAAGCAGCGCCCGGTCAGTAGGCCCGCCACGGTGGTGACTTTGCCGAAGGTCTGGTTCTCGATGGCCCGCACCTCGATCTCTAGACCCTCGATGGCCCGCAGCGGCTCTACGGCAAGGTCGAGCGACTCGGCAAACAGCAGGCCCGTTCCCAAAATGACTTTTTTGGGTGTGGGCAAGCGCTCCGGCAAAGCAGGCATCCCCTCGGTCAAAAAGTCGCGGATCATCCCGACGCCGTTTTCCAGCATCGGAAAGCCCTCGTATTCCTCTTCGGTGGGCAGCGGCTCACCGGCCAGCAGATAGAACTCGTCGCTGGGGAAAATAAAGCGGGTGCCGCGCTCGGCCAGTAGCTTCTTGCGCCAGATGTTGGCCCGCTTGATCACGTCTTTGGCTTCTTCTTTGTTGAAGGGGCGCACGTCGGGCAAATTCTTACGGTGATCCGTCAAGCCAATCGGCACGACTGCCGCCGAGATCACGTTGGGCCGCGAGGTCAGGTACTCCAGCGTCTCATCGAAGTTCTCGCCGTCGTTGCGCTGCGGTAGAAGCACAATCTGGGTGTAGAGATCGATGCTCGAAAGGCGCTCGATCATGCCGGTGATCTGGGTGGCCTGCTGGTCTTTGACCTTGAGCTTCCACCACTTCATCATGTCCTGGCGCAGCGCCTGATTGGACGAATGCACCGAGACATACAGCGGCGAAAGGTTCTCGTCCAGAATCCGGTTGATGTCGCCCTCGGTCAGGTTGGTCAGGGTGACGAACGAGCCGTAGAGGAACGACAGGCGGTAATCGTCGTCCATGATGTAAAGGCTCTTGCGAAAGCCGCGCGGCATCTGGTGGACGTAGCAAAAATCGCATTTGTTGGCGCATTTCTTGATGCCGTCGAACAGGACTTCTTCAAATTCCAGGCCCGGATCTTCCCATTCCACCTCAAAGAAAAAGGTCTGGGCGGCCTCGCCCATTTTGATGGTGTGGTGGTCTTGCGGCGTGGCAAAAAAAGGTACGGCGGCGGGGCGGCTGATTTCCAGCGCCGCCTTACCCTGTGACAGCAGGTGCCGGTAGGCCAGCACGTCGGTGACGGATTGGCCGTTAACGCGCAGCAGTTGGTCGCCGGGGCGCACGCCCGCCCGCTCAGCGGCGCTGCCCGCTTCCACCGACTTGATCGGGGCGGGGAAAACTTCTTCGGACAGTTGGGGAAACAGTGTGGCCGTCAAATCAAACTCCTCAGTTCAAACCCTTCTTGGGCGGGCCACCTCTGCCGCCGCGCCTACCAAAAGGCAACTCTCCATCTAAGCGGGCTGACCCTAAACGCGGCAGTTTAACAGAAATACTGGCTCAGTTTAGGAAGGCGGGGCACGGTTGCCGCTTCGGGGAGCCTTCAGCACCTTTTGCCGCGCCGCGCCCCAAAACCCACTACAGCCCCACGCTCATCAAAAACCCCTGCACCAATCCCCCGGCTCCCACCAACCAGACCATCAACACCGCGCCCAGCAGCAGCGGCTTGGCCCCGGCCTGACGGATGGCTCCGAAGTGGGTGGTCAGGCCCAGCGCGGCCATCGCCATGCTGAGCAGCAGGGTATCAAGGGTGATCAGGTTGTGCAGTAAGCGCACCGGCAGCAGGTGGAGCGAGTTAAACAGCGCCACGCCGATGAAGGCGAAGGCAAACCAGGGAATGCTCAGCTTGACTTTCTCTGCACTGCCTTTTTGTGCGCCGCGCTGATCGGTGCGGCGCGGCTCTGAGCGGCCCCAGAAGTACGACAGCAGCATTAAAAACGGCGCGAGCAAGATGACCCGCAGCAGCTTGACCGTCACCGCCGCGTCAGCCACCTGCGGGCTGATGGCGCGGCCTGCGGCGACCACCTGCGCGACCTCGTGAACCGTCGAGCCGATGTAGACCCCGAAGTGAAGCCCCGAAAACGGCCACCAGTGCCAGGCATCCATCTGCGGATACAAGAAAATGCCGATGGTGCCGAAGATGACCACTGTGGCGACAGCCACCGCGACCTTCTCGGCCTGCGCCTTGACGATGGGTTCGGTGGCCATCACGGCGGCAGCGCCGCAGATGCTGCTGCCCGCGCCGATCAGAATGGCCGTCTGGGCATCGAGCCTCAGCCAGCGCGTGCCCAGCCAGAACGCCAGAAAGAAGGTGCTGCTGAGCATCAGCAGATCAGCCAGCAGCCCGCCCAGCCCCACGCCCAGAATCTGCTGAATGGTCAGGCGCAGACCGTACAAGATGATGCCCAGCCGCAGCAGCGCACCCTTGCTGAAGGTGACGCCCGGTTGCGCGGTGGGGGCGAGGCGGGTGTAAAAGGTGTTGCCCACCAAAATGCCCAGCACAATCGCCAGGGTCAGGCTGCTGAGGCCAAATGAGCTGAGCCAGCCCTGCGTGTCCAGCCACAGCGCACTGCCCGCCACCGCGCCAGAGAGCAGCAGACCGGGCAGCAGTTGAGCGAACTGAGACTGAAATCGGGAGGGTTGGTGCGGAGCGGGAGCGGAAGACATGCATCCATGCTAGGTTTGGCAGCGTTATAAATCTAATTCATTCTTTGATCTACGTTATCCATTATCTGAATAACTTTAGACTGGGCGAGTGGCAATTCAAGCAGATGGTCTGATTTGTTTTGCGGCGGTGGCTCGGCTCGGCAACGTGTCACGGGCTGCCGAGCAACTCAACCGCAGTCAACCGGCTCTCTCGGCTCAGTTGCGCGGGCTGCGCGAAGCGGTGGGCGAGCCGCTCTATATCAGACGCCGCAGCGGTATCGAACTCACCGAAGCGGGCCGGGCGCTGCTGCCGCACGCACTGAGTGCTGAGCGCGGCCTGCGTCAGGCGCGGGAGTGGGCCGAGAAAGTGCATTCGGGGCAGTGGGGCCAGCTTTCGCTGCTGGCCAGCGTGACCGCTGCGGAGTATTTTTTGCCCCAGCACCTCGCACAGTTTTGCCGAGCGTTTCCGGAGGTGCAGGTCAAGATCGAGGCCTGCAATTCGCAGCACGTCGAAGACCTGATGCTGTCCGGGCGGGGCGAACTGGGCATCGTCGAGGGCGAACTCTCGCGGCTCGACAGCGCCCTGAGCGCCCGCCCCCTGCTGGAAGACCGGCTGGTGCTGGTGATCTCGCCGCAGCACCCCTGGGCCGCCGGAACTCCCCAGTTGGCCGATCTGAGCCGCTGCCTACTGATTCAGCGCGAGCCGGGATCGGGGACGCGGGCCGTCACCGAACGCGCCTTCCAGCTTCTGGGGCTGGAGCGGCGCACCTTGCTGGAAGCCAGCGGCACCCAGACCATTAAAGAACTGGTGATGCAGGGGGTGGGCGCGGCGTTTCTCTCGTCGCTGGCCGTTCAGCGCGAGGTCGGGGCGGGCCAACTGCTGATGCTGGAATTTCCCGAACTCTCGCTGGCCCGTCCGCTGACGCTGGTGACACTGGAGGGTCAGCCGCTCAGCTTGCCCGCTCAGCAGTTCATCAAGTTGCTGACCGCCACGCAGACGACAGCAGGGCAAAACAGTGAGGTCTAGCTTCGGTTCTGCTGCCGGTAAAAGCCGATCAAATCCGTATTGACGGCGCTGTGACCGAGCTGGCGCAGCATCCCCACCACCTGACCCCGGTGATAGCTGGCGTGGTTGACGATGTGGCGCAGACTGTCATCTACCCGACTCACCATCGGCTCTCCCCAAAGATTGTCGTAGTGCAGAAGCTGCTCTGGCGGCAATTGAACCACCAAAGCGCGGCGCTCCTGCAAGTGAACCAGCCAGCGGGGCAGCAGCTCAGACAGTGGCAGCAGTTCACCGGGCGCTGGAAAACCGGGCGGCTTCTCCCCTCTGAGCCGCGCCGTCCAGATCAGCTCAGAGCCGTAGAGATGCGCCAGCGTGCCGCCGATGCCGCCGTGACTGCTGCCCAGATCGCGGCCAAATTCTTCGGCGCTGAGCGGCGTCAGCGTCTGCACAGTGCGCTCGGTTGCCCAGGCGTGGTAATCGAGCAGGGTCAGGAGTTCGTCCACACAGTCCATTTTGCGCTCTCTCACCAGCCGAAACCCACAAGCCGCCCGCAGTTACAAACGCCTGCACCTGTATCCTGTATCTTATTTTGCTTCGCGTTCAGACTTGCCTCAAGGTGAGATCAACGAACGCCCGAAAACGCGCACCCCAAAGATGTGTAAGGGTCAGGCGCACCATATCGGCGCACTTCCGGCATGACTCCGCTGGAACTGCGACACCGCAAAGGAGAGTCAGTTATGCATAAAGTCGCTATTGTAGGCCGCCCCAACGTGGGCAAGTCGAGTCTTTTCAACCGTCTGGTGGGCCGCCGCGAGGCCGTCGTGGCCGACTTCCCCGGCGTGACCCGTGACGCCAAAGAAGGCCTGATGATGTACCAGAACCACCGGATCATTTTGATCGATACCGGCGGACTGTGGAGTGGCGACGAGTGGGAACAGGCCATTCGTGAAAAAGCCGAGTGGGCCATGGAAGGCGCTCAGAGCGTGATTTTCGTGACCGACCCACGCGAGGGGCTGTCGGCTGCCGACTACGAGGTGGCCGATTGGCTGCGCAAGCTCGGCAAGCCGGTGATCGTGGCCGCCAACAAAATCGATTCGCCCAAGCACGAAACCTACCTCGCCGATCTGTGGGGCTTGGGCTTCGGCGATCCGGTGGCGCTCAGTGCCGAGCACGCACGCGGCCTAGACGACCTGCTCGACCGCGTGATGGAGCACATGCCCGAAGATACCGAAGACGTGCCGGACATCGCGCCGATTCGCATTTCGTTTATCGGGCGGCCCAACGTGGGCAAGTCCAGCTTGCTCAATGCCCTGACCGGCACCGAGCGCGTCATCGTGGCCGATCAGCCCGGCACCACCCGCGACAGCGTGGACGTGGAATGGGATTACTCGGGTCAGCGCTTCGTGCTGGTCGACACGGCGGGTATTCGCAAGCGGCCCGACACCAGCATCGAGGAATACGCCATTGAGCGCTCCAAGACCGCCATCGAGCGCAGCGACGTGATCTGGTTGGTGGTCAACGCCAGCGAGATCGGCGATCACGAACTCAAGCTCGCCAACCTCTCGTATGAGAGCGGCAAGCCCGTCATTGTGGTGGTCAACAAGTGGGATCTGGTGCCCGACGAAGAACTCAAACGCACCGAGCGCGAACTCAACGAAAAGCTCCACCACATCGCCTACGCGCCCCGCGTCTATACCTCGGCCATCAACGATTACGGCATCCACGACATGCTGGCCGAAGCCATGAAACTCTATGAAAAGTGGCAAAGCCGCGTGCCGACCAGCGAACTCAACAGGTGGCTGGGTATCTGGACGATGAAACAGCGGATGCCCAACTTCCACGGCAAGTCGCTGCGGATGTACTTTATGACGCAGGTGGAAACCGCGCCGCCAACTTTTGCGGTCTTTTGCAACCGCGCCGATTTCGTGACGCGGGCTTACGAGGGCTTTTTGATGAACCGTATCCGCGAGGATCTGGGGATGGCGGGCGTGCCGGTGCGCCTGAAATGGAAAGAGAAAGGGCCATACAAGAAAGGCAAGAAGGGCGGAGACGACGAAGAGTAATCTGCCGCAGCGGGCCGCAAGTTTCATGCTGACCTGAACTCTGCCTTCCATTCTTCGTGCATGACTTCATCTTCATTTCGCAAGTCGGCTTTGCTGACCGCGACCCTCGTTTTGGCTGTCGGCCCGCTCAGCACCAGCCACGCCCTTCTCGACAAAACCCGCTTCGTGGCCCACCTCGGCGCGGCCTATTTTGCCTTTCACCACTGGGTTTGGGCACCCTACCGCAGTGGGCAGTTCGCGGCGGGCGCGGCGGGGCGCACCGTCAAACTGGTCAAGGGGGGCGCGGCCCTGTTGTTTGCCGCTCACGAACTCAATGTCGCTGAGAAGGTCGCCCACAACAGCAACTCTCCTCTCCTCAAAAAGATGGACGGCGAGCTGACCAAGCTTCAGGCTTCATTCAGCAACATCGGCAGCGACCTCAAACAGGGCAAGTTCAACGAAGCGGACTTGCAAAGCCTCAATGACCAGACCCAGCAAGTCAGCAGCGCCTCGGCAGCGAACGGACAGACCATTAGAGACATTGCCGCGCCGATTCCGGGGTTGTAAACCGCTTCACCGCTTTAACCGAATAGACGCTCAGAACAAGCCATGCTGCCCTCAGCATTGGCTTTTTTGATTGTGGCTGGGTCGGCGTCCAGTTTCTGGCTCCCACACACCACAAACAGGGTCGTTCGGGGCCAGCCGAGTGACGGCGCACCTTCGCCCACCGAACTTGCGCCGCTTACAACTAGCCTGTCCAATTCTCAGCGGCAACCCTGCCTCCGAGTGAGCGTTAGGAGGTTTAAAGGCCCTGATACTTTTCGGCTGAGTTTGCCGCGAACTGTCCTGCACTCTCCGGAGAAGTGCCCGCCGCCCAAACCTTAAAGCCGACTCGCAGGCGCGGGGCCGCCCTCGGCTTGGTCTTTGCCTTTGCCCAAATACCGCGCTAAAAAAGCGTCCATACCGATGATGCTCAGGCGAGCGCTGTTCGCTTCTTTTTGCGTGCCGTAGGCGCGGCGCAGCCAGTTGGCCCAGCGGGTCAGGCGCTGGGCCTCCGCAGACGGCAAGTCATAGGTTTCGAAGCCGAACATGGCGGCCAGCGAGGTCAATGTGCCAAGCGTATAAATGCCCTGCGCGTCTTTCCAATCGGGGCGGCGCGTAATTTCGTCGGCCAGCCAGGGTAAATCCCACGCCGTCGCCCGCCGCATCCCACGCTTGACGCCGAAATCCACCATATGATCGCTGCGGACGTGCAAATCCAGCACTTTTGCACCCTTTTCGATGACCTGACCTGTTTTCAAGGTGATGGGCCCGAACGGAAGACGTGTCACCCCGACCCGAAAAGCGTTGTCGGCCCGCTGAGTTACCGGCTCGATGTGGCTGAGACGGTCAAAAATCAAATCGGTGATGCCAGAAATGCGGCGAAGCAACCCGGCCCGGCCCAGCGGCGCGAGGCCCGGTAAAGTGGCTAAGGGATGAAAGGCGTAGCCCCTCGCTTGAAGCTCGCTGAGCAACACCGGTAACGCCGCCACCGTTTTGGCCGCGCCGGGGCCAGCATCGTGCATCACGGTGACCGCGCCGGGCCGCGAGCGCGACAACACCCGCTCGCGCACCGCCTGCGCCGAAAAGTCAGGGTGCCAATCGCGGGACTCCACGCTCCAATGTGCGCCGGTGAGCCCGGCCCAGCGCTGACCCAGCACCGTGGCGAGGGTATAAGCGCCGTGCGGTGGGCGGTGGTAGCGCACCGGACGGCCCAGCACCTTTGAGAGCCGCGCCGCGCCGCGCCGGGGTTCGAGAAGCGCTCCCCAAGGACTCCGCAGCCAAGTGTGGCGGTGCTTGACGGCGTGCAGTTCGACTTGGTGGCCTGCCGAGAGCATTCGGGCGATCAAATCGGGGTGGGCTTCGGCCTTGTCGACCACCACAAAAAAAGTGGCGCGTGCCCCGACTGCCGCCAGCGCGTTCAGCACAGCGGGGGTGGTACTAGGGTCGGGGCCGTCATCGAAAGTCAGGGCGAGGTCGTAATGGCTGCGGCTTCCCTCCCTGACCAACCCGAGGCCCACAACCTGCACCAGCAGATAAGGCAGGCCGTAATAAGCCGTCAAACCCGCCGCGCCGCCGAGAATGACCCGCGTGCGGCACTTCACCGCTTCTGGCGCTCCCCGAACGCCGTGAGAATGGCCTGTGCAGCGCGGTCGGCGGCGTCGGGCACGCTGAGGCGCAAAGCTCCAGCGCTCAGAAGGGCGTGTTCGGCACTCTCTAAAGCGCGTATCACAGCGGGGCGCACTTCGGCCAAGCTCTTGCACCAAATCGCCGCGTCTCCGCGCACCAAGTAATCGGCGTTGTACTCTTCTTGTCCGGGAATCGGATCATAAATAATCATCGGCACGCCCAGTGTGGTCGCCTCGGCCACCGTCAGCCCTCCGGCTTTGCCCACCACCAAGTCGGAAGCGGCCAGCAGTTCAGCAAAGGCGTTGGTAAAGCCCAGCCGGTAGACGCTGGCTTGGCCACGTTGCTCCACGGCCACCTCACCGCTTGCGCCGTTGCCGCCCAGCACCAGCACCTGCACGGGCCGCTCCAGCAAGCCGAGCTGAGAGATGACTTTTTCTAAGCTGCGGTAAGTGGCCTGCCCACCGCCCGACATCAGCAGCAGCGGCACGTCCGGCTTGAGGCCGTGCTTGAGACGCAGGCCAGTCCGGTCCGCACCGATCAGCTCGCGGTAGCGCGGGTGAATCGGAATGCCCGTGACCACCACCCGCTCTTCAGGAATGCCGCGCTCGACCATCTGACGCCCAGTTTCGGCCGTCGGCACCAGCAGCAAGTCGGCTTCGGGCCGCACCCAGTGCTGATGCACCCGGTAATCCGTGACCACCAGCACATTCAGGAAATCAAAGCCCTCGCGCTCACGCAGGTGCCCCGCCACCGCCGCCGGGGTCGGGTACGAGCTGACGACCACCTCTGGCTGATAACTTTGCAGCTCGCGCCGAAGCCCCTCGCGGCCCATCCATTTGTAGGTGTCGCGGATGGTTTTCGGCTCCGTTTCCCGGTCGGTGAAGCGGTAATACCAGCGGTAGCTCTCGGGGCTGTGCCGCAGCCAAGCCAAGTAAGTGCCCAGCACGATCTGGCGCTCATAGCCGCGCAGGTGGCGCAAAAAGTCAGTTTGGCGGGCCTCGGTGCTGGGCAGCAGGGTACGCAGCGCCTCGCCCACCGCCGCGTTGGCCTGGTGATGGCCGCTGCCAAACGAGGCCGAGAGAATCAGCGCCCGCATCGCCGTCAGGCCCGTCTCAGGAGCCACAGGCCCGTGAAAAAGAAGATTATATTGGCCAGCCACGCGCCCACTTCGCTCAGCGCTGCGCTCTGGCCCGCGACGGTCAGGCCCACGAAGAACAGCAGGTAATACACCACCGAAATCAGCAGGGCGCTGCCGAGCGCCACGCCCAAACTGCGCCCGAAGCGCAGGGCAAACGGCAAAGCCACCAGCGCCAGCACCAGGTTGCCGAACGGCAGCGACAATTTGCGGTTGAGGGTCAGGCGGGCGGCGTCGCGCTCGGTCTGCGGCACATTCGGGGCGGTGAGCTGGGTGATGAGCTGCGGCCAGCCTGCCGAGTCCGCGCCAATGGCGTCGGCGTATTTGGCCAGCGTCTCGGCCCGTGACAGGCCAGTGTCAATAATCAGCGGCGCGTTGGGATCGCTCGGGGCCGTCACACCCAGCGGAAAAATAGTCTGCACCGCTTCCCGAAAAGCGGCTGGATCGGTGTCGGGAATCTGGCTCAGCGCCTGCACGCCCGCATAGTTGGCGGTGTAGAGCTGGTACTTGTTGAGCTTGATTTCATTGCCGGTGAATGTCCCGCTTTCGGCAAAAATGATGGTGGCCTGCTGGGGCTTGCTGGCGTCTGCGCCCCACTGCTCAATCCGCACACCGTTCATGAGCTGGGTTTTGGTGTCGTAACTGGTCAGACTCAGCAGTAATCCCTTGCCCAAGTCCACCGTTTTGCCGCTAAGGGTGCTGAGGCCCGCGCTGGTCAGCACGTCCCAATAAAGGCTGCGGGTGGCGACATTGGCTGCCGGAGCCGCCCACAGCGAAAGCCACACCGACAAAGCCGTGACCAGCAGCGCCAAAATGGCCGCCGGACGCGCCAGGCGGCCCAGCGAAATGCCGCCGGACTGCACCGCCACCAGTTCACGCTCGGTGGCCATCCGGCCAAAGGCCACCACCACCATCAGCACGACGGCCATCGGAAAGATTTTGACCAGGGTATCGGGGACTTGATACGCGATCCAGCGCACGATCAGCGCGATGGGCGCACCGACGATAAACTGCGAGCTGATAAAAAAGTAACCAAAGCTCAGCACGGCGGTAAACATCAACGTTCCGGCGATGAGCGGCGGCAAGAGTTCGCGGGTGACGTAACGGGTCAGGCGCATTGCTTAGCTCGGTTCTCCGGTACTGGCCTCAGAAGCGCTGGCCGCTTGAATCGCAGGCGCAGCTTTGGGCACGGGCGGCAGAGCAAACAAAATATTCGCCTCGGCCACCACCACTCCGTCCACTTCGGCGCGGCAGGTGGTTTTGCCCAGCCCCCGGCGAAAAAACTCCAGCTTGGCATACAGGTGAAGCTGATCACCCGGCACCACTTTGCGCTTAAAGCGTGCGCCGTCGATGCCCGCGAGGTAACCGATCGCGCCCGCTTCGAGCGGCAGACAAAACATGCTGGCCTGTGCCAAGGCTTCGAGAATCAAGACCCCTGGCATCACCGGCTCACCTGGAAAGTGACCGGCAAAAAACGGCTCACCGATGCTGACATTTTTCAGGGCGTGGGCCTCGCCGCCGCCGCGCGAGAGAACGCGGTCAACCAACACGAAGGGAAAGCGGTGCGGTAGGGTGGCCAGAACCTCTTGAATACCCAAAGCCGATGAAGGCTCTGGGGGGGCAGCTTGGGCGTCAGTCATGCTCGTCTTTTCTCCTCGTGGTGGCGTGGGCGAGCCGGCAGCTGAGCGTCCACTGTCCTCACTCATCTCCGCTTGCCTTGTCCGCCGCTTAGCCCATTTCAACACCGACTCCACCTTAAAGAGCCGGCAGATGAAAAAGGTAAAACGCTGCGTTGGGCTGACCGCGCCGCTTTAGCCCAGCCAGCTTCAGCTCAGATCAGCTCAAATCCAGCTTGAGTATGCTAACACGCCTCCCCCAAAAAAACGCCCGAAACCGGGCAGAGACGCGCCAGAGCAGGGCGCTGCTGCCTAGAGTGCCGCCTAAAGAAACAGGCTTACAAAGCCCAGCTTGGTAAAGGACACGGCTCCGCGCCGCGCTGAGGTATTCTAAGCAGCGAAATTTGGGGAGTAGTTACTGGTTGCTCGGCAAAAGTGAGCAGCCTAGAGGAGAGCACATGAACATCAGCGATAACAAAGTCGTCGAGATCGAATACACGCTGACTATCGATGGTGAGGTGGTAGACCGAAGTGAAAGCGGGGAGCCACTGACCTACTTGCAGGGCCACGGCAACATCGTATCTGGCCTAGAGAAAGCGTTGAAAGGTAAATCGGCAGGCGATCATGTCAAAGTTACAGTACAGCCTGAAGACGGTTACGGCGAGCACGACGACGAGGCCATTCAGATTATTGCCCGTGAGGATTTTGACGACGACATAGAAGTAGGGGCCACCTATTTCGCGCAAGCTGAAGACGGCAGCGTGACCCCCTTCACCGTGATGGGTTTAAACGGCGACGACGTGACGGTCGACTTTAACCCGCCGCTCGCCGGTGAAGTGCTTAATTTCGATGTATTCATCAAAAGTGTGCGAGACGCCACCGCCGACGAGTTGGCGCACGGCCATGTCCATGATGACGATGATCTCAGCAAGCAAAATCCAAACACGCAGTTCACAGGAGAAAGCATGAACATCAGTAACGATAAAGTGGTAGAAATCGAATACACCTTGACCGTCAACGGCGAAGTGGTGGACAAGAGCGAGAGCGGGGAGCCGCTGACCTACTTGCAAGGCCACGGCAATATCATTTCCGGCTTGGAAAAGGCCTTGGAAGGTAAATCGGCAGGCGATCACATGATGGTCACGGTGCAGCCCAAAGACGGCTACGGCGAGCGCAATGAAGACGACATTCAAGTGATTGCCCGCGAAGACTTCGAAGACGACATCGAAGTGGGAGCCACCTACTTTGCTCAGGCCGAAGACGGCAGCGTGACGCCCTTTACCGTGATGGGCTTAGACGGCGACGACGTGACGGTCGACTTTAACCCGCCGCTGGCCGGAGAAGTGCTTAATTTTGACGTGACCATCAAGAGTGTGCGCGACGCGACAGAAGACGAGTTGGCGCACGGCCACGCCCACGGCGAAGACGACGATCAAGACGACGAGTTCTAGTCTTTAAGGCTGAACAGCTCAAGTCAAAAAGCAGGGGCCGCTTTCCGGAGAGGGAGAGCGGCTTTTTGAATAGTGTCGGCTTTTCAGCGGCTGCGCAGCCCCAGCAGCAGCCCGACCACGAACGCGCCGCCAAACGGCAGATCATGGGTCAGCACGCCGGACACCCAGTTCCAAACGCTTTTGCCACTGTCTTGCAGCCAGGGGCCGCTGAGCGCTTCAAAGCGCAGCCAGTTGACGCTAATGAGGTCAAAGTACGAGAGCAGTTGAATCGCCACGAACAGCAGGCCGACGATCAGCAGGGCCACGCGGCCCACCACCCGCACGGCGTAGCCCGCCGCGAAGCCCAAGACCGCGCCCAGCGACAGCGGCGGCAACAGCGGCAAGATAGCCTGCGAAAGGCTGTGGGCCAGCGACGAATCGGCGGGGGAAGCGGCGGGAGCTGAAGACACCGCGCCATGTTAACGGCAAAGTCTGAGTACCGAGCTTGGCTGCTGCTCATTTGGCCGCCGCTCATTTGACCGCTGTTTTTTGGCCCCTGCTCTTCACCTCTCTTGGCCAACCCACCTCAACCAAAAGATAGACGCCCAAAAGTGACGCTTGGCTGTATCTTAGGCATGATGAGTTTGCCTGAAGATGTGATTGACTCCGCCTTGTTCGCTCAACTCGAGAGCGGCGACGAAGCGGCGTGGCAGGCTTTTATCTCGCTCTACGAACGGCGAATGTACGCTTATTTGTACCGCCTCGAAGGCCACGCCGAAGACGCCCTAGACCTAACCCAAGAAGTTTTTTACCGGGCTTGGCGCTCGATTCGCACCTTCAGGGTTGGAGAGCGGGCGCTGCCGTGGCTGTACCAAATTGCCCGCAACACCCAAATCGAAAAGCACCGCCGCAAGCAGCTCGGCCGTTTTTCGCTCGAAGAAGCCCAAGACGAGGTGGGCTTTGAGGTGGTCAGCACCTCGCGCAGTCCGGTGCAGGAAGCCGAGAGCGCTCAGACCCAAGACCGCGTGCAGCGTGCTTTGATGCAGCTCGCCCCCGAATACCGCGAGGCGGTGGTGCTGCGCTTTGTCGAAGACCTGCCTTACGACGACATCGCCCGCATTCAGGGCGTGGCCCTCGGCACCGCCAAAAGCCGGGTGTACCGCGCCAAAGAGCAGCTCTCGTCGCTGCTGACGAGTCTCAGCGATATTCACTGAACGCAGAAATCGGGTTGCGGGCCGTGAGCGTGGGAACGGCGCTGAGCTTTTTCATGTTTACCCGAACTCTTTAACATTAAACTTGCTGCCGGGAACTCGGCGGGGCCAAGGCGCGTAGAGCAGGTATGGGGCCAACCTTGGCCTTTTTGTGGCAGTGAGGAAACGGGGGCGAAAGGGCGGTGAGAGCATGACTCAGAACAGTTGGCGCGATTTGTGGCACCGCGCTCAGGACGGCGAAATGCTCAGCGCCCATGAGCAAGTCGAGCTTGAGGCGGCGCTGCAAGACCCCGAGCAGCAGCGTGAAACTCAGCGCTGGGCGGCGGCTGGCCATTTGCTGAGCCGCGCCGAAACCCCGCCGATGCCGCGTTCACTCAGCGCCGAAATAAGGCGAGACATTCAAGCTCAGCAAGTCCTCAGCGCCGCCGCTCCTCCTGCTTTGCCACACTCGCTGGCCGCTGAAGTCCTCAGCGACATCACCATCAGCCGCTGGTTTGACAGCGTGCAGCAGCAAGCGGCCTTGCCGCGTTCGGTGGCCTTTAGCATCGCCGCGCGGATCGCTGAAGACGGGCAACCGAAAGAAACAGACGAAACCGACCCGCTCGCCCAACTCCTGCGGCAGTGGCCCAAGCCGGAGCTGCCGCGCTCATTGGCCTTTTCGCTGGCGGCGCGTGTGGCGGCGGAGGCGGCTCAGGCTGACGCACCAGCAGATGCCCCGACTCCTCAGACGCCTATCCATGAAACGCTGCCGCCGCTGGGCCGCACCCGGCTCAATCCACCCGGCGGACCTTCAGGCTTGGGCGGACTGGGCGTGGTGCTGGCCTTCGGCGGCCTCACCGTGCTGCGCGGCAATGAAGCGGCCAGGAGCGCCCTGGGACTCCTCGGCAGCGCCGCGCCGTTCGCGCTGCCACTGCCCGCCCTTCTCGGCGTGGCGGTGTTGGCACTGCTGAGTTGGCTGATCGTGGCGCGGCCCACCCCAGCGGTGCAGCGGTTGGGCACGCTCGCCTTCGCCATGACCGGCGTATTGACTTTACCCGCGCTATGGGACGCCATCCAAAACACGCCGCTGCAAGGGCACTTGACAGCGCTGAGCGCGGCGCATCCCAAGCCGAACCTGCTGCTGGAGCGCTGGCTGGGCGCGGGGCTGCTGCTGGCGGTCACTGCCCTGCTGCTGCGGGGCGGCTGGGGCGCGTCTTTGGCCCGCACCCAGCGCCGCGCTCCCATTCGCACGCTGGCAGCAGGCACGCTGGCCGGACTGGGCCTCAGCGGACTGGGCCTGCTGCTACTCTCGTTCGGCTGGACGGACGCGGGACTGGTGCTGGCCCTGCTGAGTGGACTGGCGGCACTCACCGGCCTGAGCGTCAGCGTCTACGCGGCGGGGCGCAGCGTCGCCAGAAAACTGCACCTCGCGTTGCCCGACATCTCCGGCCCGCTGGCAGGCTTACTGGCCTTCAGCGCCACGCTGAGCATTCCGGCGCTGGCGGCGAGCTTGGCGATTGTCGGCAGCGCTTGGGGACTGGGCACCTTGCTGCTGGGACGCGGAACGGCGCGGTTCTGAGACGCGACAGAGCGTGACGCTTGGCTCGCCGCCGACCGGTCTATTATGTTTGCCCTGCCCACCCAGCGCTGTCCTAAACCGGCAGCGGATAAGGCAACGTCCCTTCATAAATGGCGCGGCCCACGATTGCGCCCTGAACCTTGAGGGCTTCGAGCAAGGCCACGTCTTGAAGGTCGCGCACGCCGCCGCCCACAATCAAGGTATTGATCCACAACTTGCGGATTTCAGCCATCAGAGCGGCGTCGAGGCCTCGCAAAGTTCCGTCGCGGCTGACATCGGTAAAGATCAGGATCTCTAAGCCGCGTCCGGCGAGGTCGGCGGTGATCTCGGCCACCTGCACGCCGCTGCCCTGTGCCCAGCCGTGGGTGGCGACTTCTAAGCGCCCACCTTCAGCGCGGGCGTCCACGCTGACCACCACCCGCTCGGGGCCGTGCGCGGCGAGCAGTTCGCTCACCAGCTCGGGATGGGCAACCGCCGCCGTGCCGATCACCACCCGCGCCACACCGAGTTGCAGCAGCGCCTCGGCACTTTTGTGGTCACGGATACCGCCGCCGACCTCGACCGGCACGCCCACTGCGCCCACAATCTCAGCGATGATGGCTTTATTTTCGCCGCGTCCGGTGGCGGCGTCCAGGTCAACGAGGTGAAGCATCCCCGCGCCCCGCGCCACCCAGTGCTCGGCGGCCTTCAGCGGCGAATCGAAATACACCGTTTCGCGCTCGGGGTCGCCTTCGTATAAGCGCACGGCGCGGCCCTGCTGGATGTCCACGCACGGCAAAATCAGCGGCGCGAGGGAAGGAGCTGGAGAAGAGCTGGTCATGGAGCAAGTCTACCTGAAGCGCTCAGCAGCGGTTATAGGGCCGCCGATCACGCTACACTCAGCACTACCGTGCGGATTGGCTTTGTCACCACCACTTATCTTCCCTCGCGCAATGGGGTCGCGACCAGCACCGCTTTGTTCGCGCAGGGTTTGCGCTCACTCGGCCACGAGGTCAGCATCTACGCGCCCAACCACCCTACCCGCCCCCCCGCTGAGGACGGCGTGTACCGCCTGCCCAGTACCATGATGGGCACGCCCGCCGATTATCCAGTGCTGTTGTGGCCCAATCCGCCAGCGGTGGCAGGCTTGCCGCTGCGGGGCACCGACATTTTCCATACCATGCACCCGTTTTTGCCGGGGATTTTGGCCCGCTTTTGGGCGCGGCGCTTTCAGACGCCGGTGGTATTTACCGCCCACACCCAGTACGAGCAGTACCTGCACTACGCGCCGCTGGTGCCGCGCCGGGTCAGCCGCAGCCTCACGCGGGCGCACGTGGCGGCCTTTGCCCGCAGCGTGGATCAGGTGCTGGTGCCGGGGCGGGCGATGGCCGAGATGCTCGGCGATTACGGCTACGGCGGCTCGGTGGCCCTGATGCCCAATCCGGTCAATTTGCAGGCGTTTCAGGCGGCAGACACGCCAGAGATTCGCCGGGCCGTTCGGGAGCGCTACGGGGTGCCGGATGAGGCTCCGCTGGTGATTTCGCTGGGCCGTTTGGCCGCCGAAAAAAATCTGGACGTGATGTTGCGGGCCTTTGACGAAGCCCGTCAGCGCCGCCCCGACCTCCGGCTGCTGGTGGTGGGCGACGGGCCGGTGAAGTCCGCGCTGGAAGCCCGCAGGCCGCAGGGCGCGGTGTTTACCGGAGCGCTGCCTTACGCGGAAGTGCCGCAGCTCTTGGCCGCCGCCGACGTGTTCATCACCGCCAGCACCAGTGAAGTCTTGCCGATGTCGATGATCGAGGCGCTGGCGGCAGGCACACCATTGGTGGCCGCCCGCAGTCCAGCTGCCGAAGACCTGATTCACACCAGTGCGCTGCTCGGCGAAAACGGCCTGATCAGAGAGGCCCACGCGGGAGCGCTTGCCGAGGGCCTGCTAAGCGCTCTCGAACCCGCAACCTTGCCGCGCCGCCGCGCCGCGGCCAGAGCCAGTGCTCAGCAATACGATTTGCGGGTACGGGCCAAGGCCTTGCTGGGCGTGTACGAAGGCTTGCTCTCTAAGCGTTCGTCCGTTACTTAGCGATTCTTCACCGCGCTTGGTCGGCACCAGCCATTCTGGATCGGCGGTACTTTTCCAGGACGGCAGCGGCAATTGAGCGAATGAACGCCGTATCCTGATCGTTATGACTGCCGCCCCAACTTCACTGAACCTGGCCACCGCCAACCCAACCAAGATGAAACTCCTGCTGATTCTTCCCCACCCCGACGACGAAGTGTACGGCGCGTCCGGCACCTCGATGGACTTGATTGAACAGGGCCACACGGTTGGCCTCGTGACCCTGACACGCGGCGAAGCGGGACGCACGCTGGGCCTGTGCAACACGCCCGAGGAACTCGCCAAGCTGCGCGAGTTGGAGCTGCGGGCCTGCTTGGACGTGATCGGACTGCAAGTACACGAGCAGCTCAGCTTTCCCGACAAGTACCTCAAAGACCAGCCGTTTGAGCCGCTGGTCGAGGCCGCCCGCGACGCCATGCAGCGCCACAAACCCGAAACCGTACTGGCTTTTCCGCCGAACGGCAGCAACGGCCACCCCGACCACATCACTGCTCACAGAGCCGTCAAAGCCGCTTGGGACAGCTTACCGGAACAGGAGCGGCCCAAGCTGTGGTATTACGCCTCCGAAAAGCCGCCGGAAAATGAAGAGCTTCTGGCCATGTGGATCCCGCCCAATATCAAGCGCGACGTGAGCCGCCACATCACCCGCAAACTGCAAGCGATTGCCTGCCACCGCTCCCAGGCGCTGAGCACGGTGGATTTTATTCGCAAATTTCCTGAACGCATCTTGGAAGAAACATTTTATGAGGTGGAGCAAATTCAAGTGGAAAAAAAGCCGGCTGGCGTGTAAGAACCCCGTCTGCTTGTTTGCCTTAAGCTGACTCTGTGACGAAATCCTCACTTGCTCCCGTGCGCCCGGCCATTGAGGTCAAGGGCCTTCAGAAACGCTACAAAGATCAGGTGGTGCTCGAAGAAGTCTCGCTGGGCGTCAAACCCGGCGAGGTTTATGCCTTGACCGGCCCCAACGGTGCGGGCAAAACCACCTTGATCCGCTGTATGACTGGCCTCGCCTTTCCGACTGGCGGCGAGGTCACGATCATGGGCCGCGACGTTCACAGCGACGGCCCGCGTGCCCGCGCCAACTTGGGCGCAGTGGTGGAAGCGCCGGCCAAGTTTTACCCGCAGTTTTCCGGCTCGCAGAACTTGAGCATGCACGCCCAGCTCGCGGCAATGGCCCCCGGCACCAAAAAAATCAGCCGTGACCGGGTGCGCGAGGTGCTGGCCCTCCTCGAACTCACCCGCATGGCTGACCGCCCGGTGGGGCAGTATTCGCTGGGGCAGCGGCAGCGTCTCGGCGTGGCGGCAGCGATTCTGGCCGAACCCAAAGTGCTGATCCTCGATGAGCCGACTTCGGGGCTTGATCCTTTGGGCATCGGCCTGATTCACCGGATCGTGACCGGGCTAGCCACCAGCGGCTGCGCGGTGATTTTGAGCACCCACCACTTGCGCGAAATCGCCACCTATGCCCACACCGTCGGCATTCTGACCGGCGGGCGGATGGTCGACTCGGTAGACCTCCGCGCCCGCCAAGCGGCTTACCGTTTTCGGGTGGACGATCCGGTGGGAGCCACCCAGATTCTCTCAGCGCTGCCTTATGTCAAAAAGGCGACGACCCGCACGCCCTACGCCATCGCCCACCTCGGCGGCGAGTCACGTGTACCTGACGCGCTCTCGCAACTCACCTCGGCGGGCATCCGGGTGTTTGAGGCCAGCCCCGACCATTTTGACCTCTACGAGTACTACCGCGAACGGGTGGAGCAAAACTGATGCTGACTCTCATTGCTCTTGAATTTCGCAAGCTGTTCGGTGCCCGCAGCGCCCGCTTGGCCGTTCTCATCTGCGTGCTGCTGCCGTGGATTTGGCCGCTCGCCCCGCGCCTCAAAGAAGTGTATAACCTGGTCATCGTCAGCGGCTGGCAAGTGCCGACGCTCTCGCTGATTACCATCACCCAGTTTTTGCTGCCGCTCTTGGTGGCCCTGACCTGCGCCGAGATGATCGGCAGCGAGATTTCGCAGGGCACGCTGGCTCCGCTGATTTTGCGCCCGATTGACCGCAGCCGAATTATCATCGCCAAACTGATTACTGCGCTGATTTACCCGGCCATGCTGCTCACCGTGCTGCTGGTGGCCAGTATGGTGGCGGGCCTGCGCTTCGGCTTCGGCGATTTCAGCGGCGGCACCGGGCTGGGGCCGGGCCTATTCGTGGGCGTGGGCCAACTCAGCAGCGGCGAGGCGTTTGGCCAAGTGCTGCGCTCCTTTTTCCTCGACGCCCTGGCGCTGATGCCGATTGCGGCGCTGGCCCTGCTCTTCGCGGTGCTTTACCTCAACACGGCGGCGGCGGCGCTGGCTACGCTGGCCACCATCCAGATCATGAATATGTTGGTGGTCTTTCCCGAAGCGCTGCAAAAGATTTTGATTACCACTTACCTCGATCTCTACAGCCGTCAGGGAGATTTGACACAGCCGATCATCTTAATGGTCATTTACACGGTCGGCTTTTCAGTGTTGGCGATCTTCGCTTTCGAGAAACGGGATTTGTAACAAGTAGATGGCAAAGAGAAGCGGGCGGGAGTGTCAAGACTCCTCGCCCGCTTTTTGTTAGACTCGATTTGTGAAACGATTTGATTTTTTACTAACAGGCACACTACTTTTGGCAGGTTGCAACACAGTCACACTCCCAAACCCTACAAGCTCGGAAATTGAAACTGCGCCTTCAAGCATCACTTTAAGCGGAGCAACAATCACTGTCACAGCAGAAATAGTCAACAGCGGAAACAACAGAAAGAGCCCCACATTTGCCATCATCAACTTAGCTTCTGATCTTCCCATTCCGTCCAATGTGGTCGCTCATAGTTTTTATATTTTGGCTGGAGACAAAGTGTATAAAAGTGCTCCAATAAGCAAAGAGGTCTTCATCAACGGTAACCGACGCTACACAGCTGAGTTAAATATCCGATTAGATGACGGAACGGCAATAAGATTTGCCGCGTTGATGACAGATGGAAAGACGACTCGACTAGTTCAACTTAACCAACCCATCAAAGTCAAAACTGTCTTCGTCTCTTAGAAAAAGGGTGAAGATACTTTATTACTCGTATCCCAACTCGCGTAGAGCCTCAACGTCTTCACGCCAACCGTTGATCACGATGACTTCCAAGCCCAGATAGACTTTGTGGTTCAGGAAGACTTCGAGTTGCTTGCGGGCCGCTTGACCGATTTCGCGCAGTTGCTTGCCGCCTGCGCCGATGACCATACCTTTGTGGGAGCTTTTTTCAACGATGATCTCACCCTCGATACGCTGAAGGCCGTCGTCACGCTCCGTCCACGAGTTGACGCGGGTGGCCACCGCGTAAGGCAACTCGTCGCGCAACTTCTTCATGGCTTCCTCGCGGATGATCTCGGCGGCCCACTGCTCGCGGCTCTGATCGCTGCTGGCTCCACGCGGAAAGAAAAAGGGATTCTCCGGCAGCTCCGAGAGAAGTTGGTCGCGCAGCTCCTGTACCCGCGCCGGATTGTTCTGGGCGCTGAGCATCACTTCGCTGAGCTGTTCGCGGCCTTCCAGCAACGCCTTATACAGCTTCATGGCCTCGTCGGGGTACTTGGCCACGTCGGTTTTGTTGCCCACCAAGGTCAGCGCCTTGGGCAAATCCCGAATCTGGCGGGCCACCATTCGGTCTTCGTCGGTGGGCGGATGGCGCAGATCCACCACCCACACCACCGCGTCCACGTCGCTCAGAGCCGTATTGACTTCGTTGTTCATGTACTTGCCCATAGCGTCTTTGGGCTTGTGAATGCCGGGGGTATCCACAAAGACGAGCTGCGCGTCGTCGGTGGTGTAGATGCCGCGCACCCCTTTGCGGGTGGTTTGCGGGCGGGGGCTGGTCGGGGCCACCTTGACACCCAAAAAGGTATTGAGGAGAGTGCTTTTGCCCACATTGGGCTTGCCGATAATCGCCACGAACCCTGAACGGGTCGGCGCGTCGGTTCTGGAAGAGAAATCCGTCATGTGGGCATTGTCTCACGGCCAGCCGCTTCCTAATGCGCTTCGCTCTTATTCGGCCACCCTAACCCTACTCGGCCATGCGCTGCCGGATGTGGTTGATGTCCCAGCCGGTCAGATTGGCCAGCGTCTGGGCTTGCAGCTCAGCTCGGCGCTTGAGTGAAGCGGTGTAACTCTTGCTGGCCGCGCAGGTTTTGCCACTCTCAGCAGGGTGGCGCAGAATGTAGCGGCCCTGAAAGGTGTCTTGATTGTCAGTGAGCTTGAACTGCAAATCTTCGGGAAAGGTGGCGCGGGTATAGCGCACGTGCAGGCGCGTGAGGAACACCGGCTTGGCTTCACCGTTTCCGCTCGGCCGGATAGAACCCTGGCCCGGCGGCGGTAACGGCACCGACCTGCCGCCGAAGCCCTGCTGCTGCTCCCAGAACACCCCCGCTTTCTTGAGTTCGGCGGCCGTCGGCGGCTCACCCGCGCAGGGATCGCAGTTGTTGGTGTTCCAGGCATACTCCATAAAAGCTACGCTTTTGCCTTCACGCTCGTAAGCTTTACGAAACACATGACGGTAAAAGGAACCGAACTGATCTTGAACCAGCATCGGCACTTCTTTGTCGGTAGGAATCGGCGCGGTGCGGTAATTGCTGGTTTCCACCCGGCCATACGGCGAAAGCAGATACACCGTCAAATCTTGCTCACCCGGCGAGTTGAGCGTGCCGAGGCGAATCGGCAACATAAACTTGTCGGACGTGTAAGACAGTACAATCGGATTGAGGAATCCGCCGCCGCTCTTATCGAAGCGCTCCATATTGACACGCACCACGAAGAATTTCATGCCGCCTTTGATGTAGCCGCCCAGCATTTCATCGGCTCCAGCGGGTAACTTATAGCCTTCGCCGCGCAAATAAGTGGCGAGGCCGTCTTGCTGCTTGGCGCTCAAAATCACGATGTCGTACTCGCCCACCTGATAGCTGGCTTCAATTTTGACGCCCAAGGCATTGGCGCGGGCCTCCGATTTTTGCATGGGAGCTGCACTCGGCGCGGGCACAGCATCCATCATCACGGGCGGAGGCGCACACGGGTCTTCGTCAAAATATTCCACCAGCCTCGGTGCGCTGTAGGCGTCCAGCTTTTTGATGATGCTGGGATCGCCGATGCTCAGATCCTCGCGCTTCGGCACCACCGGAATCGGCACGATGCGGGCAAAGTCTTTGGCGTCGCCCTGATAGTCGTTCATCATGGTGAACACGCTGCGTTTGCCGTCGCGGGCGATCACCACCTGATTGCTGCGGTTAAACAGCTTGGTGTCACCTTTGGCCACAAAAAAGCCGCAAAATCCCAGCGCCGACGAAGCCAGAGCGAAGCTGAGCAGAGTGTAGGTGCGCCGCTTGAGTCGTTTCATGGATGGGCCTCCCGAAGCGAAAATGAACGAAACCATTGGGCCGAAACCTAACTGAGATTACGCTTTCATCTGAGCATTATTTTGGGTGAGAAGTGAGCGTGCGTGACAGTGTGGCAAAGCAAGCGGACACTTTCCCTGCCTACGGTGCTGGCTTGAGGCTATGCCCAAAAAATCGGCTTCCCGAAAATGATGCGGTAGGGCGCTTGTGTGCCGCTTAGATGAGCTAAACTGCTGGCTGACATGGCAGGACACAGCAAATGGTCGCAGATCAAACGGAAAAAGGGAGCCAACGACAAAAAGCGTTCGGCCACCATCAGCAAACACCTTCGGGCCATCACGGCAGCGGTTCGCTCCGGCGGCAGCGGCGACCCTGCGGGCAATCTGAGCCTCAAAAACTCGATTGCCGCCGCCAAAACAGACAACGTGCCAGTCGACAATATCGACAACGCCATCAAGCGGGCCATCAGCAGCGAGAGTGGGGCCACCGAGTACAAGGAAGCGGTCTACGAGGGCTACGGCCCCGGCGGAACCGCTCTTTACGTCGAAACGCTGACCGACAATGTCAACCGCACGGTGGCCGAAGTCCGCAGTGTGTTTAGCAAAAAGGGCGGCAGCATGGGCAACAGCGGCTCGGTAGCGTGGCAGTTTGAAAACAAGGGCCTGATCTACTTGCCGGAAAACTCCGAAGCCGCGCAGGAAACCGCCATCGAACTCGGCGCGGAAGACTTGCAGGAAGGCGAGGAAGGCTTGGAGATCAGCACCGCGCCCAACGATTTGTATGCGGTTTCAGAAGGCCTCACCGAAAAAGGCTTCAAAGTGGAGAGCGCCCAGCTTTCACGGGTGCCCAGCAGCACGGTGGCGGTCAGCGGCGATGACGTGAGCAAGCTGATGACGCTCATCGAAGCGCTCGAAGATTTGGACGACGTACAAAACGTTTATTCCAACGCCGAGTGGCCGGAAGACACCGACGAATAGAGCGTCTCAGCCCTCCAGCACCCCGAAGTAAATTTCATCCAAGCTCAGCGAGAGATTCAGGCACGGCAAAGCAATATCGCCTTGCCCAACCATCTCGCTGAGTTGCCACTGCTTAACGCCGCGTCCGTAGGCGTAAACCCGCCGCTCGTTCTGCTCCACGATCAGATAAGTCTGAAGACTGGGGATAGCAGTGTAGGCCTGATATTTGGCGTGCCGGTCAACGCTGGCGGTGCCTTTGGAAAGAACCTCGACCAATAAACACGGTTCCGTTTCAAAATACGCCTCCCCGTTGTCGGGCTCGCACGCCACCATCACGTCGGGGTAGTAAAAGGCATTACTATCTTCTATTCGCAGTTTCATATCGGCCATGGAGGTGCGGCAGCCTAAGCGTGTGGCAGCAGCATCCACCGCTTTGATGATGTTGAGGCTGATCCGCATATGGGCTTTGCTCGTCCCCGCCTGTGAACGCGTAGCGCCGTGCAGCGGATACACGAATCCGCCCACGTACTCACGCTTGACGGGGCTGAGTTCCTCGGTACGCAAGTAGTCCTCAACACTCATCGCCTTCTGTGTCATTGGCGTGGGGCTGGGCTGCTCATGGCCAAAGCATACCCCCAAAGCCGGAGCACAATACCTGACAAAACAGCTCAACAAGCGCTAAACTCAGACTTCTATGCGCTTATCCACCACCGACATCTATGCTTTTCAGGCGCTGGGCTACCTCGGCACGCAGGAGGCTCAGCGCTGGGTGTCCAGCGAAGAGATCAGCGAACACACCCATATCGCTCGGCCCTATTTGGTGCGGATTCTAGCCGCACTCAGCGCCAAAGGCGTGGTGAAAAGCAAAAAAGGGATCGGCGGCGGCTACTCCCTCGCGCGCAGGCCGCAGCTCATTTCGCTGTGCGAGGTGGTTCGCGCCGTGGACGGGCCGGTGGCTCCGCTGTCTTGCATCAGCCTAAACTGGCGCGAGAGCTGCGTGGAAGAAGAGCGCTGCCACGCCCGCAACACGATTTATACCCGCATGAGAGACGCCATGCTCTCGGTGCTGCAAGAATTCAGCGTGCAGGATTTGGTGATCGACGCCCAGCAGGGGGTGAGCTACGGCCACTGCTTGGGGCACCTGCTCAAGCCCAACGCCTGAGCTGCTTAGCTTTTCTAAATCAAACTTCACCGCTGAGCCGGAACCGTATCGCCTCCTACCGAGAGCGGGCACAGTGCCCAGCACACTGGCGAACATGACCAAACCGACGCTCACGGGGGCCACGCCGGACATGTGGACAGCCAAGACGATCAACTCAAAGTTCGCCTGGCCGTACCCACCGAACTCGGCGGCAACGGCAGAGAAGGCAGCACGCCGGAGCAGCTCTTTGCCGCCGCGCTGGCGTCCTGCTTTGAAAGCGCGATGGGCGCAGCCGCCCGCGCCGAGCACTATCCCGAGTTCGGGGTGATGGGCGTGCGGGCCGAGGTCGGCTTGATTGCCAACGGTGAGGCGCATGATTTGACGGGAGCGCTGGACATCACCCTGCCCGAATTGACGCGGGAGCAAGCCCAGCACCTCGTCGATAAAGGCAAAGCCATCTGCGCCTACAGCCGCGCTCTGGGTGACAAGATCGAATACCGTCTTCACGAATCCTGAAGCGGACGATTCTGGCGCTTACCCTACGACCCAACTTCTCACGCCCTGCTCAGTCATCGGCCAGCACGCCCTCGGAGAGCAGAGCGGCCTGCTCCAGCGCGGCGTAGCGGCCACCGCGCAGGCGGCGCAGCACTTCGGGCTTGCCGTCCTCCACGATTTCACCGCCTTCCAGCACCACGATCCGGTCGGCGCTGCGGGCCAGCGACAAGCGGTGGGTGACGATTAAGGCGGTGCGGCCCCGCATCAAGCGTTCCAGAGCGCCGACGATCTGCGTTTCCGATTCGGTGTCCAGGGCGCTGGTGGGTTCGTCGAGCAGCAGCACGGCGGGGTTGGCCAGCAGCACCCGCGCGATGGCGAGGCGTTGGCGCTGGCCGCCCGACAGCCGCACACCGCGCTCACCGACCATGGTGTTCAGGCCCTGCGGCAAGGCAGCCACGAACTCAGCCGCGCCCGCCACCGTCAAAGCCGCCTGCACTTCTTCCGGGGTGGCGTCTGGTCGGGCATACCGGACATTTTCCAGCACCGTGTCGTGAAAAAGGAAGGTGTCTTGCTGCATCACGGTGGCGGCGCGGCGCAGCGAGGGCAAGGTCAGTTCACTCACGTCTTGGCCGTCTAAGGTGACCCGCCCCGCTTGGGGATCGTAGGTGCGGGTCAGCAGTCCGATCAAGGTGCTTTTGCCCGCGCCCGACGCGCCGAGCAGCGCCACCCGCTGCCCCGCCGGAACGTGCAGGCTCAGTGCCTTCAAAACGGGCGCGGCGGAGTCGTAGCCAAAGGTGATGTGCTCGAAAGCCACCTCGCCGCGTACAGGCTGAGCGAGTGGGCGAGCGCCGGGCAACTCGGCGATCTGCTGCGGCGCGTCCAGCACCTGAAAAATGCGCCGCCCGCTGGCTTCGGCCCGCTGCAACAAGTCGTTGATATTGACCAGGTCGTCAATCGGGCCGTAAAAGTAGCGTCCGTAACCCCGGTAAGCCAGCAGGCCGCCCAGCGTAAATTGACCGCGACTGATCAGCAGCACGCCGCCGCCGAGCATCAAGATGTTGCCGAAGTTGGACACGAAGCGCACCACCGGAAAAGCCCGGTTGCGCAGTTGCACGGCTTTGACTCCTTCCTGATAGAGCGACTCACCGATGGCTTCTACTTTCTGGGCCTCGGCGTCCTCGCGGGCAAAGCCCTGCACCACCCGGATACCCGCCAGCCGGTCGGCGATCAGCGCCGACAAATCGCCGAGGCGGTTCCGGGCCGCGCGGTAAGCCGGGCGAACGTTGCTGTTGTAGCGCCGCAGCAGCAAGCCCACCACCAGCATCGGCAGCGTCACGATCACGCCCAGCAGCGGTTGGAGGGCGATAAAAATAGCGACCACCCCGATTAAGCGCAGGGCGTTGCCCAGCACGGCGTCGGTGCCGCGCAGCAGCACATCTTGAATGCCGTCCACGTCGGCGGTGACGCGGGAAAGCAGGTCGCCGCTGCGCTGAGACTCAAAGTAAGCCGCCGATTGCCCGGCCAGTTTGTTGTACAGCCGCATCCTCAGATCAAAAGTCAGTTGCTGCCCGGCCCGCTCCAGCAGCAGCCCGCGCCAAGCGGCCAACACCTGCTGCGCGGCGAAGATGACCACCAGCAGCGCCAGTTGCCAGCCGACAAAGCGCCAATCGCGTTTCATGAGGCCCAAATCCACCACCCGGCCCCACACCAGCGGTGGATAGAGTTCGGCGGCCACACTGCCGATCAAGCAGCACATCCCGATCAGCACGGTGCGGCGGTAAGGCAGCAGCAAGCCGTAAAGGCGGCGAATAACCGGTGGAGAAGCTGGGGAGAGCATCCGCTGAGGCTAGCGCCTCAAAATGGCTGCCAAGTGTAGGGATTGTCTTGCTCAGTTTCTTCCGGCCCGGATTCAAGGCTGATCCGCTCGCACAGTTCAGAGTCTGAGTCAGCAGTGAAATCATGAGCACGGCTTGAAACGCCGGTCATGCTTGCTTTTTCACACCCATAAAACACCATGTGCTTGGCGCAGGAAGCCGTCGCAGCTTGCGTATTTGGTTGGCATGACAAGTTGACCAAACAACTCACTTTCTTTATTGACAAGTTTGGTCAATAATACCGGGCGTGCAAACTGACCTCTCGGCCCTCAAGTTCAACCAGCTCAGCGTGGTGGGCCTCACTGCCGCCGCGCTGCTGTTTCGCCAGCCTTGGCTGATCGCCGCGCTGGGTGCCGCCATGCTCGCGGGAGCGGTGTGGCCCAAGCGCAGCCCCATGAAAGCGGCTTACCTGGCTGCGTCTCCCCTGCTGGGCCTGAAGCCCAATCTTGTGGGCGAGTCGCCTGAAGCGCACCACTTCGCGCAGGGCGTCGGCGGCGCATTCTTGCTGGCTTCGGCGCTGGCACTGCTGAGCGGCCTCACCGGACTGGGCGTGGTTCTCGGCTTCGTGGTGATTGGCTTGGTGCTGCTCAACTTGACCAAAAGCGTTTGTGTGGGGTGTTGGATGTACTTCCAGTACAAAATGCTGCGCTACCGCCTGACCGCCAAAGCCTGACACGATCCCACCGGAGCCCACATGTCTGATATTGAACTTCTGAAAAAGTCACTGCCGCCTTTTGAAATCTTTGACCTGATTCCGCAGTACGCCGCCGCCGGAGCCATCAACCCGGAGAAAATGGATTTGCTGAAATGGGCCGGTGTTTATCCGCAGCGCCCGCAGGAAGACGGCTACCTGATGATGCGCGTCAAAGTGCCCACCGCCGAGCTGAGCAGCGCCGCACTGAGAGTGGTGGCGGGCATTGCCGAGGACTACGGGCGCGGCCTACTGGACGTGACCGACCGCCAAGCCTTCCAATTTCACTGGCTGAGAATTGAAAACATCCCTGCCATTTTGGAGCGCTTGGAGACGGTGGGCCTGCATACACGCGGAGCCTGCGGCGACACCGTGCGGGCCGTGATCGCTTCGCCGCTGGCCGGACTCGACGCCCGCGAGCGCTTAGACGTGCGCCCACTGGCCGCCGCGATGGAAGGCAGCTTGAGCGGCAACAAAGACTTTGAAGACTTACCGCGCAAATTCAAGATCAGCATCACGGCGACGCCGGAACTCGAAGGCATTCACCTGATCAATGACATCGGCTTTCTGGCGCACGAAGTCGGCGGCGAAGTGGGTTTTGACGTGTGGGTGGGCGGCGGCTTGGGCGCGGTGGCGCACCTCGCCAAGCGGCTGGGCGTGTTCATCAGGCCTGAGCAAGTGGTGGAAGTCGGGCGGGCGATTGCAGGAGCCTACCGCGATCACGGCTACCGCCTCAACCGCAAAAAAGCCCGCCTCAAGTACTTGATCAAAGACCTCGGCGTGGAGAAATTCCGCGAAATCGTGGAAACTCAGTATCTGGGTTACGCCCTGCAGGACGGCCCCGCCGCGCCGGTGGCCCGTTTCGGCGGCAGCGACGTGCTGGGCATCAACCCGCAGCGTGACGGCCTGAATTATGTGGTGCTGTCCACGACGGTGGGCCGAATCAACCCCGAAAAAGCGCGGGCGCTGGCCGATTTGGCCGATAAGTACGGCAAAGGGGTCGTGCGAACCACCGCCTTTCAGAACATGATGATTCCGCACGTCAAAACCGGAGATTTGGACGCGTTGACCCACGAACTGCGGGCGCTGGACTTGGCTCCCAAAGCCACCTTGCGCGGCACCACCATCGCCTGCACCGGCACCCAGTTTTGCCGCTTGGCGCTGACCGAAACCAAAGCGCGGGTGGCGGGCCTGATCGACGAGTTGGAAGTCAAGCACAGCGACTTGGACGTGCCGTTCGTGATCAATTTGACGGGCTGCTCGAATGCCTGCACCCGCTATCAGGTGGCCGATCTGGGCTTTATGGGAGCGCAGCGGGCCAGCAAAGAGGGTGAGGAAGGGGCGTTTGACGAGGTGTACAACGTGCATCTGGCCGGAAGCATCGGGCAAGCCGAGCGGGTGGGTGCGAAGCTGAGGGGCGTGGTGCCCGCCGATAGATTGACTGAGTACACCGACAAAGTGCTGAGCGACTTCAAAGCCAACAAAGCCGCCGCCGAGAGCTTCGTAGAATACGCTGACCGCGTGGGACAGGCCAACTTCTTGCCCGACCATGTGCTTGCTACCGAACCCGAACTGGTGCTGGCGTGAGCAGCGACCATCACCAAAGCCAATACACTGGCCGAGTCTTGTGGCTAACCGGACTGTCCGGGGCAGGCAAAAGCACGCTGGCGGGTGCGCTGTATCAGGAACTCGTTTCGGCGGGCGTCAGGGCTGAGCTGCTGGACGGCGACGGCGTGCGCGAGAATTTGAGCAAAGGCTTGGGCTTTAGCAAAGCCGACCGAGACACCAACGTGCGGCGCATCGGCTACGTGGCCGGACTGCTGGCGCGGCACGGCGTCACGGTGCTTGTCAGCGCCATCAGCCCTTACGCCCAAACCCGCCGCGAAGTGCTGAGCCAGCTTCCCAGCGCCTACGAAATCTTCGTGGACGCGCCGCTGGAAACCGTCACCGAGCGCGATGTGAAGGGCCTGTACTTAAAAGCCCTCGCAGGCGAGATTGCCCACTTTACCGGCGTCTCTGATCCTTATGAGGCTCCCACCGCGCCGGACTTGCACCTGCGAACCGATCAGCTCAGCGTAGCCGAATGCTTGGAGCGCCTGCGCCCATTGGCCGGACTGCGCGAGGAAGTGGGAGTGTGACGGCTTTGGAGCGTCATCCTGCTGCTCCCTTCGTCGGCCTGCCGCCGTTCAGTCCTGAAACTGATCCGTTAGAAATCATCGGTTGGGCGCTTGCCACCCACCCCGATCTGGTGATGCCCAGCGCCTTTAACCTCAACGGCGTGGTGCTGATCGACTTGGCGGTGCGGGCCGGCTACGCGGGCGAAGTGGTTTTCGTGGACACCGGCTATCATTTCCCCGAAACGCTAGCGACCCGTGATCGCCTCGCGGCCCGCTATCCCGAACTGCAATTCGTAACGCTGAACGCGGGCGCATACCCTGAGGACGGTCAGACGCCGGACAACTTGTACGCCTGCGACCCAGATGCTTGCTGCGCGGTTCGCAAAGTCGCGCCGCTGCAACAGTATTTACGCGGCAAAGCTCCTTCGGCGCTGCTGAACGCCCGCAGCCGCGATCAGGCCAGCACCCGCGCCGAGATTGCCTTTGTGGAAGATGGAAACGCGAGGCGCAAGATCAACCCGCTGGCCCACTGGACACGCCAGATGCTGGAAGCCTACGCCGCCGAGCATGACTTGCCTGTGAATCCGCTGTACTTTGACGGCTTCCTGAGCGTCGGCTGCTGGACATGCACCCGCGCCGTCCGTGCTGGCGAAGACGCCCGCGCTGGCCGCTGGGCCGGTAAAGGCAAGACAGAATGCGGGCTGTGGGATGGAGCAGGGCAGCTCTGAAACTGGGCCTCTGAAGCTAGGTACTGATGCCTCCCCTTCCCCTGAAAAGCAGCACAGGGAAAATGACCGTAGCGATTTCCTTCCTCACACTCCAATAGTTGACCCTTTCTATCAACTCTTCTAGACTCTCCCCCACCTCCTTCCTTCAATTGTCCTCACTCGGAGACCCTGCAATGACCCTTACTCCACTGACCCAGTTCGCTGCCTCTAACCTGACTTTGCCGACGCCGCTGGGCGGTGAACTCGTCAACCGCGTGGTGCGTTTGGGCGAAGATTTTGAGCTCGGCGCGTTTGAGCATCTGCCGCGCCTGGAGCTGAGCGGGCGCAGCTTTGCCGACCTCGAAATGATCGCCACCGGAGCGTATTCGCCGCTGACCGGCTTTTTGGGCGAGCAAGACTATTTGTCAGTGATTGAACACCTGCGTCTCGCCGACGGCACGCCCTGGAGCATTCCCATCACCTTGCCAGTTCACCGTGACGAAGCTGGCCAATACACCGGGCGGGTGCTGCTGACGCACGCCGGACAGCCGGTGGGCACCTTGCAAGTCAGCGAGCAATTCACGGCGCAAAAGGACTATGAGGCCCGCGAGGTCTACCGCACCACCGACCCAGCCCACCCTGGCGTGGCGGCCCTTTACGCTGCCGGAGACGTGTATCTGGCCGGTGCGGTGACCCTGTTTGAAGTGCCGCGAGGCGACTTCCCACATGCCCACCGCACGCCCGCCGAGGTACGCGAGGTTATCGAGGCACGCGGCTGGCACAGTACGGTGGCTTTCCAGACGCGCAACCCCATTCACCGCGCCCACGAATACTTGCAAAAAGTGGCGCTGGAGCTGGTAGACGGCCTGCTGCTGCACCCGCTGGTCGGCCAGACCAAGGGCGATGACGTACCCGCCGCCACCAGAATGCAGGCCTACGAAGTGCTGCTGGACAAGTATTACCCGGCTCAGCGCACGCTGCTGAGCGTCTACCCCGCCGCCATGCGCTACGCCGGGCCGCGTGAAGCGGTGTTGCACGCGCTGTCTCGGCGCAATTACGGAGCCACCCATTTTATCGTGGGACGCGACCACGCCGGGGTCGGCAGCTACTACGGCACCTACGACGCGCAGGAGATTTTCGGGGCGTACACGCCGCAGGAACTCGGCATCCAGATTCTCAAATTTGAACACACCTTTTATTGCCAGACCTGCGGCCAACTGGTCAGCCCGCGCACCTGCCCGCACGACAGCTCTCATCATTTGATCCTGAGTGGCACCAAGGTGCGTGAGAAGCTGCGGGCCGGCGAAAACTTGCCGCCGGAATTTAGCCGCCGAGAAGTCGCTGAAGTGCTGCGGGCGGCGTATCAGCAGCAAAGTTAAAGCGCTGCTCAGATCGGCGTGAAATCTTGTACACACTCTTCAAGCCCGCATCCATTGCCTTAGCTGTTTGTCCATCAAGCTCACACCAACAGCCGCTCGACTTTTAGTCTGCTGAGATACTGCAGACCGCTGCGGCGTAAAGCTCAAGTGCTGAGGTTGCTCTGGTTTCCGGCTGACCCTTTTGCCCACCGCCTTCTCATCACATCCACTTCCTCCGGAGGGTCAACATGACACACCGCACCCGCAAGTCCTTGGCCGTGCTGCTCCTCTCGTCACTGCTCTGGACATCGCTGAGCAGCAGCTCGGCCCAGACGGCCACCACCGTTCGCATCGGCTTTTTTCCCAACCTGACCCACGCTCCGGCGCTGGTGGCACTGGACAAGGGGTATTACGCCGCCCAAATGAAAGGCGTCAAGATTGAAACCAAAGATTTCGTTTCCGGCACTACGCTCAGCGAAGCCTTTGCGGCGGGAGCGCTGGATATCGGCTTAATCGGCCCGGGGCCAGCCATCAACGCGGCGGCCAAGGGAATGCCGATTCAGATCATTGCGGGCGTTGCCGAAGCGGGCGCGGTCATGATCGCCCGCAAAGGCTCAGGGATTGGCACTTACAAAGACTTGGCCGGTAAAAAAGTGGCGGTGCCGAGCTTGGGCAATACGCAGGACATCAGCTTGCGGGCCATTCTGGCTGACGCGGGCCTCAAGCCCCAGAGCGACGGCGGCAGCGTGACAATTGTGCCGCTCGCCCCCGCTGACGTGGCCGCCGCTTTCCTGAGCAAGCAAGTTGACGCCGCACTGGTGCCCGAACCCTGGGCCGCACTGCTCGAAGCTCAGAGCAATAAAGCGGTTGGCGACGAAAAAACTGTCTGGCGCGGCGGCAAATACCCTTCGGCGGTGGTGATCGTCAACATCAAATTTGCCCAGGCCAATCCCGAACTGGTCAAAAGTTTTCTGAAGGCTCACCTTCAGGCCATCGCATTGCTCAACAAATCGCCCGCCGCCGCGCAAACCTCAGTGAGCAGCGCTCTGTTCAAGCTGACCAATCAGAAGCTCGATCCCCGTGTTTTGCAGCGTGCCCTCAAACGCACCACCTTCACTGCCGACGTGGATATTGAAGCGATCAAAGAGTACGCACAGCTCAATATCAATGCTGGCTACAGCCGCAAATCACCTGACTTCGACAGTCTGGTTGACCTCAGCTTGCTGCGCTCCCTGACCGCGCCTCAAAGCCAAGTGCCCATCCAGAAGTCGCCCGCGCCGCTCATCCTGGGAAGAAAATGACCACTGCGCCGCTCAGCGCGGTGCGGCGTCCGCGCAGCATGACGTTTGTTTGGCAAATCGCGGGACTCATCATCATCATCAGCCTCTGGTGGCTGGTCACCGATGTACTGAAAATCTGGCCGCCTTACGTGTTTCCCAGCCCCAAAGACGTGTGGGAGGAGTTTTCTTATGGGCTATGGGGCACTGGCCCGCAAGACGGCAAGCTGCTGTCCTCGGTGGGCAGTTCGCTGCGTCGGGTGGCGCTGGGTTACGTCATCGCGGTGGGACTTGGCGGAGTGGTGGGCTTATTGATGTCGCTGTGGCGACCGCTGCGCGAAACGCTTGGCGCGTATTTGCAGGGCCTCCAGAGCGTCCCCAGCATCGCTTTCGTGCCGTTTGCCATTTTGTTTCTGGGCCTCAACGAGCGGGCCGTGATGTTCGTGGTCATTATCGAGGGCTTTATTCCGGTGGCGCTGGCGGTCTCAGGCGCGGTACTGAACGTGCCTCCGGCCTGGCGCACGGCGGGCCGCACGCTGGGCGCAAACAACTTCGGCCTAGTCACGCGGGTGCTGCTGCCTGCCGCGCTGCCCAACATCGTCACCGGCCTCAGAACCGCCTGGAGCTTTGCTTGGCGGGCA
The DNA here is from genome assembly GCF_003860465.1 of Deinococcus psychrotolerans. NCBI lineage: Bacteria > Thermotogati > Deinococcota > Deinococci > Deinococcales > Deinococcaceae > Deinococcus > Deinococcus psychrotolerans. The sequence goes on from NZ_CP034183.1 coordinate 1,342,066, forward strand.
CTCATCGGCGCGGAGCTGCTGACCGCCAATCCAGGCCTCGGCAGACTGCTGGAAGTCGGGCGCAACACCTCCAATATGGCGCTGGTGATCGCCACCATTATCATTGTGGGGGTTATCGGCGCACTGTTTGATCTGCTGATCCGCACCCTGGAAAGCCGCATTCGCCGCGATTACGGCTTGGAGGCGGGCGCATGACCGTTAAAGAAAGGCCCCTGCTGCGCCGCGCTGAGGCCGCTAGACTGAGTGATGTGAGTAACGACTTTGCCGCCACTAACCCACCGAGTGGAGCTACCCTAGAACTCTCGGACGTGGCTTACCACTACGCCGGCAAACGTGGGCAGCGAACCGCCGGATTGGGGCCAATCAATCTGATGGTGGGGGCGGGCGAATTTTTGACCATCGTGGGGCCGTCAGGCAGCGGCAAAAGCACTTTGCTCAGCGTTCTGGCTGGTTTTTTGAAGCCGCAGCAGGGCCAAGTCCGTTTGGCTGGACAGGTCGTCAGCGGCCCCGACCCCGCGCTGACACTGGTTCAGCAAGAACACGCTCTCTTTCCCTGGTTGACCGTCGCCGGAAATGTCGCCTTCGGCCTTAAATCCCAGCGTGTACCCGGCGACGAGCAGCGCCGCAGGGTGGCGGCAGCACTGGCTCAAGTCGGCCTCCCCGAGTACGGCGAGCGCCGGATTCACGAGCTGTCGGGTGGGCAGCGACAACGGGTCGCCATTGCCCGCGCCTTGGCGACGCGTCCGGGCCTGCTGCTGCTCGACGAACCGTTCAGCGCCCTCGACGAGCGCACCCGCACCGACCTGAGCGAGCAACTGCGCGGCATCTGGCAAGAGCAGCACATCACGGTGGTGTTCGTGACCCACAACCTGGAAGAAGCGTTGAAACTCGGTGAGCGAGTGGTGGCTCTGCGCGACGGCATGGTGGTACTCGACGCGCCGACGCAGGAACTGAGCGTAGAAAAGCTGCGGGCTGTGATGGAAGAAGGCTAGGGACGAAATCCATTTGCCCGCATCAGCAAAACAGCCGCCGCCTTTTCATTCAGGCGGCGGCTGGCTTTTTGGATTTTGGTTTAGGGCAAGTTGAGCGGCACGCTGAATGTCACTTTGCGGTTATCACCTGAGCTGCCGATGGTGTTGGCCCCCGCTGGCGTGCTGCCCGCGTCCGGTACGATGTCGCCCGCGCCGTAGCCGTCGCCGCCGAAAATGCCGCCGTACAAGTTGACGCCGCCCGCCGGCTTGCCGCTGAGGCCCAGCGCCGACCAAGGAATCGCCACTTCCACGGTTTGGTCAGGCAGAGTGCCGCTGGTCGCCACCGCATAGTTGTTGGCGTTGAGCACGCTGGTGGCGCTGTCGCTGATCACTTGGCGCAGTTCGGGCGCTTCATTGTTATAACGGGCGAGGAAGAAATCGGGTTGAGCGGCGCTGAAACTGGCGGCCTGCTTCCAAGCGTCAAAACCATCGGCTTTGGTCGCGCCGCCAGGTTTGGTGTCCAGATACAAAATGGCTTTGTTGCCGTCCACTTTGTAGGTGTAGGCCAAATACAAGTAGGTGGCGTCCGAGTCGGCCAGCAGGGTCAGCCAGTTGTTGTTGTCGCCGAACACGCCCGCGCTGGGGCTACTCAGCTTGAGAGGAGCCGCCGACCAGTCGCTCAGGTCGCCGTCAATCTTGTACTTGAGGCCGCTGGGCGGGGTGATGACCGGTGGAGCGCTCAGTTCAACCGTCAGGTCTTTGGCCGGAGCCACCGCGTCTTTGGTGACTGGCGGCAAGTCGGCGCTGCTGGCGCTCAGTTTTTGCGCTCCCGCTGCGGTCAGCACCGTGAAGCTGCCGTCAGGGAAGCTGAAGCCGTAGTTGAGATTGGCGTCCGCGCCGTTGCCGCTGGCCGTCAGCAGTGCGCCGGAGAGCGGTTTGCCGCCGCCCGTAACCTTCCCTTCCAAGCTGGACGTCGGCACCGGCACGCTGATGAAGTCAAAGGTGCCGCTGTAACTGGTGCTGAGGCCAGTATTCAGCTTGCGGTTGTCTTGATTCGGGCCTTCATAGCCGCTGTTTTTGGCGTAGGCGGCGTTGTTGCCAAACTTGAAGGTGATGTCGCGGTAAAGCGGCAAGGCGATGGTGGTCTTCCAGACGCCGCGCCCAGTTTGGGTCATCGGGTAGGCGACCTGGCTGCCGGTGTCGAAGCGGCGCAGCTCGATGGGGCCGTTGCCCTGCGTGCGGGCGTCCACCGTGAAGGTGACATCGGTGGTGGCCGAGGTGCTGGGCGTGGCCGAGGCGCTGACCCCGGTGCTTTCCTTGCCCTGGCTGTCCACCGTGACGACGCGGAAACTATAAGCGGTGCCGTTGCCCACCCCGCTGGCCACGTAGCTGCCCTGATAAGCGGCAATCGGCGCGAAGTTGAGCTGGCTTTCCTTGCCGCCTGCGGGCGTGGCGTAGACGCGGTAGCCGCTGACCGCGCTGTCGGTGCTGGGTGTCCAGGTCAGGCCCACCGCGCCGTCTCCGGCTTTGGCGCTGAGGCTAGACACTTCGGGCAAGGCCGGATTGATGACCACGCTGCCGGTATTCCCGCCCGCTTTGCCGCTGAGCATCAGGGCGCTGCGGGCCGGAACACTGCCGATCAGCCGCCCATTCAAGACGCTCAGCGTGCTGGTCTGTCCGGTGATTTCATTAAGGGAGCCGGAAAAGGTGCCGAGCAGGGCAATGCCGCCGCCGAGGGTACTCAAATCAACCGCTGCGTTGCTGTTGTTCAGCACCACCACCACCGGATCGCTGCCGCTGACGACCCGCCGAAAAGCGTAGACGCTGCCGGAGCGGTACAACTCCTGCTGAGCCCCGCGCCGCAGCGCCGGATAGTCTTTGCGGGCTTTGGCCAGCGCCGCCAATCGGCTTTGCAGTACCGGAGTCCCCGAAAACACCATGTCTTCGCGGTTGCCCTCGCCGAGCGGGTAATTGTAGGGATCGCCTTTACCGGGCGCGGCGTTTTCGGTGCCCTGATAGATGCTGGGGGTGCCGCGCACCGTGTAGATCAAGCTGAGTGCCAGATTGAGGCGCTGCTGGGCTTCGTCCGCCGAGCCGCCCTTGTTGGTGACTTGGGTGATAAAGCGGGTCACGTCGTGGTTGTCTACGAAAGTGGTCAGGCGCGAGGCGTCAGGATAAGCGCCGTCTTTGGCAAACACGTCCCCGATGGCCGCGAGGTTGCCGCCCGCACTGCTGAGCTGATCGGTGACAGCGTAGTAAAGCGGGAAATCAAAGACGCTGGGCGAGCCGAGCTTCATGTAGTTGGCCAGGAAACTCGGCTCGCCGTTGAAGACTTCACCCACCGACCAGATCTTGCTGGCATCTCCCGCGCCGCCTGCCGCAAAAAACTGCTGCCAATAGCTGTCGGGCACGTGCTGCATGGTGTCGATCCGGAAGCCGTCAATAGCGGTGTTGCTGCGCCAGTACTTGACGAAATCGTTGAGGAAGGTCGTGACGGCGGGAATATCCTGCTTGAAATCCGGCAAACCGGCCAGCGGGCAATCGGTGCGCGTGTTGACCGCCACTTTGCACTCGGCGTCCGTGTGAAACCATTCGGGATGCTGGGTGGTCAGCGTGGCCCCGTATCCGGCATGGTTGACCACGATGTCTTGAATGACTTTCAGGCCACTGGCGTGCGCCGCCGAAATCAGGGTCTTGAACTCGGCCAGCGAACCGAAGTGCGGGTCTACAGCTTTGAAATCCTCGGCCCAGTAACCGTGATAGCCCGCAAACAATTTGCCTTTGTTGGGGCCGTCGTTGACCGGGATGGCTGGAACTTGCAGCACCACCGGACTGACCCACAAGGTCGTGACGCCCAGCGCCTTGAAGTAGCCCGAGTTGATCTTGTCGGTCAAGCCCTTAAAATCGCCGCCGTGCCAACCCAGCGGATTGGTTTTGTCGGCCACGTCGCCCGCATTCCGGTTGGAGCCGTTGTCGTTGCTGGTATCTCCATTGCTGAAACGGTCGGTCAGCGCAAAGTAGATCACTTCGTCTTGCCACTGCTGAGCGCCGCTGGGCGGCGGGGGCGCGGGGTTGCAAGCCGCCAGCGTGAGTGACAGGAGAGCCAACGCCCCCAGACGCTTACCGAGCATTGAGATTGTCATACGCCACTCATTTGAAGCCAGGATCAGCGAACTTGTCAAGCTCGTTTTGACTTGTTTTGACCTGTTTGGGGTTCGCGGCTACTTTTGGCTCACCCCTGTTTGGCTCACACCGCCCGCTCACCGTGTACTTTGGCGTACACCGCCCGAATCCGCGTTTCCAAGCTGCCGGACGAGCCGCGCAAATCGAGCAGTTTGGCCACCACATCGGCCTCCAAGCCCGCGTGACCGCAGGCCCGCCACAGCGCGTAGTGCATGATGCTGGTGCCGGGGCGAGCGCCGCCCACCGGAGTCCAAACGCCTTGCAATTCGGGATTGAGCGCGGCGGCAAACTGCACCACTTCGCCTTTCAAGCGGTGCAGCTCCTTGTGAAGCTGTCCTACCGAGCGCACCCCCACATAATCGAGAATGCTGGATAAGCGCTGCGGACGCTCGGGGTCGATCCAGTCTTCCAGCAGCGGCACATTGAGGGCGCGGGCCACCTCCAGATCGAGGCCATGAATAAAGGAGTCGTGCATCAGGTAAGCCATACTCTGCGCGTCAATAAATACGCCGTCGGGGGCCTGCTCGATGCGCTCGGGCAAGGTCGCCACGTAGTCCTGCGAGAGGCGGTGAATCGTCATGAATTCTTCGTCAGCGACTTCGAGCAGGCCCGCCAAACGGTAAAAGCGCCGCTGCACTTCTCTGGGCACGGCGGCGCGGCTCTTGTAGCCCAGATCATGCTCGATTTCGGCCCAAGCGTGCTGCAAGATGCTGCGAATCTGCACCTCGAAGCGCGGCGAGTATCCGCCCACGTACTTGCGGCTTTCAAAACGCATCACGTAATGCACGCCCATATAGCCGAAGCGGTCAGGATCGTGGAATTTGCTTTTGTCCACGCTGTTGTCCCAGTCGATGTCAAAGACCGCTTCCAAGGCGCGTGACACTGCCGCCACATCCTGCTCAAAGTAAGTGATGATCCGCACGCCCACCAGGTCGGTGATGTCGGAGAGCTGGGCGTATCTGCCGGGTTTGCGCCGCATTTTTTCCGCGAGGCTGCCGGGCGTCTTGATGCGCGAGGTGAGGTGGTGAATCTTGATGCCCGCGCCCTCGATCAGGCCCTCGATCAGGCGCATAGCGTCTTCGCGCAGCGCGAGGTAATCGCCGTGCTTGGCGCGGTAAGCGGCCACCAACTCAGCTGAGGGAGGCGAAAGGGTCACGTGGGTATGCTAGTGCAAGGTACGCGGGCCGGATGGACACGCCCTACATGTCCGCTACCCGCCCAGACGTAACCCCTGACCACACAATGGGGGCCCCTTCATAGCCGAAGAGACTCGTAGCAGCAACGGTAAGCGTGCTCTGTCTCTTCATTTGCCTTCCCTTTTTTAGACGAGACTAAATTAAAATCTATACGCACCTAAATAAGAAACCAAACATTTACATGAACTTTAGGCAAAGGTGGGTACGTTCATACTTCCACATCCAATCGGCTAAGCTCGGCATACAACACAGTGTCGGACATCCCTTCGGGTTTCTTGGCGAGTCGGCAAATGCCCCCCGTCCTTTGTGTTTGTTATGAGGAGTTCCTATGAGTGAAGATCGTAAATTGCCCAACCGCCGTCAATTCCTCTCCGCCGCTGGTCTGATGGGAGCCGGAGCCGTTTTGGCCTCATGTGCGCCCGCTATGGCCGCCGTGACCAAGACCGACCTTGACGTCGAGATCTTGAACTTTGCCCTGAACTTGGAGTACTTGGAAGGCGCTTTCTACTTGGCTGCTGTAGGCCGCTTGAACGAGCTCGAAGCCTTAGAGCCCGGCAACACCAACGCCATCAAACTGCCTGACGGCAGCATCCCAGCAGGTGGCAGCGCCGCGCAACCGGCCTACACCAAAGCCCGTGACGGCGTGGGCATGACCTTCTCTAGCCCTGCAGTCAAGGCTTACGCCACCGAAATCGCCAACGACGAGCTGGCTCACGTCAAGTTCTTGCGCAATGCACTCGGCGCAAGCGCTGCTCCCCGGCCTGTCCTTGATATTGGACCAGCCTTCGGCGTCGCTGCCGCGCTAGCTGCCAGTGCGCCCGCCGCCAGCGCCTTCAGCCCCTACACCACTGAGCCCAGCGCCGATTTGTACTTCCTGCACGGCTCGTTCATCTTTGAAGATGTGGGCGTTACGGCCTACAAGGGCGCAGCCCGCTTCATCGTCAACGATAAACCAGACGGTTACTTGGAAAAAGCCGCTGGCATTCTGGCTGTTGAGGCTTATCACGCGGCTGAAATCCGCACGCTGCTTTACGCCAACAAAGACGCTCAGACGGGCTTCGGCGTAGACGTGAAGACACTGATCGGGCTCATCAGTGCGCTGCGCGGCTCGCTTGGCGGAGGCAAAGACCAGGGCATTGTCAACGCCAACGGCAGCGCCAATATCGTTCCGACTGACAGTGACTCCATCGCGTTCAGCCGTACCCCCCGTCAAGTTGGCAACATTGTGTTTGGTGCCAAAGACGCTGCCAAGGGCTTGTTCTTCCCCAACGGGCTGAGCAACTTCCCCAACGGCAACTCCTACGCCAAAATTCTGGCCCTCTAAACCTTCCCAACTCAAAGCGGCCCCCTACAAGGAGGGCCGCTTTTTTGTGGTTATCTATTTAAGCGAATTATATTATTTATTCTCAACATGCAAGGAGATGACTCAAAACTGCTCGTGTCTTTCCCGCATACCCGTACTTGTCACAATGCAAAAACTACCGTTGAAATGCCGCGTAACAGACAATACTCGTTTCTTTTTCCAAGGGCTTGGTTCCTATAAAGTAAACCAATTTAGGCGACCAAGAAAATGAAAACAGCCCAGCGTACACGAGGTCACTGGTTTCGGTAAACTTCTGAATAGCATTGATCGCTTCGTCGTTGCCCCCGTAAGAGCCTTTGGGCGTAAGTAAGCCGTCGATACCGCCCATAATACGCTGAAGTGCGTAATCGGAGGGCATATCACTGACTTTCGCAGTGACTTTGACCAGCTTCCATTTACGCTCGGCAGCCATACCCGAAAGTTTCCAAGAAGCGCAAGCATCAGCCGAAGTGGGCTTGGCAAAAAGCAAACCGTCCAAGTTGTTGATGCGGGCATCGAAGGAAGCGCCCGCAGGCACCTTGTCGTTGATTTTGCTCGAACCGCTTCCCAGCATGAAAGCAGAGACCAGAAAAATTGTGAGCGCGATATGTTTCATGCTGTCAAAGTAACACATAAGGCTGAGATGAAACGAACGTCACCGCTTGGCTTCACCGTGTCGGAGGGCCTCTGCTGTGGCGAAAGTGGTTTCTGTGATTGCTGCGCCGCTTGCTCAAATTGTCTGCCCTCCCCCGCCCTGCCGCCAGCCATTCACGCTAAACTGCTGAGCGGCACCCGCAAGTGCTGAACTTTTTTTTCCCATCCAGAAGCGCCCGAGAGAACTGGCTCACTGACGGCGCGGCAACCGGCCCCCCATTTCGGGCACGGTGCTCAGGCCAGCCTGCACGCCAACGATGGCTTCCGGATTGACTTCCCCGGCGCAGGAACGATGGAGCTTTTTCGGCGCAAGAGACCCGCCGCCCCGCTCCACTGCCGCGCACCAAAGGCAGAGTGAGGGCGGTTTTTTGAGTTTTAGAAGGACAACCCAAGATGACCCAGCTTCATGACCAGCCCCGTGATTTAGCCCGACCCACGTTAGAGCAACTGGCCCGAGAGCGCATCCTGATTTTGGACGGCGCGTGGGGCACCATGTTTCAGCGCGAGGAACTCACCGAGGCCGATTACCGCCGCCCCGAGTTCGAAGAGGCCCGGCAGTACAAGGGCAATCACGACCTGCTGCAACTGACCCGCCCCGATCTGCTGAAAAAGATTCACGCGCTGTACTTTGAGGCGGGTGCAGACATCACCAAGACCAACACCTTCTCCAGCACGGTGATTGCTCAGGCCGATTACGGGCTGGAGCATCTGGTGGACGAACTGAATGTGGAGGCCGCCCGGCTGGCCCGTGAAGTGGCCGACGAGTTTGAAGCCCGGGACGGGCGGCAGCGGTTTGTGGCCGGTTCCATCGGGCCGACCAACCGCACCGCCACCCTCTCACCCGACGTGGAGCGCCCCGAATTCCGGGCCGTGACCTACGACGGCCTGCACGACGCTTACACCCAGCAGATTCGCGGTTTGCTAAAAGGTGGGGCCGATCTGCTGCTGATCGAAACCATTTTCGACACCCTGAACGCCAAAGCCGCCCTGTTCGCGGTGGAAACGGTGTTCAGCGAAGTCGGGCGGCGCGTCCCAGTGATGGTCTCCGGCACCATTACCGACGCTTCGGGGCGCACCCTCAGCGGGCAGACGCCGGAAGCCTTCGCGGTCAGCGTGGCCCACGCCAAGCCGTTCAGCCTGGGCCTCAACTGCGCCCTGGGGGCCGACCATTTGCGGCCTTACCTGCGCTCGATTGCCGAGAACACCGAGTCGCTGGTCAGCGTTCACCCCAATGCGGGTCTACCCAACGCCTTCGGCGAATACGAGGAATTGCCCGAGCACACCGCCGAGGTGCTGCGAACCTTCGCGGAAGAGGGCCTGCTCAACATCGTGGGCGGCTGCTGCGGCACCACACCCGAACACATCCGGCAGATCGCGGCGGCGGTGGCTCCCTACGCGCCACGCGGCCCGAAGAAACTCGCGCCATTTCTGCGGCTCAGCGGTCTGGAGCAGTTCGCGGTGACGCCAGAAACCAACTTCGTCAACGTGGGCGAGCGCACCAACGTGACCGGCAGCCCCAAGTTTGCCAAGCATATTCTGGAAGGCGACTACGACGCAGGTCTCAAAATTGCCCGCCAGCAGGTTCAAAACGGCGCACAGATCATTGACGTAAACTTTGACGAGGGCATGCTCGACGGCGAGGCGGCCATGATTCATTTCCTGAATTTGCTGGCCGGAGAACCCGACATTTCCCGCGTGCCGTTCATGCTTGACAGCTCCCGCTGGAGCATTCTGGAAGCCGGACTCAAGCGGGTGCAGGGCAAGGCGGTGGTCAATTCCATCTCGCTCAAAGACGGTGAGGAGGAATTCCTGAAGCGGGCCAGGCTGCTGCGCCGCTACGGAGCCGCCGCTGTGGTCATGGCCTTCGACGAAACCGGGCAGGCCGACAACTTGGAACGCCGCAAGGAAATCTGCACGCGGGCCTACACGCTGCTCACCGAGCAGGCCGATTTCCCGCCGCAGGACATCATCTTCGACCCCAACGTGCTGACGGTGGCCACCGGCATGAGCGAGCACGACCGCTACGCGCTGGACTTCATCGAAGCGACCCGCTGGATCAAGCGCAATTTGCCGGGCGCGAAGGTGTCGGGCGGCATCAGCAACGTGTCATTCAGCTTCCGGGGCAACAACCATGTGCGCGAGGCCATGCACGCGGTGTTTCTGTACCACGCCATTCGCGCCGGGCTGGACATGGGTATCGTGAACGCGGGAATGCTGGCGGTCTACGACGACATCGAGCCGGAGCTGAAGAAGGCGGTGGAGGACGTGATTCTGGCCCGCACCCCCGACGCCACCGAGAACCTGATCGAGCTGGCTGACCGCTACAAGGGCATCAAGCGTGAGGTCAGTGCCGTCAGCGAGTGGCGCGGCGGCAGTGTGCAGGAGCGGCTCAAGCACGCGCTGATTTCCGGCATCACCGACTTTGTGGACGCCGACGCCGAGGAAGCCTTCCAGCTGCTCAAGTCGCCGCTGCAAGTCATCGAGGGGCCGCTGATGGACGGCATGAACGTGGTTGGCGACCTGTTCGGGGCCGGGAAAATGTTTTTGCCGCAGGTGGTCAAGTCGGCCCGCGTGATGAAAAAAGCGGTGGCCTACCTGATGCCGTACCTGGAGGCCGAGAAAGCTGGGGGCAGCACCAGCAAGGGAAAAATCGTGCTGGCTACGGTGAAGGGCGACGTGCATGACATTGGTAAGAACATCGTGGGCGTGGTGCTGGCCTGCAACGGCTTTGACGTGACCGATCTGGGCGTGATGGTCAGCGCCGAAAAAGTGCTGGACGCCGCCAAAGAGCTGAACGCCGACATTATAGGGCTGAGCGGTCTGATCACGCCGAGCCTGGACGAGATGGCGAATGTGGCCCGCGAAATGACGCGCCGGGGCCTCACCACCCCGCTGATGATCGGCGGCGCGACGACCAGCCGGGCGCACACCGCCGTCAAGATCGATCCGGCTTACAACGGCGGGCCAGTCGTGCATGTGCTGGACGCCAGCCGGGCGGTGGGCGTGGCGGGTGATCTGATTCAGCGGCGCGAAGAAATCACTGAGCGCGTCAAAGCCGAGTACGACATCCTGCGCGAGCGGCACGGCGAGCGCAACATTCGCCTGCTGAGCATTGACGAGGCCCGCAAGAGAGCGCCCAAAATTGAAGACAAGCCTGCCCCCGCACCCAACCAGCCGGGCCGCACAGTGATTGAGCAAGACCTCAGTGAGCTGCTGCCGTTCATAGACTGGACGCCGTTTTTCATCGCCTGGGAAATGCCTGGCGTGTATCCCAAGATTCTGCGCGACCCTTCAGTAGGTGTGGAGGCCCGCAAGCTCTACGAGGACGGCAAGGCGCTGCTGGCGAAGATCATTGCCGAGAAGCGCTTCACGGCGCGGGGTGTGATTGGGTTGTGGCCTGCGGTGAGGGTGGGCGACGACATTACCCTGCCCGAGCAGCACACCGCCTTTCACACCCTCCGCCAGCAGCGCGACCAGACGGTGCCCAACATTGCCCTGGCCGACTTCGTCTCCGAGTCGCCCGACTGGATCGGGGGCTTCGCAGTGGGCATTCACGGGGCCGATGAACTGGCGAGCGAGTACGCCGCCGCGCACGACGATTACAACTCCATCATGGTGAAAGCTCTGGCTGACCGACTGGCCGAGGCGTTTGCCGAGAAGCTCCATCAGGACGTGCGGCGCACCTACTGGGGCTACGCAGCCAGTGAAACGCTCAGCGGCGACGACCTGATCAAGGAGCGTTACCGGGGCATCCGGCCCGCGCCCGGCTATCCGGCCCAGCCGGACCACACTGAGAAGCGCACCCTGTTTGCCCTGTTGGACGCCGAAAGCATCGGCATGGAGCTGACCGAGAGCTGCGCCATGCTACCCGCCGCCGCTGTATCGGGGCTGTATCTGGCACACCCAGACAGCAAATACCTGGCGCTGGGCCGCATCGGGCGCGATCAGGTGGTGGATTACGCGGCCCGCAAAGGCTGGACGCTCGACGTTGCTGAAAAGTGGCTCGCGCCCAATCTGGCGTATGATCCGCAGCCGGTGATCCCGAAAACAAAGCCTGAAACGGTGACGGCGTGACTTCCGTTCTGGCCGAACCCGTTCAGACTGCGCCCAAACTCACCCGCGTCAGCGTGGAACTGGTGCCGCGCAGCCGCACGTCGCTGCGAACTGAGCTGGCCGAACTCAGCAGCACCCTCGGCAACGTGCAGGTGGTCAACATTCCCGACTTTCTGCGCTACCGGATGCGGAGCTGGGAAGGCTGCCAGATGGCCCGCGAGCATGTGCCGGAAGCGATTCCGCACATCCGCGCCATCGACATCAATCCGCGTGAACCGCTGAAGATGGCCGACTTTTTGCGTGAGCACGGCCTCTCGGAAGTGCTGATCATCGAGGGCGACGCGCCCAGCGACATGAGCCAGCGCACTTATGACGTGACCTCGCTGGACATCATCCGCAAGTTTCGGCGCGAACTGCCGGAGGTGTCGGTCTGGGCGGGCCTCGATCCCTACCGCCAGAGCTTTACCCGCGAACGCGACTACGCCGAAGCCAAGCTGGAAGCCGGAGCCATTGGATTTTTTACCCAGCCGTTCTTCGACCGCCGCCTGATGGACATCTGGGCCGAGCTGTTGCCCACCCGTCAGGTCTTCTGGGGCGCGACTTCCGTAACCACCGAGCGCAGTTTCAGCTACTGGCAAAATCGCAACAAGGCGGTATTTCCGAGCAGCTTCACGCCCACGCTGGAAGCCAACCGCGCCTGGGCGCAGGAAGTGTTGAACTTTGCGGCAGAAGTCGGCGGCCACACCTATTTCATGCCGATCAAGGAAAGCCTCAGCGAGTATTTGGGGGGTATTTTATGAGTCCAGAGGGTGTGAGCAGGGATCTCAAGACCCACGTCCGCGCCCTGCTGACTGAGCGCCAGGCCCACTTGCAGCTCAGCGACGTGCTGGAAGACTTTCCGCTCGACCAGATCAATGCTGAGGTGGGTTTGCCGTACACTGCGTGGGGGCTGCTGTGGCACCTGTGGTTTACCCAGCGCGACATCTTGCAGTTCGTCAAAGACGAGCCGTACACCGAACTCGTCTGGCCCACCGATTACTGGCCCAAAGCGGCGGGCACCGCTCAGAGCTGGCAGCAGACCGCCGAAAGTCTGCAAGTCGATCTGGACGAATTTCTGGCGCTGCTGGACAAGGCTGACCTGTTTGCGGTGGTGCCCAACGGCGACGGCCCGGACGGCGGTGGGCAAACCTGGCTGCGCGAGGCCCTGCTGATCGCCGACCACAACGCCTACCACCTGGGTCAGTTGATGGTGGTGCGGCGGCTGCTAGAGAAGTAAGCCCGACTTCAAGTCACCAGACAGCTCGCTATTCTAGACTAGTTGACAAAGTTAGTCATTTTGTACGCTAGACTTTCTGCATGAACCGAACCGCTCTTTTCCTTTCGCTGGGCCTGCTCATTTCCTCGTCCGTTCAGGCTCAGGCCACTCCGCCCGCCCAGTTGCGGCTCGGCGTTTTTCCCAATATCACGCACGCAGCGGGACTGGTCGGCATTCAAAAAGGCTTTATCCAGAAGCAACTCGGCCCCACCAAACTGGTCGTCAGTGATTTTGCCAACGGCTCACAGATCAACGAAGCGTTCGCGGCGGGAGCGATTGACGCGGCTTACGTCGGCCCCGGCCCAGCCATCAATGCTTTCTTGCGCGGGGTGCCGATTCAGATTTACGCCGGAGCCGCCAACGCAGGCGCGGTGCTGGTCGCCAGAAAGGGCAGCGGCGTTCGCAATGTTAAGGCGCTCAGCGGCAAAAAAGTGGCGGTGCCCACGCGCGGCTCCACCCAGGACATCAGTTTGCGCCACCTGCTGCACGAGAACGGCCTGAAAGCCAGCGACGAGGGCGGCACCGTCACGGTGATTCCGATCGATCCGGCCAACATGCCCGCCGCCTTCGCCAGCAATCAGGTGGATGCCGCGCTGGTGCAGGAACCCTGGGGCGCGGTGATGGAATCGCAGGGCGCGAAACTCATCGCCAATGAAAAGGCCATCTGGAACGGCGGCGACTACACGACCACCGTTCTGGTCGTCAACACGGACTATGCCAAAAAGAATCCGGAGGCGGTCAAGGCGCTGCTAAGGGGCCATCTGGACGCCATCAATTTCATCAAATCCAGCAACGCAGGGGCGCAGAAGGCCATCAGCGACGAGATTTACAGCTTCACTGGCAAGCGCCCCAGCAGCGCTGATCTGTTCAAGGGGCTGGCCCGAACCCAGGTGACTTTTGACATCAACCTCAAAACGCTCGCGGAGTACGCCCAGCTCAACCAGGAGGCCGGATTTGCCCGCAGCGTGCCGGACCTGAATAAGTTGGTGGATTTAAGCTGGGTCAAGGCGCTGGCGAAGTAACGCTCAAGTCCTCGGCGGTTTTTTGCTGCCATCCGGCAAGGTGTTGAGCCACTTGAGAGTGACATTGAGGGTTCCCTCGGTGCCCAACCGTGCCAAAATGATATTGGCGTCTGCCGTGACCTTGAGGCCGAGCTGCAACCACAACTCATCGGGTTGATTGATGTCTTGTAGGGTTTGCGAAATGTCTGTGAGGGTGGGTAAGGCCTTCTTGAGGGCCGCTTGCCGCGTTTCGCCTACTTGCAAAAACGGCCCGCCATCATGATCGAGTTGACGGATCTGCGAATCTTGCTGTTCATCCGCTTGAGTCAGTTCAAAATATAGAATCTGTCCGTTCTCCAGTTCTACGCCGAGTTGATCAGCAGTCGGAGATAATGCTTGTTGCGCAGTTTGAATAGCAGGCTGAATCGGTTTTAGAGGCGCAATATCTGCAATGCGGTCGAGTTTTTTAGGTTGTTCACCAACAAATACATCTGCCGCCCGCACCGTTTCTCCCAAATCCAATCCAGTTAAGCCTTCCAAGTACGAAATACTGACTTGAAAAGTGCTGTACGGCCCCACCGGCAGCGCTTCAAAAGGAATGTCTTTGACAGACGGCGCTTGGCTGACGGTATAAGCGCTGGTCGTTAAAGTTTCAGCGGCGTCACAGACTGCCACCACTTTCCAGAACTGCTGCGGAATTTGAATTTGGCGGTGCAGCGGGTCGTCATCAGCAAAGACGGGGCCAGTCAAGACCGTGACTTTGAGGTTGTCATGGTCGGTATTGGCGAAAATGAAATTCTCCAGGCCCTGCCATAACGTATCGCTCTGGTTAAATTCCCAATACTGCGGGCTGCAATTCGTCCAGTGGAAGGTGTCGTTATTGGCCTGCTTGAGCACGTCACCCACACCCCAGATCGGATCGCGGCGGCGCACCAGATGGCCCCGGTCAAAAAAGCCGTGTGCGCCGGGTTCGTTGCTGTACATCCGGTTGTCAATTTGAAATTCGGCGGGAATACGCGAGTCGAAGTGCCACATGTCATTCTTGCGGGGATAATCGAACGACTGTGCACCGTCTATATTGACCGCCGTGAAATAAGCCATATGGCGTTGCTGACTCATCACAACAGAAAAATGGCGACAAGCAGCGCCGCCCGGTTGTGCATATCGGCGGGTGAAGTCACCTCAAGCGGGGCTACTTAAGCCAAGCTGGACACGCTTCTTCCCCGTCTTCCCGAAAAAGCCGCACGCCAGCCACTGAGACAATCAGCCACTCAGCTTCGGTAGGGCCGGTGTTGTCAACCCGGTGCAGCGTTTGCGGCGGCACGATCAGGCTGTCGCCCGCCGCCAAGGCCACGCGCTCCTCACCGCTGCTGATTGTTACCGAGCCTGAAAGCAGCACCATCACTTCTTCGTGGTCTTGGGTATGAACCGGATTAAAGCCGCCGGGAATCTGGTGCTGGCGCACCACGCTGACTTCCTGAGCGCCGAGACTGGGCGTGGCCAGCGCTGCGCCGGTATTGCCGTTGGGAGAGGGAATAAACTGGTTGTGTTGGGCGCGGTGTACGATCATGGCTGGCCTCCTGAGTGCTTCGCAGTAATAGTAAACCAATCTTCCTACTTAGACAAGGAGGCTGTCTATTTCCAGCGATTCGTCTCCATCAACAATCCCGACACCCGCCAATCAAGCCGCGCTTGAGCAAGCTCGGCAAGATCACATCGGGCGCTTGCTCCACCGTGCCGCCCGCGCTTTTAACGTATCGGCCCTGAGCAAGTTGCACGCACGCGGCCACACGGCGCTGAGCCTCGCCCACACGAACCTATTGCCCCACCTTGAAGCGCACGGCAGCAGCATCGTCAAACTGGCTGAGCGGGCGGGAATGACCAAGCAAGCGGCGGGGCAGTTGGTCGCTGAATTGGAGCAGCACGGCTACCTGATGCGCCGCGCCGATCCCCGCGACAAGCGGGCGGTGCATCTAGACTTCACTCCCGCCGGATGGCAATACCTGCTAGATGCGCAGGCCATCAAGCGAGAAATTGCAGCCGAGTACCGTGCCAAACTGGGCGAGGCGACGTGGGACACGCTGAATGCGGCGCTGAGTAGCCTGTTGGAATAAGCAATGGAGCATGGGGAAAGCGAACTTCCTCCAAATCTGCCGATTAGCGGTCTTCGATCACCAGCGCGTCATCCGGCAAATTCAGCTTGGTCTGGTCGCGCAGCATTTGCACGAAGTTGGGCAGCACTTCGCCGCTGACGTGCTTGGCCGCGTTCCAGACCTCGGAGCGCAGCAGAGCACGCCCGCAGTGGAGGTAAGCCTCCTCGACGTGAATGACGAACAGACTGCGCGGCAACTGGCCCTTGTAGGCGAAGCGGGCCAGCAGCGCCGGATCGGTGGTGATCTGGGCGGTGCCGTTGACCCGGAAGGACTCGCTGACGCCCGGCACCAAAAAAATCAGGGCGACGGACGGACTCGCCAAGATGTTGCGGACGCTGTCGATCCGGTTGTTGCCGGGGCGGTCGGGCAGCAGCAGGGTTTTTTCGTCTTGTACGTACACGACTTGGCCCACGTCGCCGCGCGGCGAGCAGTCGAGTCCATTCGGGCCGCCAGTCGCCAGCACCACCAGAGGAGACGCCGCAATAATGCGGGCAAAGTCGGCGCTGATGCGGTCACTGGTTTTGGCTTTCACGGCGGCGCTGGGCTCACGGTAAAGCGGGCTGAGCCGCTCAGGGCTGAGCAAGTGGGCAGGGTCGAGGTGCATGGGCAAGTATGGCGCTTTGAGCTGAATTCTATGGCCAAGCCTTACACTACGCAGATGACTGGCCCCAAACGTCCATCCAAGAAAACGAGCACCAAGAAACCGGCCTCGCGCCGGGGCGGAGCCAAATCGGCCCGTGAACTCGCCAAGACCGGCCCCTCGCGTCCGGGCGGCCCCAGCAAAGACCTCCGTAGCGCCGAAGGGCGGGCCGGAAGCAAAGCCAGCGACGCCCGCCAGACCGCCAGGCCCACCAGCAGCGGCTTGGGCGGCAGCGGCCACACCGACACCGAGCAGCCCAGAGACCGCCTTGAGCAGCGCACTCAGACCCGCACCGGCTCTGGCTCCGCCGCAGGGTATAGAGGCCACACCAGACAAAAACCCGGCTTCGGCCAGCGGCAATTCTCCAACCAGAAACCTGTCGGCCCCAAAGGCGCGGCCATCGGCGTCACCTTGGACGCTCCCGCGCCGGACACGGTGTTTTACGACCTCGAAAAAGCGCCGCACTCCTTCCCCGACAGCAACCTCAAACGGGTGGCGGCCCGCATTTTGTTAGACCGGCAAAAGCCCTGGCGCTACCGGCCCTTTCCTTTTCCGCTGTTTACCGATAAGGGCAACGAGCAGACCTTTTACTTTGATTTTTATGTTTACGACAACATGGACATGATTCTCAAACTGGTGTTGGTGGCTCCCCGCGAATCGGCGGAAATCTGGGACAAGATCGGGCGCTTCAAGCGGCAGTACCCGATGTACAGCTACGAACTGTGGACGCCCGAAAAGCTGGCGCAGTTGCAAAAGCCGCGCTCACGCATGGGGTTTTGAAAGCTCAATAGGGCTGCAAAGTGATGGGCAACTTGATTCTCAACAAAGAGCCAAGCCCCGCCATTTTGTGCCGCGCTCGCGTTGGGCGCGGCTTTTCGGGTGTCGAGACAAACAGTACGCCTAGACAAATCTCTGAGATGAAGCCTGTGTGTAACGTTTGCCCTTAAGAAAACAAAACTCACCTGCTAGGCTCAGCACGCAGCCGAGGCCGAGCGCCACACGCTGCTTATTCCAACTTGCCAATTGAGGCCGCCTGTTGTTCCGGGCGGCTTTCTAAAGAAAACGAAGGAGCCACCCATGACCCAGTTCGAGCAGCCCCCCATCCAGATCAGACCCGGCAATCCCGATCCACTCGGCGCGACGTGGGACGGTCACGGCACCAATTTTGCGCTCTACAGCGAACACGCCTCAGCCGTTGAGCTGTGCCTCTTTGACGAGGGCGGCGCAGAGACCCGCCTGCCGCTCACCGAGCAGACCGCTTTCGTGTGGCACGGCTACGTGCCGGGCGTTCATCCGGGTCAGCGCTACGGCTACCGCGTGTCGGGCGAGTACGCTCCTGAGCGCGGGCTGCGCTTTAATCCGAATGTGGTGCTGCTTGACCCCTACGCCAAAGCGGTGGAAGGCACCGAGCAGTTTAAGCAGGGCGTGTTTGCTTATGTGCCGGGCGATGAAGACAATCAGCCGCAAACCGAAGACCAGCGCGGCGCACCGCTGGGCCTGGTGGTCGATCCCGGCTTTGACTGGCAAGGCGACCAGCCGCCCAAAGTGCCGTTTCACCAGTCGGTGATTTACGAAGCCCACGTGCGTGGCCTGACCATGACCCACCCCGAGGTGCCCGAAGAGTTGCGCGGCACTTACGCCGGAATTGCCAACCCGCCGACGCTGAAGTACCTCAAAGAACTCGGCATCACGGCCATCGAACTGATGCCGGTGCATTTGCACGTAGACGATCCGTTTCTCTTGGACAAGGGACTCGACAACTACTGGGGCTACTCCACGCTGAGTTTTTTCGCGCCGGAAGTGCGTTACTCGGCAGCAGCCCGCGCAGGCGACCCGCAGGGCGTGATTGCCGAATTCAAGGGCATGGTCAAGGCGCTGCACAAAGAAGGCATCGAAGTCATCTTGGACGTGGTCTATAACCACACCGCCGAAGGCAACCATCTCGGCCCCACCATGAGCTTTAAAGGCATCGATAACCCCACCTATTACCGCTTGGTCACTGGCAACGAGCGCCACTATTTCGATTACACCGGCACCGGCAACAGCCTGAACGTGCGCCACCCCCAGACGCTGCAACTGATTATGGATTCGCTGCGCTACTGGATTACCGAGATGCACATCGACGGCTTCCGCTTTGATCTGGCGTCTACGCTGGCACGCGGCCTGCACGAAGTCGATCAGCTCTCCAGCTTTTTTACCATCATCCACCAAGACCCGATCATCAGCGGGGTCAAGCTGATTGCCGAGCCGTGGGACGTGGGCGAGGGCGGCTATCAGGTGGGCAACTTCCCCGTCAACTGGGCCGAGTGGAACGGCATTTACCGCGACGACATGCGGGCCTTCTGGCAGGGCAACGGTGGGCTGGCCTCGGAAATCGGCTACCGCCTGACGGGCAGCAGCGACCTCTACCAAAACGACGGGCGCAAGCCGTACGCCTCGATCAATTTCATGACCGCTCACGACGGCTTTACCCTGCGCGACACGGTCAGCTACAACGAAAAGCACAACGACGCCAACCAAGAAGGCAACAACGACGGCCACAACGACAATAAATCCTGGAATTGCGGCGCGGAAGGCCCCACCGAAGACCCCGAGGTTGAAGCCCTGCGCTCACGCCAGCAGCGCAACATGCTGGCGACCCTGATCTTGTCTCAGGGCACGCCGATGATTTTGGGCGGCGACGAAATGGGCCGCACCCAGGGCGGCAACAACAACGCTTACTGCCAAGACAACGAAATCAGTTGGTACGACTGGGACAACGTGGACGAGCCCCTCTTGGCCTTCACCAAGAAGCTGTTGACCCTGCGCCGTGAGCACCCCGCCCTGCACCGCCGCAAGTTCTTTGCGGGGCGCAATATTCGCGGCGAGGACATCCGCGACATCGTGTGGCTGCGCTTTGACGGCGAGGAGATGACCGACAGCGACTGGCAAAGTGCCGAAACCCAGAGTATGGGCGTGTTCCTCGACGGCAACGGCCTCAACGACGTGGATCAAATGGGCAACCCCGTTCAAGACGATCACTTGCTGCTCCTGCTCAGCAGCACTTACATCGATTTGCCGTTTACCTTGCCGGAGTTGGGCGGCTGCGACGAGTGGGAATTGCTGCTCGACACCTACGATGACGCCGCCGAAGAGCGGGTCAAAGCCGGAAATGAAACCACCCTGCACGCCCGCAGTGTCAAGCTGTACCGCTGCACCCGCAGTGAACCGCTTCCCAATCTGTAATTGAGCGCCGCTCAGATTGAATGAATAAAAGATGAGCAAAGAGCCGCCCCCGTTTTCCTGATCTGGGCGGCTTTTTCGCCGCAGGGCATTTACACCTCTGCCCAGCCATTGAGGGCTTTCTCACCGGCCTCGCCATGTCATTGGCGTAGCGTAGACACAAACGCCGGGTGAATCCCGGTAAAACCCGGTGACCCGCTTGGCCCGCGTGCCGCACGCTTAACCACACTTGAGCGCCGCCTCTCCTCCTCAACGAGGTCTTTCGAATGTCCAATTTTTCCACTGCTCCCGCTCCGCCCGCTTCCCAACCCGTCTCTCATCCCCTCTCCAGCGGCGAGCGTCTCGGCGCACAGGTCTTGCCGGACGGCACCGGCACCCGTTTCCGGGTCTGGGCCACCGAAGTGCAGGACGTCGCCGTGAGAATCGGCGGCACCGATTACCCGATGGAGCGCAGCGGCGACCCCGATCACGACTGCATTCACCAGACCGTCTTGCCAGTCGGTGCGGGCACCCGCTATCAGTTTGTCTTGGGCGGCGTGCCCACCCCCGATCCCTACGCCCGATTTTTGCCAGGCGGCGTTCACGGCGAGGCCGAGGTGATCGCCTTCAATATCCACGACTGGAAAGATGTCGACTGGGACGGCCTTCCGCTGGATCAGTGCGTTTTCTATGAGCTGCACGTCGGTACTTTCACGCCGGAAGGGACTTATCAGGCAGCTCAGGCCAAGCTGCCGGAGCTTAAAGCGCTGGGCATCACGGCCGTCGAACTGATGCCGCTGGCCGCCTTCGCGGGCGAGTACGGCTGGGGTTACGACGGGGTGGCCCTCTACGCGCCGCACGCGCCGTATGGCCGCCCTGAAGACCTCAGAAGCTTCGTCGACGCCGCCCACAACATTGGGCTGGCGGTCTTTTTGGACGTGGTCTACAACCATTTTGGCCCCGACGGCAATTACCTCAAAAATTACAGCCCCAAGTACTTCACCAGCAAGTTTCAGAGCGCCTGGGGCGAGGGCCTCGATTACGCCGAGCGCCACATGCGCCGCCTGATTACCGAAAATGCCCAGATGTGGCTGCGCGATTACCACTTCGACGGCCTGCGTCTAGACGCCACCCAGAGTATGCCCGACGACTCCGAGGTGCATATTTTGCAGGAGCTGGCCTCGGAGGTGCACGGGCTGGGCGGCCACCACCTGATGCTGGCCGAGGATTACCGCAACTTGCCGATGCTGGTCACGGACTATCACCTCGACGGCATCTGGGTGGACGACTTTCACCACGAAATGCGGGTGACGCTGACTGGAGATCAGGACGGCTACTACGCGGCCTTTGAAGGCGGCGCGGCGGCGCTGGCCCACACCATCAACCGGGGCTGGACGTACGAGGGTCAAACGTGGCCGATGGAAGACCACGCCCTGCCCGGCAATTTGCGCGGCCAACCCGCTGACGCGCTGCCAGCGCCCAGTTTCGTATATTTCATTCAGAACCACGACCAGATCGGCAACCGCGCTCAGGGCGACCGAATGACCGACGTGGAGCGCGTCTCAGTGGCCGCTTTCCGGGGAGCCAGCACCGTGCTGCTCGCCCTGCCGATGACGCCGCTGATTTTTCAGGGCCAAGAATGGGCCGCCAGCACGCCGTTTCCGTTTTTCTCCAACCACCACGGCGATCTCGGCGCACTCGTCAGCGAGGGGCGCAAAAAAGAATTCGGGCACTTTGAAGGCTTCTCGGGCTACGTCCTCGACCCGCAAGACCGCGCCACCTTCGAGCTGGCCAAACTCGACTGGGCCGAGAAACGAGACGGTGAACACGCCCAGACGTTTCAGACCTATCAGCAGTTGCTGAACTTGAGAAAAACCGACCCGGTGCTGAGTGGCCGCTCCCGTCACGCGCTGACGGCGGGGCACGTGGACGCCGTGTTGTGGGTGCGCTGGACAACCGACGAAGGCGAGCGGGCGCTGCTGTGGAACACCGGCAAGACCGCTCTGGCCGCCTCCAAACTCGACTTGCCCTTCAACTTGCCTCCCAGCCTGACGTTTCACAGCGAGGGCAAGCCCACCCCCACGCTGGGAGCCGGTGAAGCTGTGATCTTGGGCAACGGATGACGGCGGCGCTCACCGAAGCTGCCGGAGCGCAGGCGCAGATCGCTCCCCACACGCCGCAGATTCCCCGCGCCACCTACCGATTGCAACTGCACGGCCCCATCACGCTGCCCAGCGGCAAAACCGCCCGCTTCGATTTCAGGGACGCGGCCAGAGCAGTGCCGTATCTGGCCCGCCTGGGCATCAGCACGCTCTACCTCTCCCCCATCTGGCAGGCCGCGCCGGGCAGCTCGCACGGCTATGACGCCACCGACCACAGCCGAGTCTCGGATGAACTGGGCGGGGAAAAGGGTCTGCGCAAGCTCTGGCAAACCGCCAAAGCGCAGGGCATGACCATCATCGCCGACTTTGTGCCGAACCACATGGGCATCGCGGGCGGCCATAACCCGTACTGGGAAGATGTGCTGCGCCACGGACAGGCCAGCCGCTACGCCCACTTCTTCGACATTTCTTGGGAACCTCTCAAGCGGGCACTCAGCGGCAAAGTGCTGCTGCCGGTGCTGGGCGATCAATACGGGCGGGTGCTGGAGCGCGGCGAGCTACAGGTGGTGCGGATCGGCGGCGCACTCGGCCTGCGCTACTTCGAGCGCACTTTTCCACTCTCGCCGCGACAGAACGCCCCGATTCTCACGCGGGCCTGGACGCTCGCCAGCCAACTCGACGCCTCGCCCCAAAATGAAGAAGCCCGCGCCGACCTCGCTTCGCTGGCGCTGCAAGCCGCCCATTTGCCGCGCAGCCAGGACAACCTGACCAGCGAAGACAAACAAAGCCGCGCCCGCGAAACCGCCGTGATCGAGCGCCGCCTTTCGCGCCTCGCCGAGATCCCGGCGATTGCCGCTGCGCTGGACACTGCACTGAGCGAACTCAACGCCGACCCCACGCGCCTCGACCAGCTCATCACCGAGCAAAATTACCGGCTGAGCTACTGGAAAGTCGCTTCCGAGCAAATCAATTACCGCCGCTTTTTTGACATCAACGATTTGGCGGCGCTGCGAATTGAAGACCCCCGCGTCTTCGAGTGGGCGCACTCCAAACTGTTTGAACTCATCAAAGAAGGCGTCATCGCAGGCGTGCGGCTTGACCACACCGACGGTTTGTATGACCCCGCCGGTTACTTCCAGACGTTGCAGGAACGGGCCGCCGAGGTGCTGGGTGTGCCTTACGCGGCAGGCGGCCGACCGCTGTACGTGCTGGCCGAAAAGATTCTGGAACCCGGCGAGCGCTTGCCCAACTGGCCGATCTACGGCACCACCGGCTACGACTTTTTGGCGCAGCTCGGCGGCGTGTTCGTGGAGAGCGGCAACGAGGAGGAGATCAGCGGGATTTACCGGCGCTTTACCGGCGACCGCAAGAGCTACGGCCAGACGCTGCACGACACCAAAGAATTTATTCAGCGGGTCAGCCTCGCTTCCGAAGTCAACGTGTTGGCCGAGCACCTCGAGCGGCTGGCCGAAGCGGATTTGCGCTGGCGCGACTTTACTTTGAGCAGCCTGCGCGAGGTGCTGCGCGAAGTCATTGCGGCTTTCCCGGTCTACCGCACTTATGTTCGGCTCGATGGGCGCGAGGGCGGCGACGACGCCAAGATCAACCACGCCATCACCGACGCCCGCAAGCTCAACCGCGAACTCGACGGCAGCCTATTCGACTTCCTGAAGGCGGTGCTGACGCTCGACGCCCCCGATTTGGAGAGCCGCGAGCGCTACGCCGAATTTGCCTTCAAGTTCCAGCAACTCACCGGCCCGGTGACGGCCAAAGGCGCGGAAGACACCGCCTTTTACCGCTACGGACGGCTGCTGTGCCTCAACGAAGTCGGCGGCGACCCGGCCATTTTCGGCACGCCGCCGCGCACCTTTCACGCGCAGGCCCGCGAGAGGGGCGAAAAGTGGCCGCACGCCATGCTGAGCACCAGCACCCACGACACCAAACGCGGCGAAGGCACCCGCGCCCGCATCGCGGTGCTGAGCGAGATGCCGCAGACGTGGGCGGCCTACCTCAGCCACTGGGGCAAGCTGGCCCGCGCCTTTGAGCGCGAACTCCCAGAAGGCGCACGCGCTCCCAGCAGCGTAGACCAGATGATGTTTTTTCAAAACGTGCTGGGCGCTTGGCCGCTGAGCGGCGCACTCACCGATTTGCCTGAGCGCCTGAGCGCCGCCATGCTCAAATCGGCCCGTGAAGCCAAGCAGCACACTTCCTGGGCCGCGCCCGACGCCGCTTATGAGGAAGCGCTGGACAATTTGATTCGCGGCCTGCTGGCTTCCAGCGAGTTCGTGGACAGCGTCAAGATTTTTCACGAGCAGATCAGCTCCTACGGCGCACAAAACAGCCTCTCGGCAGCGCTGGTGCGCCTAACGTCCCCCGGCGTGCCCGACACCTATCAGGGCAGTGAAAGCTGGAATCAGGCGTTGGTCGACCCCGACAACCGCCGCCCGGTGGACTACGCCCGCCTTCAGGCGCTGCTGCGGCGCACCGAGGAGCGCCATGCCAAAGACCCGCTGGGCTTGGCGGCAGAGTTGCTGAGGAACTACGGCAACGGCGGCATCAAACTGCTGACCACCTGGGTGGCCCTGTCCGAAAGGCGCAGCAATCCTGAGCTGTTCGGGCTGGGGAATTACCACGCCCTCAGCGGCGGCAAGCATCTGCTGGCCTTCTCGCGTCAATGGGGCGATCAACTGGCCGTCACACTGGCCCCGCGCCTAACCTACAGCCTGACCAAAGGCCAAACGCCCTGGGCGCTGGGCGAGGTGTGGGGCAGCCGCACTTTGGCCCTGCCCAGCGGCGCTTACCGCAGCGCCATGACCGGCGAGCGCTTCCGGGTGCGCGGCGACAAGATCGCGCTGGCCAAGGTGCTGGAATTCTTTCCGGTGGCGCTGCTTATCCGGGAATGAGCGGGGCCTTTTTTGACTGATCTTCCCAAATAGCTATACTGCTCAGCAGCGCTGCGGCAACTGGCGCTGAACGTGGGGGCCACCACGGGGAAGCCGCAGCTTAGCCAGATCGCACGCCTGGGTCAGACCTCTCCGCTCCTGTCACTGCGATGTGCAGCGAAGTGGAGAGGTCTACTTTCTCTTTTGACTCAGGAGCGGCCATGTCAGATTCAGTTCAGCATCCCCAAAAGCAAGCCCTCATCTCGGTGAGCGACAAGTCCGGCGTCGTTGACTTTGCCCGCGCCCTGACCGAGCAAGGCTGGGCCATCCTATCTACCGGCGGAACCCTCAGCGCCCTGCAAGCGGCGGGCGTTCCGGCAACCAAAGTGGCCGACGTCACCGGTTTTCCCGAAATTCTGGATGGCCGGGTCAAGACCCTGCATCCCAAGATTCACGGCGGCATTTTGGCGCGGCGCACGCCCGAGCACCTCTCCGAACTCGCTCAGCACGGCATCGGGCCGATTGATCTGGTGTGCGTCAACCTCTATCCGTTCTGCGAAACGGTGGCGTCGGGGGCCGACTTGGAGACGGCCATTGAAAACATAGACATCGGCGGCCCGGCCATGATTCGCGCCGCTGCCAAGAACTTTGAGAGCGTGCTGATCTTGGTCGATCCCGCCGACTACCCGCTGGCCCTGCAGGCCGAGGTTTCGCAGACGGATCGCCGCCACCTCGCGGCCAAAGCCTATGCCCATACCAGCAGCTACGACGCGGCGATCACGGCTTATTTGTCTGAACCATCCGGCGACAGTCTTTCTAGCGACAGTATTTCCGGCGAAGATTTCCCAAAAGAAGTCAGCTTGCCCCTCACCCAGATTGCCGATCTGCGCTACGGCGAAAACCCCCACCAGCAGGCCACCGTCTACCGCCTCGGCGCTCAGACGGGGCCGGTGCTTGACGCCGAAGTGCTGAGCGGCAAGGCCATGAGCTTCAACAACTACGCCGACACCGACGCGGCCTGGGCACTGGTGAGCGAGTTCGCAGACAGCAGCGCGGCTTGCGTGGCGGTCAAGCACGCCAACCCCTGCGGCGTGGCGGTGGCAACCACTCCGAAAGAAGCCTGGGAACGCGCCCGCGACGCCGATACCCTCAGCGTGTTTGGCGGCGTGGTGGCGATCAACCGGCCCATTGATCTGGAGACGGCCAAAGCCACCAGAGGCACTTTTCTGGAAGTGCTGATCGCCCCCGACATTGACGCAGACGCCCTGACGTGGCTGCGCGAAAAGAAACCCGACTTGCGGGTGCTGCGGGCAGGTAAACGTCTGGCATCGGGCTTGGACTACCGCCCGCTCATCGGCGGCTTTCTGGCCCAGAAACGCGATGAGCGGCTGTGGGACGACCTTTGCCCCGAAGTGGTAACAAACAAGCAGCCGACGGAAGCCGAGTGGAAAGATTTGGCCTTCGCCTGGCTGGTCGCCAAGCACGCCCGCAGCAACAATGTGGTGCTGGCAAGAGGCGGCGTCACGGTGGGCATCGGCGCGGGGGCGGTCAGCCGCATCTGGGCCGCCGAGCGGGCGGTGCAGAACGCCGGGGAGATGGCACGCGGCGCGGTGATGGCGTCCGAAGCGTTTTTCCCTTTTGACGACGTGGTGCGGCTGGCCGGCAGCGTGGGAGTCAGCGCCATCATCCAGCCGGGCGGAGCCAAGCGAGACCCGGAAGTGATCGCCGCCGCCAACGAACTCGGGATCAGCATGGTGCTGACCGGCTCGCGGCACTTCAAGCATTAAGCGTGTGGGCAAAAATGAAAGGCGGGGGTTGAATGCAACTTCTGGGTAAACCGCTGGCAGCGGGCGTGACGGCGGAGGTTCGGGCGCGACTCTCGGCTTTGGGAGCGCTGCACTTAGTCAGTGTGGTGGCGTCGGGCGATCCGGCGACGCTGGTGTATGTGGAGAGCAAGCGCCGTCAGGCCGAAAAACTCGGCGTGCGCTTGAGCGTGCGCGACCTCGGCGCTGAGGTGAGTCAGGCCGAGTTGCACCGCGTTCTGCGCGAACTCTCGGACGATGAGACGGTTCACGGCGTCGTCTTGGAATTGCCGCTGGCCCCGGCGCTTGATCCCGACGCGGCGCTGCGCCAGATCGTTCACCCCAAAGACATAGAGGGCCTGACGCCCGCCAATTTGGCGTTGGTTTCGGCGGGCCGCGAGTCCGAAGCCCTGCTGCCGCCCACCCCGCGCAGCGTGCGCTTTTTGCTCCGCGAAGCACTGGAACTCTCGGGCGCGAGGGTGGCCATCATCGGGCCGGGCCGCACGGTGGGCCGCCCCCTGGCCTGGATGCTCAACAACCGGGGCGCGACGGTGACGCTGTGCAATGAATTCACCCGAGATCTGGCGGGCGTGCTGGAGAGGCAAGACGCGGTGGTGGTGGCAGTGGGCCGGGCCGGACTGCTCAAACCCGAACACGTTTTGCCGCACCATGTCGTGATTGACGCGGGCATCAACGTGACGGCTGGGGGCGTCGTCGGTGATGTAGCTCCCGAAGTCGGCGAGATCGTGCGGGCCTACACGCCTGTGCCCGGCGGCGTTGGCCCACTGACCAGCGCGTTGATGTTTCAAAACTTGGTGCGGGCAGTGCGGCTCCAGCGGGGGGAAAAAGTGGAGTGAGCGATAAAAAAAGGGGCGCACCCATAGGCACGCCCCTTTTTTTATTGCTCCCTGCTTCTTAAATACTTTCCACTTCAAACTTCAGGTGCTGCTCTGCCGTCTCCGCGTTGGGGTCGCGGCCCGAGAAGGTGGCGTATCCGGCGCGTTCGGGCAGCAGGTAGCTTTGCTGCACGCGGCGCAGGTCTTCAAGCGTCACCTTCATCATGCGAGCTTTGTAGTCTTCCTGGCGGTCAGCGCTAAATCCGGCCAGATCGGAGAAAATCCGGTTGCGGGCCAGACTGTCGGCGCTCAGCAGCGGATCGAGCTGGCGGCTGGCGCTCAGGATCGCCTCGGTGAGTTGGCGCTCGCCCAGATCGTCACTGCTCAGGAACTCGTCCAGCTTGCCGAACACTTCAAACGTGCGGCCAATGTGCGGGTCGCGGAAGCTGGTCAGATCAAACGAGCCGGTGCGCGGATCGAAGCTGGCCCCGCCTCCGTATGCGCCGCCCTTCTCGCGCAGCTCCTTGAGCAGATACTCGGTTCGCAGCAGCTTGCTGAGTACCAACAATGCCGGGCTGTCGGCGTGAACGTAAGGCACGGTGGCAAACGAAACCGCGTTGTAGGCCACGGGCGTATCCATGGTGCGGGCCTGCGGAACGTGCGGAGCCAGCGCGGGAGTTAGGGTCTGCCGCGCCGCGCCGCCGAACAGCGTGGCCAGCGGCGACAGGTCGAGGGCCAGATCGCTCTCCGGGGCGCTCAGTACCAGGCGGGCGCTGGCAGTGGTGACGACCTTGCTGAGTTCGTCCAGGCGGCCTTGCAGCTCGCTCCAGTTGCCCGCCGCTTGCCAGGCTTGATAGCGCTTGAAAGCGGTGACGCCGCCCTGCAACTCGCCCAGCGCTTCTAGTGGGCTGACTTGCGCTCCGGCGAGGGTCGAGGCATAGGCCGAACCGTTGCCGATGATGCTGGAACGCATTCCCGAAACCCGCTGATTGACCAGCTGGCTAAGGCGCTCGGCGCTGAACTTGGGCGCGGCGATCACGTCCCGCAGCAGTTCGACCAGGGCGTCCTTGTTGCGCGACAACGCCTTGCCGCTGAAGGTCAAACTGGTGCGAATCTCGCTGATCTGATCGGGGCCGTTGCCCTTACCCGACGCTGCGCCGATCCCGCCGGTTACAGCTTCGATTCGGCGGGTCAATTCCACTTCGCTGAGATTCGCCGCACCGTTGCGTGTCACAGCGAAGGCGTAGAACGGCAACAGTTCAAGCTGATCCTGACTCAGTTCCGGCAGCGGCACCTGCACGTCCAAGTAAATCAGGCCGCCTGTCGGCTGGGCCGAGCGGTAAACCTCGGCGTGGCCCTGCTGCTCCATCTGATAATCGGGGCGCGGCACGCTCAGCGTCACGTCCGGCAAGCCCAGTGTGGGCAGCAGCGAGTGATCGTCAGCGGGGGCATTTTGCAGCATCAAAGCGTCGGCCACGATGGCGGCGCGGTCTTCGTCGGTGAGACTCGCGCTGAGGCGGGCCACCATGGCTTTCTCGGCCTCAGCCTGCTGGTCTTGCATGGCCGGGTCGGGCGTCAGGGTCAGGGTCACGCGGTGCGGGTTCTCTAGGAGCCATTCACGGATCATCGGCTCGAAGACCCGGCCCGCCTTGCGCTCGGCGCTGAGTTTTTCCAGCTCGGCGGCCAGATTCAGGCTGGCCACCGGATCGCCGCCGTAGAGCCACGGATTGACCACCGCGAACAGCATCTTGAGAGCGTAGGGCGTGCCCGCGTTGCTCACCTCGCGCTGGGCGATCTCGAACTGGTGCAGGGCGCTGTCGATCAGGGCGTCATCTAAACCCTCGCGCTCGATCTGGGCCAGCGTGTCGAGCACCAGCGCTTCCACCTTGCCCGCGTTCTCGGCGCTCAGCCCCTTGAGGCCCGCCCCGAAGGCCGCCTCGCGGAAGTTGTCGCTGTAGCCGCTGCCGTCGGCCAGAGCGCTGCCCAGTCCCGAATCGATCAGCGGCTTGTAGAGCGGAGCCGCCGGATTGCCCAGCAGCACCTCGCTCAGCACGCTCCATTTGAGGTTGTCGTAGGCCTGATAGGTCGGCGTCACTTTCCAGGCCACCACCACCTGCGCCCCGCGTTCGGTGTCGCTGGACGGGTAATGCACTTCCGTTCGGCGCGGAGACTCGAAGTTGGCCTGATCGGGAATGCGGACGTCCAGTACGTTCGGCTCAAACTGGCTCATCACGTCACGCTCGATGGTCGCCAGCAGCTCGGCGAGCGGCATCTGGCCGTAGCTGTAGAAAAAGGCGTTGGACGGGTGGTAGTGGGCCGCGTGGAAGGCTTTGAGGTCTTCGTACGTCAGATCGGGAATGTTGGCCGGTTCGCCGCCAGAGTTGTTGGCGTAGGTCAGATCAGGGTACAGAGCCTTGCCCAGCGCTTTGTAGAGCACCGCGCCCGCGCTGGCCATCGCGCCTTTCATCTCGTTATAGACCACGCCCTGCATTTTGAGTTCGGACTTCGGGTCGGCGGGATCGGCATTCTCGAAACGGTGGCCGTCGCGCAGAAAGCTGAAGCGGGTCATGCGCGGGAAGAAAGCAGCGTCGAGGTAAATGCTCAGCAGGTTCTTGAAATCGCTGGGGTTGCGCGTGGAAAACAAATAAGTCGTCCAGTCGGCTGCCGTCATGGCGTTCATGAAGGTGTTGAGTGAGCGCGGGATCATGGCAAAAAACGGATCGGACACCGGATAGTTTTTAGAACCCATCAGGGCGATGTGCTCCAGGATGTGCGGCACGCCGGTGCTGTCTTTGGGCACGGTGGGAAAGGTCACGGCGAATCCGGCGTTCTCGTCGGCGCGGGCAATGTGAATGTGGCGGCTGCCGAGTTCGTGGCGCAGTTGGATATAGGTGGACGCCGTGTCGGGCAGGCTTTCCACGCGCTCAACGGTGTAGCGGCCCAGTTGGTCGCCGACTTTGGGAAGGGTTTCTAAGCGGCCCTGTTCTGAGATGGTCATGGCGCAAAGTCTAGCGCCGTGGCAAGGTGGTGAAGGTGGGTTTGGCTGCTGGACTGCCGCCAGCCGACCGGGTGAATTGCGCCTGCTCAGATTGGTTCACATACACCCGTCCTGACCCCCCCTTCCGCTCTACACTAATTTCCATGATTGCTTTCCTCTCCGGCGTGGTGCGCGAAGTGCGCGAACACAGCGCCATAGTGCTTACCGGCGGCGTCGGCTACGAAGTGCTGTGTCCCGCTTCTACCCTCGCCAAACTCAAAGTAGGCGACGTGGCCGAACTCCACACCCGCTTGGTGGTGCGCGAAGACGCTTGGACGCTGTTCGGTTTTTCCGAGACCGACAGCCTCAAGCTGTTTGAGCTGCTGACCAGCGTGACTGGCGTGGGGCCAAAGCTGGGGCTGGCGCTGCTGTCGGCCATGCCAGTTTCGGCACTGGCTCAGGGACTGCTCAGCGGCGACAGCAAGCTGCTTTCCAGCGTGTCCGGCGTGGGCAAAAAGACCGCCGAGCGCCTGGTATTAGAACTTCAAAACAAGGTGCCGGAACACCTCGCTGCGCCCACGGTGGGCGGCAAGCGGCAGCGGGTCATCAGCACAGCGGGGCAGGACGCGGTGGAAGCGCTGCTGGCGCTGGGCTTCCGCGACGCGCAGGTGCGTTCGGTGGTCTCGGAACTCCTGGCCAGCGATTCTGAGCAAAGCGCCGACCAACTCATTCGCAAAAGTCTGGGCCGCTTGCGGTGAGTTCGGCTGCCGCCGATTCACCCGACGCCGACCCCTTAGCCAACTCTTCAGCCAGTACCGCCACCGACGTGGCCGCCGAAAACAAATCGCCGCAGCAAGAGCAGCGGGCCACCTGGCTGGAACTGTTTTTCGATTTGATCTTCGTGACCGCCTTCGACCAGCTCGCCAAGCGCTTCAGCGACGACGACACCCTGCGCGGCTTCAGCACTTTCGCGCTGATGTTCGTGGCGGTGTGGTGGGCCTGGGTGGGCAACACCCTCTTCGCGGGGCGCTACGGCAATCAGGAGCGCCCCTACCGCTGGGGCACGGCGCTGCAACTGCTCAGTATGGGCGGCCTCGCTTTGGGGGTGCTGGGCGACTTGCGCGACGTGGGGGCTTTTTTCAGCGTGGTGTTTGCCGTCAACCGGTTCATTCTGGTGGGCATGTACGCTTTTCAGGCCAGGTCGTCTGACAGCCCTGAACTGGCCTACACCCAGATACGCACCTTCGGGCTGAGCGCCGTCGTGTGGCTGGGCTCGGCATGGTTGCCGCCCGGCTGGCAGCAGGTCGCCTGGGGCAGCGCCGTGGGCATAGACGCGCTGGCCTCGCTGGTTTCGCGGCGGGTGCAGGGCCAGAACCTGCCACACCCCGAGCACCTGCCGGAGCGCGTCGGGCTGCTGACCATCATCTCGCTCGGGGCGGTGATTACCGAAATCGTGGCGGGCACGGGCAATAAGCCGCTCAGTTTCGTGGATCAGCTTCCGGCGGCCCTCTCGCTGCTGCTGAGTCTGGCCCTCTTCAAGCTCTACTTTGACGAAGCCCGCGACCTGCCGGTGCTGCTGGCCCACCGCGACGGGCGGGTGGGTACGCTGCTGGTGTGGCTCTACAGCCATTTGCCGCTGACCTTGGCGCTGACCGCGCTGGGCGTCGGCATCGGCCACGGCATCGCGCACGAGGGTAAAGAAGCCGACCAAGTTGAGCGGATCACCGTAGGCCTGTCCCTGACGGCGATTTTCGTCAACCTGGCAACGCTGCGTTTCGTGACCCAGCACGCGCTGGGCAAACTGCGAATGGATTTGAGCGTTTGGGCGCTCCTGCTCAGCAGCGCGGCCATGCTGGGCCTGATGTTCGCGCCGCTGGGGACTTTGCCTTATCAGGCCGCGACCCTCGCGGTGTGCGGCGCGGCCCTGATTGCCGTTTGGCGCGACCCTGCCCGGCGCTTTCTCAGCCGAACCGAGGAAGCGGTGACCGAGGAGATTCACCAAGCCGGTGACCGCTCCGATGACGAACAGCCGCCCACACCGCGAACCTGAAACTGCAACTCTAAAGTAAGGTTAAATGTCACCTTCACGCCGCGCTGGAACGCGCTTTTTCACTTTGAACCTAGAATGTTGCCCACGCTTCACAGACGCCGCCCCCCATTTTGCCGCTAGCGTGCGGGCATGACCCAAAACTCAGGCATTCAAAACTCAAACGCCCTGCCCGCCACCTTCCGCGCCCTGCTGCTCACCAAAGACGGCGACGCGGTGAGCGCCAACGTCACCGACGTGTCCAGTCAGGATTTGCCTGCCGGCGAGGTGACGGTAAAAGTGGACGCGTCCGACCTGAACTACAAAGACGGGCTGGCGATTTTGGGCAAGCTGGGCATCCGCACCTATCCGATGGTGCCGGGCATCGACTTTGCCGGAACGGTGCTCGACAGCTCGGACTCACGCTATCAGGCGGGCGACGCCGTGACCCTGACCGGCTGGGGCGTGGGCGAGCGGCACTGGGGCGGCTACGCTGAACTGGCCCGTGTCAAAGCCGACTGGCTGGTCAAAACGCCCGAACGTTTCAGCGCCGCCGAAGCGATGGCGGTGGGCACAGCGGGACTGACTGCCATGCTGTGCGTGATGGCCTTAGAAGACGCGGGCCTTAAACCGGAAGATGGCGAGGTGCTGGTCACGGGCGCGGCAGGCGGGGTGGGCAGCGTGGCCGTCAGTTTGCTGGCCGCACGCGGCTACCGCGTCACCGCTGCCACAGGCAGGGCCGAAACCGAGGGCGAGTACCTGCGCGGGCTGGGCGCATCCGAGTTGCTTGACCGCCATGAGCTGAGCGCCCTCAAAAAGCCGCTGGAAAAAGAGCGCTGGGCGGCGGCGGTGGACGTGGCAGGCGGCGCGACGCTGGCAGGCGTGCTGGCCAGCACCAAGTACGGCGGCCACGTGGCGGCCTGCGGACTGGCCGACAGCGCCAGCCTGACGACCTCGGTGCTGCCCTTTATTTTAAGAAACGTCACACTGCACGGCGTGGACAGCGTGCAGTGCCCCGCGCCTCAGCGCCAGCGGGCTTGGGACAGGCTGGCCGCCGAGCTACCTGAAAAGCTGCTTAAGGACGGCGTGCAGATGGCCAAGCTGGAAGACCTGCCGCGACTGGCGACGGAGATTCTGGCCGGGCAGGTGCGGGGCCGCACGGTGATCAAGCTGAGTTGAGTGAGCTGTAAAATGAGGGCTGAGAGCAGGTTGAGGCTTTCAGTCTCCGGCCCAGCATTCAGAACTGAGGAGCCATAAGCGCGAAACCCTACGGTCACGCGGGGCTTTGTTGTGTTGAATTGAGGGCATGACCACGCTTATTCTCGGCGCAACTGGCGGCATCGGCTCGGCTCTCGTTCAAAGTTGGCCTGACAACGAGCTTTATCTCAGCGGGCGCGACGAAGTCAAGCTCCAAGCGTTGGCCCAACCGCTCAATGCAAAGGCCCTCAAAGTAGATGTCGGCTTTGAAAGTCAGGTCAGCAAGCTCTTCGGGGAGCTTCCAGACAACCTAGACACCATCGTCTATGCAGCGGGGTCGGCTTACCCGGAAGCGCTGGCGAGTGCCAAAGCTGAAAGCGTGCGCCACGTCTGGAACGCCAATTATTTTGGGCTGCTGTGGACACTCAAGTACGGGCTGCCTAAATTGGCCTCGGGCGGGCGGCTGTACGTCATCGGCGCACGCGAAGACCTGACCACCGCGAGGGGATTTTCGCAGTACGCGGCCAGCAAGGCGGCGGTGGCGCGGCTGCTGACCATTACCCGCCTGGAAGCACGCGGCAAAACGCTGACACTGGTGCTGCCGCCCGCCGTGGACACGGGGCTGTGGGCGCAGGTCGGCAAGGTGCCCAAAGGCGCAGTGACGCCGCAAGTGGTGGCCGAGGCGATAGTGGCCGACCGCAGCGGAGCAGGACAGGAGGAGCTGCGCGTCTGAATCGATTTCAGGCCTGAGCGTCTTTGCTGCTGCTCGACAGCTTCAGGCCGATCAGCGCCGCGACAAGTACGCCCAGCAGGGCCAGCCGCAGTGGGCTGAGGCTCTCGCCGAACATCAAGCTGCCGACCGCGACTGCGCCCACCGAGCCGATGCCCGTCCAGATGGCGTAGGCCGTGCCCAGCGGAATGGTTTTGAGGGCGCGGGCGAGGAAGTCGAAGCTGAAATAAGCGCAGACCAAAAAGAGATACAGGAACTGCGGGCGGGTCTGCTCCAGCTTCAGAGCGGTGGCAAAACCGATTTCGAGGAGGCCCGCCAGCACCAGCCAGTGCCACCCTGTCCAGCGCGGGCCACTCACGGCACCACCCGCAGCCCGATGATCGCCAGCACCACCGTGCCGAGCAGCCCCAACCGCAGCGGCGTGGCCTCTTCCTTAAAGAACATGAAGCCGATGATCGCCGTGCCCACTGCACCGATCCCCGTCCAGACCGCGTAGACCGTGCCGAGCGGCAGCGTCTTGAGCGCCTGACTCATCAAACTGAAGCTGGCGATGGTGAACACCAGAAATAGCACACTCGGCCAAATTTTCTTGAAGCCGTCGCTCAGCTTGAGGCAAGTCGTGAAGCCGATCTCGCACAGCCCAGCCAGCACCAATACCGTCCATCCCATTCTTGAGCTCCCTTTATAGCATGTTCTTGCTAAATCCCACTTTTAATAGCACGCGTGTGCTAAAAAGACAAGATGCCCCGTATTGTCGATCATGATCAGCGCCGCCGCGAACTGGCCGAAACCGTCTGGGCACTGGTGCGCGAACACGGCGTGGCGGGCGTCAGCCTGAGACAGATCACCGAGCGTTCCGGCTGGTCGAGTGGCGCGATCAGGCATTATCTGCCGCACCGAGAAGCGATCCTGATGTTTGCCGCGCAGCACATCGCCCAGCGCATCGAAGCGCGGATGCTGGGGCTGCGGCGCACCGCAGACGTACTGGGCGACTTCCTGAATCTGCTGCGTGAGGTGCTGCCGCTCGACAGCGAGCGCCGCGCCGAATCGCAGGTCTGGCTGGCCTTTGTCGGCCTGAGCATCAGCGATCCGGGTCTGGCCGATACTCAGGGGGTGGCCTACCGCGCCCTGAGTGAGGTCTTTCGGGAAGTTTTTGAAGGGTTCGCCGAGTTGGGCTGCTTGAATCACCCGGCCCCTGAGAACGCCGCCCGCGAGATTCAGGCGCTGATCGACGGCCTGAATGTTCACTTGCTGCTGAATCAGATCACGCCCGAAGCTGCCTGGGCCACCGTGGAGACGCGCGTTCGGCAACTAATCCAGCCACCAACAGACCAAGAAACGACCTAGAGAACCACTTTCTTCTGACTCAGCCCGCGTCATTCAGCCCAGACTGACCCGCCCGCTGCGGCCAGTTGGCCACCAGCACGCCCATCAACGTCAGCGCCCCCGCGCTCAGTTCGCCGGGTGTGAAGCGCTCACCCAGCAGCCACACGGCCAGCCCGAAGGCCACCAGCGGCGAGAGGTTTTGCCAGATGCTGGTTCGGGCCGCGCCCAGCACCTGAATGCCGTTGCCCCAAGCCAAGTAAGCGAACACGTTGGAGAGCAGGCCCGACAGGGCAGCCAGCCCCCAGATCAGCGGCGGCGCGGAGAGCTGGCCCAGCGTCGGCAGCACCGGAATCAGCAGCGGCAATGTGCCGACCAGGGTGGCGAAGGTGACGGACGGCAACAGGCCCAGCCGCGCCACCAGGGGCCGGTTGGCGAGGGTGTAACCGGCCCAGGTCAGCGACGACAAGCCCAAAAAGCCCAGACCCAGCAGATTCAGCGTGCTGCCAGGTTCCAGCGTCTGTGCCAGCAGCCACAGCATGCCGCTGAGCGAAACGAGCACCCCCAGCACCTGAAGGCGGTTAGGCCGCTGACCCACCAAACTGCCCAGCAGCACCACCAAAATTGGCACCACTGCGTTGGCCAGCCCCGAAATCCCGGCAGGCGAGCGGTCGACGCCGATGACCGAGAAATTCTGGAACAGCGTGGTGCCGAGCAGCCCCGCGCCCACGACCCACAGCCAGTCTCTTACACTCCACTTCGGCCAGCCACTTCGCAGCAGCGTCAGCCCCAGCAGCACCAGAGACGCCGCCCCCAGCCGCAGGCCGATGGTCTGGCTGCGGGTAAAAAAGTCCAGCAGCACCTTGAGGGCCACCACATTGCCGCCCCAGATCAGTACCGTCAGG
Source organism: Deinococcus psychrotolerans (assembly GCF_003860465.1). Classification (NCBI taxonomy): domain Bacteria; kingdom Thermotogati; phylum Deinococcota; class Deinococci; order Deinococcales; family Deinococcaceae; genus Deinococcus; species Deinococcus psychrotolerans. The sequence goes on from NZ_CP034183.1 coordinate 1,378,555, forward strand.
ATGACCCCGAGGTAAGCGCGGGCGATCATGGGGCCTCCAGAGCGCGTTGCTCCATTTGCTCCGTGCTAGAACACCACCGTTTTGTTGCCCGACACCAGCACCCTATCTTCCAAGTGCGCTTTGACGGCGCGGGCCAAGACTTGGCGCTCCACGTCGCGGCCCAGCCGCATCAAGGTCTCGGGTGTTTCGCGGTGGTTCACGCGGGCCACGTCCTGCTCGATGATCGGCCCGGCGTCGAGTTCCTCGGTCACGTAGTGGGCGGTGGCCCCAACCAGCTTGACGCCACGCTGGAAGGCCGCCCGGTAGGGATTCGCGCCGATGAAGGCGGGCAGAAACGAGTGGTGAATGTTGATGACCGGTACCGCGAGGCCGCGCAGCATCTCCCCCGACAGAATCTGCATATAGCGGGCCAGCACCACGAAGTCCACGCCCGCTTCACGGAACAGTCGCGCCTGCTCTTGCTCGGCCTCGGCTTTGTTGTCTTTGGTCACGCTGACTTGAGCAAACGGTACCCCGAACATCTCGGCGTCGCCGCACAGGGTCGCGTGGTTGCTGATCACCAGCGGAATTTCCACATCCAGCTCGCCCCGGCGCTTGCGAACCAGCAAGTCCAGAAAGCAGTGATCGTAGTTGCTGACCATAATGCCCATCCGCTTGGGCTGGGCGGTGTACCAGACGCGCCAGTTCATGTCAAACGGCTCGGCCACCTGCTGAGCAAAGGCCCGCTCGAACTGCTCTTTGGCGAGGTCTAAACCGTCAAGGTGAAACTCCATCCGCATAAAAAATTGCCCGCCCTGCGGATCGGTGGAATGCTGATCGGAGTGGATGATATTCGCGCCGTGATGGTGCAGAAACTGCGACACCGCCGCCACGATGCCTTTGCGGTCGGCGCAGGCGATGGTCAGGCGGGCGGTGTGGCGGGGATCGGTGCGGTCAAGACCTTGGGCCAGCGTCATATCGGCTGAGTTTAGCTCACGGGGGTATCTTTGAGGCATGGCCTCCGAACTCAGCGCATCCGGTTTCGTCAAACCAGACCTCGTCAAGTACGATCCCGCCGCCCACGCCGAGCTGATGGCGGGCTACTGCATCGGCGCTCAGGCCGGCGAGCGCATTTTGCTCAGCGGCGGCGTGCAGACCCTGCCACTTTTTGAGGAAGTCGCCCGCGCCCTGCTGCGGCGGGGAGCTTTGCCGGTTTTGCGGCTGGAGTATCCGGGGCAAGCTGAAGATTTCGCGCAGCTGGCCTCCGACCTCATCTTGGAAAGCCTTCACCCCGCCGAGCTGGCCGACGTTCAGGCCATCGACGGCAGTATCCGGCTGATGACCCACAGCTTGCCCAGATTGGGCGCTTCCACCGATCCCACGCGCCAGGCCCGGCGCGTCAAAGCTACGCAGCCGCTCAGCGCCGCCAGAAGCAGCAAAAAGTGGACGCTGACCCAGTACCCCACTCCTCAGGGCGCGGCAGCGGCGGGCATGGGCCTGCCCGAATACGAGGATTTCGTGTCAAGAGCAATGTTTCTCAACACCCCCGATCCGGTGGCCGAGTGGGGCAAGGTGCGCGTCCGGCAGGCCCAATTGATCGAGCGCCTCAGCCGCGCCGACCAGATCCGGGTTCTGGCTCCTCAAACCGATTTGACCCTCAGCGTCAGGGGCCGCACCTGGGCTAACTCGGACGGCAAGCGCAACATGCCCTCGGGCGAGGTGTTCGTGTCGCCGATTGAAGACAGCGCCGAGGGCCAGATTTATTTCGGCCTGCCCAGCGAGTACGCCGGACAGCCGGTAGAAGGTATTACGCTGCGCTTAAAGGCCGGTCAGATTGTAGAGGCCCACGCTGAAATCGGCGACGACGTGCTGCAAGCGGCGCTGTCCACTGACTCCGGTGCACGTTTTCTCGGTGAGATCGGCATCGGCAGCAACGATGGTATCCAGACGCCCAGCCGCAACATCTTGTACGACGAAAAAATCGGCGGCACGGTGCATCTGGCGGCTGGCCGCAGCTATCCCGAAACCGGCGGCCTCAACCAAAGCGCCATTCACTGGGACATGATCTGCGATCTTCGCGGCAACGGCGGCCAAATCCTGCTGGACGGCGAAGTGTTTCAGGAAAACGGCCTGTTTGTCTAAGTTTGGGGCGAGCGCAGAGCGTTGATAAAGGTGAACAGGATTGGGGTTCAGCGTCTTACCGACTGAGTTAACCTCAAAGCGCACTTTTACCGCTGGGCGGGTTGGCGAAGCTCCGGCCCCCATCTTGGCAATCTAAGGCGGGCAATCCGGGAGGAACCCCACTGGGGGGAGTTAGTTCGTCCGGTTGACAAACAAAGCCGGAAGGCGTACCTTCATGAACGTTAAACAACACCCATCTTCCTCATCTCGCCTGACCATTCAGGAGCTGTTCTCAGGAGTGTCATCGACCATGCCGCAGCCTACCGAACACGTCGCCTTTGATCAGGCGGCCATCCGCAGCCGTCATCTGCTGCAACTGCTTTCGCGGTTGTGGGCGGGGGATCTGGCGCGGGTCGATCTGGCGCGTGAGCTGCACCTGTCGCGCAGCGCGGTGTCGTCACTGGTCAACGAGTTGCTGGCGGCCCGGCTGGTGCTGGAAGGCGGCGTGCGGGAAGATCAGGCCGCTTCGCAAACCGGGCGGCGGGCCACCCTGCTCTCGCTGAATGCCCAGGCGGCTTATCTGCTGGCCGTCGATCTGGGGGCCAGTCACCTGCGGGTAGACCTGCTCGACCTGCGCTGTCAGCCCCAAGCCAGCCGCCAGATTCCGCATGACGTGACTGCCGGGCCGCAGGACACCTACGCCCGCATCGCTGAGCTGAGCGGGGCCGTGCTCAGCGATGCGGGCGTCAGCAAAGCGCAGGTGGCGCTGGTGGGGGTCAGCGTGCCGGGGCCAGTCGATTTCGGTACGGGGGAGGTCATGGCCCAGCACATTCCCGGTTGGCACGGCGTCGCCGTGGCCAGTGAACTCGGTGCGCTGCTGGGGCTGCCCACGCTGGTCGAGAATGATGCCAACCTGGGGGTGCTGGCCGAGCACCGCTTCGGTGCCCATCAGGGCCAGCCGGACTTGGTGTACGTGAAACTCGCCACCGGCATCGGCGCGGGCATCATCTGCGGCGGGCAGCTCTACCGGGGATCACGCGGCGGCGCAGGTGAGATCGGGCATATCGCCATCAACGAGCAGGGGCCGGTGGGACGCAGCGGCGGCCCCGGCTCGCTGGAAAGCTACGCGGCGGCCCAAGTTCTGCTGCCGCTGGCCGCCGAGCGCCGCGCCGCTGGAGAAGCCACCCGGCTCCCCGAGCGCTTTACCCTGAGTGATCTGTTTGCCTCCCCGGACGATGTTCTGGTCAGGGGCCTGTGGCGCGAGGTCGGCCATCACCTGGGGGTGGCCATCTCGACGGCCCTCAACCTGTTCAATCCCGGCGCGGTGGTGCTGGGCGGGCGGCTGACCCAGGCGGGCGACGCCCTGCTGAGCGCCGTGCGTGAAAGCGCCGCGCCGCGCACCATGCAAATCAACCATACCGGTGTCTGTATCGATTACTCGGAGCTGGGGACTGATGTGGGCGTGCTGGGTGTGGGGGCCATGCTGCTGGGTGAGTTACTGACCCCGCGCGGCCTGCGGCATCTGACTCAGGTTTCACGGCAAGACGCCGTTTATTCAGCTCAGGCCAGCCGGGCACCGCCTGATAGGACACAACTGGCTCGTCCGAACCCGTATTTTTCTGAAGCGCTCGGCGCTTCTCCCAAAGGAGTTTTATGAAAAAAAGCATCAAGAACGCCCTCGTGATCACCGCCGCTCTCGGCCTGACCGCCCAAGCCCTCGCCGCCGGCAAAATCGAGATCTTCTCGTGGTGGGCCGGTGACGAAGGCCCAGCGCTCGCCGCCCTGATCAAGCTCTACGAAACCAAATACCCCAGTGTCAAAGTGGACAATGCCGCAGTGACGGGCGGCGCGGGCACCAACGCCAAAGCGGTTCTCAAAACCCGGATGCTCGGCGGCGATCCACCCGACAGCTTCCAGGCCCACGCCGGCCAAGAACTCACCGGTACTTGGGTCGTCGCCAACCGGATGGAAGACCTCTCCAGCTTGTACAAGTCCGAAGGCTGGAGCAGCAAATTCCCCAAAGCCGTGATTGACCTGATTTCCTACAAGGGCGGCATCTACAGCGTGCCGGTGGACGTTCACCGCTCCAACGTGATGTGGTATGTCCCGGCCAACCTGAAAAAGTGGGGCGTCAGTGCGCCAAAGACCTGGCACGATATGCTCACGGTCTGCACCACCCTGAAGGCCAAGGGCGTGGCCACTCCTCTCGTGATGGGCGAAAACTGGACCCAGCAGATGATCTGGGAGTCCATCGCCACGGCCATGCTGGGGACGAAGGGCTGGAACGATCTGTGGAGCGGCAATCTCAAGTTCACCGATCCCAAAGTGGTGTCTACCTTCTCGATGTACGGCAATATCCTCGACTGCGCCAACAAAGACGCCAGCGGCCTGAGCTGGCAGCAGGCCACCGACCGTATGCTCGCGGGCCAGGCTGCCTTCAACATCATGGGTGACTGGGCTGCCGGTTACATGACAACCACCAAGAAGCTCAAGCCCGGCACTGATTTTGCCTGGAGTGCCAGCCCCAGCACCAACGGCGTCTTTATCATGCTGGCCGATAGCTTCGGACTCCCCAAAGGCGTCAAAAACCGCGCCGAAGTTGTCAACTGGCTCAAAGTGCTGGGCAGCAAGCAGGGCCAAGACGCCTTCAATCCGCTTAAGGGCAGCATTGCCGCCCGCACCGACTCGGATTTGAGCAAGTACGGCGCGTACTCGCAATCGGCCGCCAAAGACTGGAAGAAGAACACCATCGTGGGCAGCATGGTTCACGGAGCCGCCGCGCCCGAGAGCTTTACCAGCGGCTTTGGCAGCGTGAACGACGATTTCGTCAGCAACCGCGACGCCAAGGCTGCCGCCCAGGCCTCTCAGGATCTGGCCGACAAGTCGCGCATCGGCATGTAAGACGGCTTCTGATTCAGTCGGTTGGTGAAGCCGACTGAATTGGGCCGCATATCCTGACTACAACTTCGCACCCCTCCCAGAGACGGCAAGCCCTTGCGCCGTCTTTTGGTTTTTGAAAGGAGATCAATTTGAAACGTCTTTCCACTGACCGCCTGTGGGCTATCGCGGTGCTGACACCGTCGGTGATTTTGCTGGCGGTCTTCGTCTACGGCTTTATCTTCCGCACCGCCTACACCAGCTTGACCGATTGGGGCAACGATCCGGCACAGGCGTTTAGCCTCACCCCGATCATCCGCTTTATCGGGCTGCAAAATTACCACGATCTGTTTACCAGCAACCTGAACGTCCGCTTTAGGCAAGACCTGGTCAGCACCCTGTTTTTCACAGTGTTTTTCATTGTGGGCTGCTTGGGGCTGGGCCTCAGCATGGCGCTCCTCCTTGACCGCAATCCCAAAGCCGAGGGCCTCTGGCGCACCATTTTTCTGTTTCCGATGAGCCTGTCGTTTATCGTCACCGGCACCATCTGGCGCTGGATGCTGCAACCGCAGGGCGGCCTCAACCAGCTCTTTCACCTCAATCCGGCCAGCAACGGTTGGCTGACCAGCCGCGATTCGGTGTGGAGCTTTGATTGGAACAAGCTTCCACTGATCACCGCGACGATTGTGGGCCTCGTGCTGCTGTGGGTGGCTTGGCTGGCCTTCAGGGACGGGCAGCGCACCCGGACATGGGTGGCGCTGGGCTGCGCCGCGCTGCTACTGCTGTGGGCGCTGGTCATCGGGCCGAATGTCAAGCTGCTGCCCGCGCCGGAACTGCACGGCTTCAACATCGCCTTTATCGGCATCATCATCGCCGCCATCTGGCAAATGAGCGGTTACACCATGGCGCTGTATCTGGCAGGGCTGCGCGGCATTCCCGAGGAGCTGCGTGAGGCCTCCCGCGTGGACGGCGCGAACGAGTGGAACACTTACCGCCACGTAATCTTTCCGCTGCTGGCCCCGATTACCTTGTCGGCCATGATTATTCTGGGCCACATCAGCCTCAAGATTTTTGATCTGGTGTTTGCCATGACCGGCCCCGACAACGGCCCCACCGACGTTCCGGCGCTGCTGATGTACATCACCTCGTTTAGGCAAAACGCGCTGGCCGTCGGCGCAGCCATCGGCACAGTGCTACTCCTACTGGTCGCCGTCATTATTATTCCGTACCTGTTCAGCCAGTTTAAAACGCAGGAAGGTCACGCATGAGGCGGGTTCCACTCGCTTCACTCGGATCTCACCGCCTCTGTGAAACCGTTCAACCGGAGGCTTTATGACCACCACCCCCCTGAGTCCGGTCAGCGCCCCCAGCACCCACAAGTCCCCGCGTTTTTCAGTTGCACGCGGCCTGATGTATTTGGGTTTGACCGTCGCCACGCTGTTCTTTTTGCTGCCGATTTATCTGCTGGTCGTCACCGCTTTCAAAACGCCCGACGCCATCAATCTGGCAACCACTTGGCAACTGCCCAAGTTTCTGAACTGGGCCAGCTTCTCGGACGCTTGGGCCAAAGTCGGCGGCAACATGGGCAACAGCCTGTTTCTGGCTGTCACTGCCACGGCCATCAGCGCCATGCTGGGCAGCCTCAACGGCTACGCGCTGAGCAAGTGGCGCTTCCGGGGAGCCAATACCTTATTCGCTTTCATGCTGTTCGGGATGTTCATTCCCTATCAGTCGGTGCTGATTCCGCTGTTTCAGTTCATCAAATCGCTGGGCCTGTACGGCAGCATCTGGGGCCTGATTCTGGCGCACGTGGTCTACGGCATCCCGATCACCACCCTGATTTTCCGCAACTTCTACGCCGACGTGCCGGACGCTTTGGTGGAAGCCGCCACCATCGACGGCGCGGGCTTTTGGAGCATTTACAGCAAAGTCATCTTCCCGATCAGCATTCCCGGCTTCGTGGTGGTGATCATCTGGCAGTTCACGCAGGTCTGGAACGAGTTTTTGTTTGCCGCCACCCTAACCTCTTCTGGCAGCCAGCCGGTGACGTACGCCCTCTCGCAACTGGCGGGCGGGCAAGCCGTCTCGTGGAATTTGCCGATGGCAGGCGCGATTCTGGCGGCGATTCCCACCTTGCTCGTCTACATCGTGCTGGGCCGTTACTTCGTGCGCGGGCTGCTGGCGGGGAGCGTCAAGGGCTAAACACCCCTAAGCTCTCCCCTGTTATCAGCGCCCAAATTCCCGCAACTGCACCGTATAGATTCCGTCCACGTCCTCCCGCCACGCCAACGCCAGCTTGCCATCCGGCAGCACGGTTACGGCAGGCGAGCGGGCGTCTTTTTTGGGATCGAGATTCTGGATGCCGTAGGCTTGCCAGCCCGCGCCCGTCCACCGCGCCAGCTTAATTTGGCCGGTACTGCCTTTTTCCTCTACCCAGGCCAACACGGGTTGACCTTCAGCCGTCACGGCGAGGCTCGGCGCGGCGGCAAAGTGCTGATTGACCGGCCCGCCCAAGGCCTGCCAAGCTTGCCCGTTCCAGCGCGAGGCGTAGAGCGTGTCCTGACCGCCCAAATCTTCGAGCCACGCCACGATGGGCTGCTCCTTGTCGTCCAACACCAAGCGGGTAGAGGCCAGATAACGCTGAGGGTGGCGGTTGAGGCTGCCGCCTAACTTTTCCCAAGTGCTGCTCGTTTGGCGCGAAACATAGACATTGCTGGTCAGCACTTCGCCCTGCAACCACGCCACCACCGCCCGACCCGCCGAGTCGGTCGCCAGCGCGGGCGTGCGCGAAAAGGCCTTGATGTCGTTGAACGCTTCGCTGCGCACCCACGAGGTTTGGCCGTCCCATTTCCGCACCGTCAGGCGGCTGCCGTAGGGTTTGCGGAGATACTCGCCCCAGGCCAGCACCGGCTCACCGTCCCGCATGGCGACGGCCCGCGTCCGGGCGGCATACGGCAAATCGTCGCCCAGATAGCGAGAATGCCAATTCGTCCACGCGCCGTTCTCGTAAGCCCGCATCACCACCACGTCGTTGTCGCCGTAATTTTCATTCCAGACCAACAGCGGCTGCCCGCGCTCGTCCAGCGCCATGTTGAGGGTCGAGGCCGGACGCGGCACGTCGTAATTCAGCACGCCGCCGAGTGGCTGCCACGCGCCGCCGTAGCGCCAAGCCGTCAGCTCGCGCCCGGTAAACCAGCCCCGCCCGCTGAAAAATTCGCCGGAATCGCTGAGCAGACTCAAGATCAGTGAACCGTCCGGCGCGGCGGCGAGTTGCAGTTCGCGCACCGGTTGGGTGAGGCTGGGCGGGGCGGCGATGCTGGAAGGTTGAGCAGAGTTAGGCGCACCCGCTCCGCCCGCTCCAGCCTGCGAGGCGAGCAGTAAGGCGGCCAGGTTCAGGGTTTGCCAGCGGGAAAATGAGCGGGACATAGACATGTGGCCTTCCTTTGAAGTGGGAAATGGGCGAGGAGTGACGGTGAACTCTACTCTGAGACTCAGCTCCCCAGAAAACAAAGCAGCGCTTTGATACAACCCGCCACATCCATCGGCTTTGTCTATAGGCGGCGCTAGACTGCCCACGTGAATCTTCAGCTCAGTGAGCCACTGACCGGCGCGTCAGGCCAGCGTTTACCGGCGCTGAGCAGCCAGCACCTCTCGGCCCTGATCGCGGTGGCCGACAGCGGCAGTTTCAGCGAGGCGGCGCTGAGGCTGGGCGTGGCGCAGTCGAGTGTGAGCTACGCGGTGAAGGCGGTGGAAAAAGAACTGGGCGTCCAACTTTTTGAACGGGGCAGATACGGCGCACGCCTGACGCCCGCAGGCTCGGCGGTGCTGGAGCAGGCCCGCCTCGCCGCCGCTGCGCTGAGGGCCATGCTGCCGAATGAACATCCTCAACCTGAAGCGCTGTGCGGCCTGCTGCGTGTCGCGTCGTGCCGCAGCGTCATTCGCCAGCTTCTCACGCCTTCGCTGAGCGGCTTTCGGCGTCTTTATCCCCACATTCAAGTGGTCATTCAGGACACCAGCGGCGAGCATGATGAAATTGAACAGCTGGTTCTCGGGGGCCAAGCGGACTTGGGCTTGGGACGGCTGCCGATGCGCCCTGAGCTGCGCTGCCAACCGCTGTTCGCCGACGAATACCTGATCGTCGCCGCCGCTCACGCCCCGCGCCTGACGAGTTGGGAAGATTTTCACCGCGCACCGTACATCGTCTGCGAGGAAGACTGTGCGCCGCACATCGCTGATCACATCGCCCGCCATTCGCGCCCGCCCATGCCCGCCGTGCGCCTCAAAGACGCTCAAGTGGCGCTGGGCATGGTGGCCGAAGAACACGGCTTTACCGTGCTGACCCGTTTGGTGGTCGCGCCGCTTGCAGCCAACTTGCAGGCGTATCCTCTGCCCACTCCGCTGTGGCGCAGCATTGGCCGCGTGACCAGCGCCCAAACAAGTCAGCATCCGCTGATTCGGGCGTTTGAACAAGCGGTGCTTTCACCAAAAGCGCTGAGGGCGGCAGCGGGGCCAGTGGCCGCAAAGCTGTGGTTCGCAGAGGATGACAGCGCCCCGCTTTCCGGCTGAGGCAAGCCGCTGAGTTCAAGTCCTCAATCAAGCCGCCCGGCCTTTCTGCACGCCTGTGCCAAAATACGCCAATGTCTTTGCCCGATTTCGCTTCCGGCCCGGTCAGTCCTTGGCGGCTGATGTGGACCGCGCCCGCCGCAACCTTAAACAACATGCTTCAGCACGGCCAAGGCGACGCTTGGGCGCTGCCGCTCCTCTTCGGCGCGGGGCTGCTCTCCTCGCTCGCGCCGCAGGTGCGCGAAATGCTGGTGCCGATGCTGCCTTCCGGCACCAATGTCTTTACGGTCGCGGTGGTCAGCGGGGTGCTGCTGGGCGGGTTGCAGGCGCTGGGCTGGCCTCCGATGCTGCGGACGGCCAGTAAGTGGCTGGGCGGCAGCGGCAACCTGCGGGCCTCAAGGCTGGCGGCGGGTTGGAGCTGCTTACCCGTGCTGCTCTCTTACATTCTGGCTCCGCTGGGCGGCAGCGCCGAGGCGGGAGCCGTGCCCACACTGGGCGGCGTGTTGTTCGGCTTTTTCAGCTTGCTGCTCAGCGTTTGGACGCTGCTGCTCTTGGTGCAGAGCCTCGCCGCCGCCCAGCGCCTGAGCGTGCCCAGAGCGGCGCTGAGCGTGCTGATTGGAGCGGTGATGCTGCTGGCCGCGTTGGTGGCCCTGGGCTTTTTGGCCGCGCTGATCTTGGTGGCGCTGGGCCTCAAGGTAAGCGCTTTGCCGGGGGGAATTTAGGCTGGGAGTTCTCCTACTTATTCCCGCATTTGCCTCAGCAGCCAAAAGCCCAGTACGTCCAGCCCCAACGTGACCGCCAGCGTGCCCAAACCGCTGAGGTCGCCGCGTCCCAAGCTCAAAATCACTCCAATCGCGCCGCCGATATTGAGCAGCACCAGCATGGCCACCATCAGTCCGACAACGCGGCTGTTCACGCCTCACCCGTCATCAGCCGCTGAGCGCCGCTAAGAGTTCGGGGTGGAGCAGCGCACTGGCCGCCACGATGCCGTGTCCGTAAGGCGTCGGCTGGCCGCCGAGGTCGCTGATGACGCCGCCTGCTTCCTCCACGATGAGGCTGCCCGCCGCCGCGTCCCAGCGCTTGAGGCCGGTTTCCCAGTAGCCGTCCATCCGGCCCGAGGCCACGTTGCACAAATCCAGTGCCGCCGCGCCGGGCCTGCGAACCGGCACGCCGAGCGCCAGCAACTTTTCAAGGTAGGTCAGGTTGCTGCGGTCGCTCGCCACGTTGTACGGAAAGCCGGTGGAAATCAGCGCCGGACTGAGCAGGCTCGGCGTGCGCGAGGGCCGAATCCGTGCGCCGTTGAGAAACGCCCCGCCGCCCAAAGTGGCGGTGAACAGCTCACGCCGGGTCGGATCGTAGACTGCGCCCACCACCCGCACGCCGCGCACCTCGAGGGCCACCGAGGCGCAGTAGACCGGATAGCCGCGTGCGTAGTTGACGGTACCGTCCAAGGGATCGACCACCCACAAAAAGTCGCCCTCACCGGCCTGCCCTTCTTCCTCGCCCAGCACGGCGTGGGCCGGATAAGCCGCCGAGATCACGCGCCGAATCTCGGCTTCGCACAGGGCGTCCACTTCGGTCACGAGGTCACTGAAGGTCGTTTTGCTTTTCTCGTCGTGCGCGAGTTCGGCGCGGGCGAGTTGAATGGCTCCGGCAGCGCGGGCCGCTTCGGTGGCCACGTCAAGGTAGGCGGTGAATGCTGGATCAGGCGGAGCAAAGTCAGGCGAGGTCACGCCTCAGTCTAAAGGCTTGCCCCACACCAAAGCCTGACGGCTGGGGGATTTCATCACGTTTTGTGTGCGGCCTGGCCTCAGAATAAGCGCATGATCCGCGCCCGTTCCTTGCTGCTTTGGCCGCTGCTGAGTGTTGTGCTGTCCGGCTGCTTGGCACTGCCCGCCATCGAGCCGCGCACCCTGAACTTCAAAGCTGGCCCCATTGGGAGCGAGATCAAACCGGCCACTCTTCTGGAGACCGGTCTGGTGCCCGCCGACAAACTGGTGAGCGTTGCCGAGGCGCTGGCCCGCGCTCCCGAGGGCAGTTTGCTGCTGCCCTGCTGGCGCACCACCGTTGCCACCAATTTCTGGGGGCCGTGTTCGCATCTGGCCCGCAAGCTGGGGCAAGGCCAGATGGCCGACCAACCGGGCCTGACCCAAACGGCGGGGATTCGGCCCACCGACACGCTGCTGCCGCGCTACGCCGTGATCGTGCTGGACGTGGGCGTCACGTCGGCGCAGTATTTCGCCCTGGAGCGGGCCGCTGAGCAGCTCAAGGGGCAACCTTACAGCTTCAGCGGCGCACCCAACACCAGCTACTGCACGACCTACCAAAACGAGTTGCAGCAAGCCCTGAACCAGCCCGACGTGATTCCTTTCAATCCAGCTTGGAACGGCTACCTGCCCGCCGACGCGCTGGACGTGCCGGGCGTCAAGGTGCTGTGGGTGGGCGTGAATGAGGCGAGCACCTGAGCGTGTAGGCTAAGGCGACATGATTGACCGTTACCTGACGCCCGAAATGAAAGTCCTGTGGAGTGAAGCCAACCGCTACCGTGCTTGGCTCAAAGTCGAACTCAGCGCTTTAGAGGCGCAGGCCCAGCTCGGTGAAGTGCCTGCTGACGCTTACCGCACCCTCGCTCCGCTGACCGGGGCCGACCCCCTCGACGAGGCTTTCGCGGTGCGGGTGGCCGAGATCGAAAACGTGACGCGGCACGACATCGTGGCCTTTACCACCGCCCTGACCGAGCGCTACGGCGATCCGGCCCGCTTCGTGCATCATGGGCTGACCAGCACCGACGTGGTGGACACCGCCCAGAACCTGCTGCTCGACGAAGCGCTGGACATCATTTTGGCCGACGTTGCCGCTCTTCGGGAAGTCTGCCGCGTCCAGGCCGTGACGTACAAGCACACGCCCACGATTGGCCGCACCCACGGCATTCACGCCGAGCCGATGACCTTTGGCCTCAAATTCCTCAACTGGATGACGGCGCTCGACCGCGACCGCGAGCGCCTCAAGGCGGCCCAGCAGCGCGTCCGGGTGGTGATGCTTTCCGGCTCGGTGGGCACCTACGCCCACGTCAGCCCCAAAATCGAAGAAGCGGTGGCCGCCGCCTGGCAGTGGCAACCCGCGCCCGTCACCAATCAAACGCTGGCACGTGACCGCCACGCCGAAGTGCTGTCGGCCATCGCCATTTTGGGCACCACCTTGGAAAAGATTTCGGTGGAAATCCGTCACCTTCAGCGCAGCGAAGTGCGCGAGGCGATGGAGCCGTTCGGCAAAGGGCAAAAAGGCAGTTCCTCGATGCCGCACAAGAAAAACCCGATTTTGACCGAGAATGTCACCGGCATGGCGCGGCTCCTGCGCGGCTATCTGGTGACAGCCCTGGAGAATGTGGCGCTGTGGCACGAGCGCGATATTAGCCATTCCAGCGCCGAGCGGGTCATTTTGCCGGACGCCACCGGCCTGGCGAGCTACGCCACCCGCCGCCTAACCGGGGTGCTGCGCGACCTCGTGGTCTTTCCGGAGCGGATGCTGAAAAACCTCAACGATTTGGGCGGTCTGGTGTTTAGCCAGCGGGTACTGCATCTGCTGATCGACGAAAAGGGGCTGGGCCGTGAAGCCGCCTATTCAATCGTCCAGCGCAACGCCCTGCAAAGCTGGGAAAGCGGCGAGGGCCTGCGCGACCTGCTCAAAGCCGATCCCGAAAACCCGCTGAACGACGCCGATTTGGATGAAGCCTTCAAATTGGAGTGGTATTTGCGCGAGGTGGACGCGATTTACGGACGGTTTGAACTGTAATTTTAGATTCCAATTATTTTTTACTTAGAGAAAACATCGGAGAACTGTTCTACAGTAGGAAACATGTCTGTGAAACACACTGCTTTTGGCCTTTGCAAGCTATGCGGTAAACACTCTCAGCTCATTGAAAGTCACATAATACCCAGAAGCGTAATAAACTGGATAAAGAGAACTTCTGCAACGGGACATCTGCGCAGCTCAATCAATCCTGAGAAAAGAATTCAGGACGGTATTAAAAAACATCTCCTCTGTTCAAATTGCGATGGGAATCTAATTGGTTCAAGTGAGAAGTATTTCATGGAGAAAATATTTCTTCCATACCACGAAGATCGATCACTTGAGATCGACTATACTCAACAATTACATTATTTTGCTGCGTCTCTGGCTTACAGAATTATACTTTTAGAAGAAGAGTCCCCAGACAGAAGGAATGATCTGGATTTTGAAGATTTCAGATCAGCAAAATCCTATCTGAGAAGATACTTGCTGAAATCCACCAGTAAATTGCAAGGAGTGGAACACTTTCTACTCGTTACAAATGACGGCAAGAATACCACCATATGCGATGACAATGACACAATAAAGACAACACATGGTCTACCTCGGGGCTTGGTTTTCCACCTTCTGAGATCGTTTGATAGTTTCGCATTTTATGTGAATAACTATTTAGTGACGATGGCTATGTTACCCGGTTTCATATTCTTCACCGTTCTCAAGCCCCGCAAATATAAGGGGAGACTGGGAAAGAGAGTAGAAACCTCAGGAGGAAAAATAAGATTCGAGATGCGCTTACTGCTCGAAAACGATATATATCAGATGCTACTGGATAGATCCAATAGGCTTTCGGTAGACTATATGTCTCGGCAGCAGTCTGAAAAGTTAGAAGATTTCATATCGAAGAATTCAAACAGATGGAATAACTCTGAGACTAAAAAACTCATTCATTCATTGCATCAAGATTAAAATAATTCAAGAAATTCTACCTTTGATTCACTTACCCAGCTTCATCCAGCGCCCGCGCCAGGTCGTCGGTGGTGGTGGCCTGATACCCGGCCCAGCTTTGCCAGAGCTGCTCCAGCGCCGCGACCGCCTGTGCCAAGCGCTGTTCGACCTCAGGCGTCAGCTCGTCGCCGCTGTCTGCCAGCGCCACCGTCAGATCCAGCTTGGCTTTGAGGTATTTGGCTTGCTCGCCGCGCGTGCCGTCATAGACGTAGACCACTTCTTCCCAGCCGAAATGCAGCCGCCGAAACAGCAGATCGCTCACGGCGCTGTGGCTTCCCAGGCACAGCCGCGCCGCCGGAGTGCCGTCTGGAGCAAACAAACCGCGCCGCAAGCACTCGTCGGCAGCCAAGCCGCTGATGTCGCGGTCAGTGGCGGCCCGAAAGCGGCTGGCGATGTGGTGCCGGGCAGCGTCTTGCAGTGCATAGGTCATAACTTAGAGGATTATATTACGCTCCTTGCAGAATAACAAGCGCCCTTGCGCTGGCCCACCGAAGCCAATCGACGCAGCCAAGGGCTTAGCCTTTCTCATCGGAGAATCAGCCGGGCTGTTGCCACCGCCTCACTTCTCAGGCTGCTGTACAGCAAAAAATGAGATGGCCCCGCTCAAAGTCAGCCGACAAATCCACTGGCGACAGATGAGGACGCTCTGGAACAATTCTTTATAAAAAGTAACTTTCTTACATTTCCAGTGACGAAAAGTGTACGCTGACCGCATGTGGCCATTTGGAAAATCGACTGCCGACCGTGTGAAAGAAGCCCTCAATGCCCAGCCCCAACTCAAGGATCTGGGCCTTCAAGTCAGCGAAAGTGGCGGCAATGTCAGCGTGACTGGCATGGTGCCCAATGAGCGCTACGGCCAACTCGTCAATGTGGTGGCCGAAGGGATCAACGGCGTCAAGAGTGTGGACATCAGCGGCTTGGTGGCTCAGCAAAACACCAGCGAAGTGCAGGTGAGTGCCCCGACACCCACCGCCGATGTCGGCAGCAGCGACGACGTGACCGAATCCGGCTCGCAGGGCGGCAGCGTGATGCAGAGTGATCCTGCCCAGAGCAGCTCCGCGAACAGCAGTGTGGACGCCGCTATCGCCGCCGCTGTGGACAACAGCAAAATCGCCAAAGCGGTTTACCACGCTATTCGCAGCAACGGCGAACTGGCCGACGATCCGATTGACGTGCTGCAAAGCGGCAAGAGCGTCATCTTGCGCGGCGCGGTCGACAGCGACCACGAGCAGCGCCTCGCTGAGCAAATCGCACGCGGCGTCGAAGGCGTGTCAGGCGTGGACATCAGCGGTCTGAAAGTGGTGGCGCAGGCCAAAGAGATGCACAAAGACCGCGACGAAGTGAGCGGCGACGCCACCTACACCGTCAAGTCGGGCGATACCCTCAGCGCCATTGCCGAGAAGTATTTCGGTGACGCCATGCGCTACAAAGACATTGCCCACCTCAACAACATCTCCAACCCCGACGCCATTCAGGCCGGGCAAGTCCTCAAGATTCCCAGCGCTTAACCCCGCCTGAGTTCAGCGCCGCTTCCCGAGTTGTGGGGGCGGCGCTTTTTTGTGGCCACGCCAGCTTTCACGGCCAGAGATCGCTCATCGGCGTCGCGCGGGCGGCTTCCCGCAGCGGCGGCACACCGAGGTGGTCTTCCATGCTGCGCAGCAAAGAGTAATGGTTGTATGGCTGATCGCTGACCTTGCCGCCCTGCCCGCCCGGCGTCAAGAGGATGGTCGCCACCCGTCCCCCGCCGCCCTGCTGATCCTCGCCTTCGTCGAAGGTGATGATCAACGCCGCGCCGGGTTTCCAAACGGAAGAGGCCATGATCTGGTCGGCCCACTTTTTGACGAAAGCGTCGCCTGTGCGCTCCACGTTGGCGCGGCCCAAGCAGCGCAAGTCGCCGTGCAGGTCGTGGCACAAATCTGGCACTAGCAAGGAGAAATTGGGCACTTGGCCGCGCTGCAAGTCGGTCTGAAGTTGCTCAAACGGCACGACGTTGGCAAGCTGTTTCGGCTGCTTGACAAGGTCGCTGCTGAGCATGAACGGGTTGTGCTTTTTGCCATAGAGCCCGGCGTAGTTCACGTTGGAACCGGCCGCCGGCAAGCCCTGCATATAGCCTTTCCAGGTCAGGCGCTGATCTGCGAGTTGCGAGGCCAGTGTCGCGCCCACAAATGACTGCGCCGGGTCGTCGCCTACCATGTTCATGGTGCTGCCCGCGATGAGAGCCACGTAATTGGGCAAACTGGGATGGGTCACGCCAGTATAGTTGCGGGCCAGTGCGCCGCGCTTTGCCAGCGCATTGAGTGTAGGCAGATTGGGATTGCCGATCACTTGGCCGTAACTGTGGTTTTCAAGGATCAGCAGAAAAATGTGCGGCGAGTTTGAAGCAGTCGGCGGAACTTGAGCCGAACTGAGTGAGAAACCCAGTAAGCCGAGCAGTATGAACGAGCGGCCCAATTTGTTCTGAGCATGTTTTTTAAGTCCTGACATCAAGCCTCCACTTCCTCTCACCGCACCCACCAGCACAGTACCCCACTGCTTACGGCCTGAACGCGCCGCCCAGCAGCGCCGCCAACCCCTGCACCGCTGTCAACGTTCCCGCCCGCACCTCGGCGCGAATGGCCCGCAGCTGCTCGGCGCTCACTCCCGCTTCAAACGCTTGCCAGGCGGCTTCTTTGAGCAGTTCTTCAAACCAGCCGCTGTGTTGAGCTTGCCGCCGCGCTTGTACCCGCACCGAGTCCGCCGTAAAAGCCTTGACCGCCGCCCAGACTTCAGTGATGCCCGCACCCGTCAGGGCTGAGGCTTGAAGCACCTGAGGTTGCCGCAGCGCCGTGCGTGGAGTTAGCAGATGCAGCGCCGCCGCCAGCTCACCCTGGGCTTTCCGGGCCGCTGCCGGGTTGCTGTCGGCCTTGTTGACCACGCACACGTCCACCAGTTCCATGATGCCGCGCTTGATGCCCTGCAGCTCGTCTCCGGCGTTGGGCAAGGTCAGCAGCACAAATACGTCGGTCATGCTGGCGACTTGCGTTTCGCTTTGGCCGACGCCCACCGTTTCGATCAGCAGCACGTCGTAGCCCGCCGCCTCACACAGGGTGATGGCCTCGCGGGTGCGCCGCGCCACGCCGCCGAGTGCGCCGCGAGCAGGACTGGGTCGAATAAAAGCGCCGGGATGCACCGTCAGGTTGGGCATTCTGGTTTTGTCGCCCATGATGCTGCCGCCAGTGCGCTGGCTGCTGGGATCGACCGCCAACACCGCGACCCGGTGGCCCGCGTCAGCCAACTGCAAGCCCAGCGCTTCTATAAAGGTGGATTTGCCCACCCCCGGCACACCGCTCAGTCCCACCCGGAGACTGCGCCCCGCGTGCGGCAGGACCTCAGCGAGGAGCTGCTGGGCTTCCCTCAGGTGATCAGGCCGCGACGACTCGGCCAGCGTAATGGCGCGGGCCAGTGCGCGGCGCTGACCGGAGAGGAGAGCCGCCGTGAGCGGGTGAACCGACATAGCCCTGATGCTAGCAGGCGCGGACGCGGTTCAGGCGCGTTTAAAGACAACTCGGCTGCCACTTCGGGATTCCGCGTCTTAAACAGAGCGGCTTCTTGACAAGATGACGGTGCTTTGCTAAACCCCCGGGCCTGCCCGGTTTACCTGAAGCCAAACGTTGTTACGCTCAGCTTCCGCTCTGCGTGTAGCCGGTGGCCCGCCAGCCACAGCCGTCGCGGGTCAAGTTGATGGTGCCGCCAAAGGTGCCGCCGACATTTTCGCCGTTGCTGCGCTGGGTGGCGCTGATTTTGACGCTGCCGCTGACTTTCGCGCTGTTGCCGCTGATACTGACTCCGCCCACACTGACGGTGTAGTTGATGTTGCCGTACACCGCCCCGAATCCCCCCGCCGCGTCGCTCAGGCCCGCTGAAGCGGCGCTGCTGGCCGTGCCGCGTGCCGAGGCGACGTCTTGTTCCTGGGTCAGTTTGCAGTCGACTGGCGCAGCGCCGGCATACTGCACGCTGGTGGATTCCTGCTTGGGATCAGGCACCAGCGTGCCCTGCAAGTTCTCGACACTCAGGCGGTAATTGACGCCCAGCGACAGGCGCGGCCCCGGCACGTTGGCGAGCGTGCCGCGAATAAGCTGCGCTCCAGCTTCGATGTAGCCTTCTACTGGCAGCAGCGGCGTGCTGTAGCGGGTACCCACGCCCAAGTTGGCCGCCAGCGAACCGGAGGGCAAGGTGTCGATACCGCCCAGCAAGTACAGCTTGAAGTTGCTGAACTGAGCCACGTCGTAGCTCACGCCGCCGCCAAATGACGCGCCGGTGGCGTTCTGGGCGTTGCAGTACGAGACTTGGCCGTACACGCTGATCTTCTCAGACTGCACACCTGCCCGCAGCCCCACGATTTGGCAGCCCAGGGCGGCGCTGGTGTTGAGGCCAAGGCGGATATCGGCGGCGGAAGCGTTGGAAGCACTTGAAGCAGCCAAAGCGGAGGCCAGTACGGTGAGGGCAAGGAATGGACGCATGGCCTCCTTTTTACCACTGTCTGATGTGTGTGTCTTATTTTTACTCATAAAGTTCATTCCTGGGGAGCTGACTTGCAACTTTTGTGCGCCTCGCCGCGTACTCTGAAACCGAGATGACGGTAACTTCGTGGTGACTTGGCCCTTTTTGGTGTTCTTGCTGATTTGGCTGTTTTGCCTTGCCGGCACCTTTATACCGGCGGTTCCGGCCACGCTGCTCATCTTTGGCGGTGCGCTGCTTACCGCTTGGCTCAGCGGCTTTGAGCTTTGGTGTGATCTCGCTTTCTTCATCACCCTCGGCGTGCTGACGCTGCTGATTTCATTGATCGACAACGTGGCCTCGGCCTGGGGCGCTCGGCGCTACGGCGGCAGCAAACAGGCCATCTGGGGAGCTTTGATCGGCGGTGTGGTGGGCATTTTTATTCCCTTCGGCTTGATCGTGGGGCCGCTCCTGGGCGCACTCTTGGCCGAGCTGCTGATCGTCAGAAAGCCGCTGCTCTTGGCGGTGCGGGCGGCTTGGGGAACGCTGCTGGGCGTGCTAGGCGGGGTGGCAGCCAAATTCACCCTACACGTGTTGATGGGGCTGTACGTCCTGTGGCGGCTGTGGCCAACGGCCAGCCTATGAGTCTGCCGCCGCTGCCAGACTTGCGGCTGTATTCCCGCGCGGGCTGCCACCTCTGCGAGGACGCCGAAACCGCCCTGTTTGGGCTCGGCGTAATTTTTGAGCGCGTCGATATCAGCGGCAACGCCGAACTGGAGCGCCTCTACGGCTGGGACGTGCCGGTGCTGAGCCTCGGCGGCGCGGTGATCGCCAAAGGGGTGCTGGGCCGTGAGCGGCTGCGGCGGGTGCTGAAGTTGTAGGTGTGCGGCCCACTCCTCACCCATTGGGTTTAAACTGACTTCACTTTATGCATCCAGTCTTCCTTCAGATCGGCAGCTTTTCCATCGCTTGGTACGGCGTCCTCATGACGCTGGGCATCTTTATCGGAGCCGTCATCGGCACCCGGATGGTGCGGCGGCGCGGCCTCAACGAGCAGCTTTTCTCGGACATGATCTTGTGGCCGCTGGTGGTCGGCTTTATCGGCGCGAGGCTGCTGTTCGTGGCGACTTCGTGGAATTTGTTCAGCGACAAAACGGGTCTAGCGCTGCTCTACGACATCATCAACATCCGGCAGGGCGGCATCAGCATTCACGGCGGGCTGATCGCGGGCGTGGGCATGCTGTACATCATGACCCGCCGCCACCGCGTCAACTTTTACCAGTACGCCGACATGTTCGTGCCGGGCATCGGCTTTGCCATCGTGGGCGGGCGGCTCGGCAATATCATGAACGGCTCCGACACGGTCGGGCGCGTCACCAACTGGGCGGTGGGCTACCGCTGGCCGGACTGGGCACGCGGTTTCCACGACGCCATGTGCAACCCCAATGCCGAAGAAAATCTGGTGCAGTACTGCAAAACCATCGCTGGTCAGCAGGTCATGACCGCTCCAGTGCATTTTACTCAGCTCTACGGCATCATCATCGGCATCCTGCTGATTATCGCCTCGGCTTTCTGGATGCGCTCGCGTCACCCCGGCTGGGCCTTCTGGCAATTCTGGTTGTGGTACAGCGTCCTGCGGGCCGGCTGGGAAGAAACCTTCCGTCTCAACCCGCTCTCGCCCAACATCTACCTCAATGAGGGTCTGAACAACCCCGGCATCGGCCTGCTGACGCTGACCCAAGTGCTGAGCATCCCGCTGATTTTGTTCTCGATTTATATGCTGTGGCGCGTCGCCCGGCAACCGGAAATCCCCTTCGGTCAAGCCGCCCCGGTTGCCGAACAGAGCGTCAAGGCTTAGCCGCTCAAAGTATGCAACCTGCCGCGCCCCCAGACTGGCTCAAGGCCCCGACGCTGACCAACCCGTTCGTCCGACTTGAAGCCCTCACCGCCGCCCACGCGCCTGATCTGGCGCAGCACGCCACCGACGCCACTGTGTCGTTTTTGTCGCGGGGCGGGCCAACCGCCAACACGCCGCCGGCTTGGGCCGAGTACATTGAGCGCCTCAACGCGCTGCCCAACCGCGTGAATTTCGCGGTGCTGCTCAGCACGCCGCAGGGCCAACAAGTCGCCGGGCGCATCAGTTACAGCGAAACCAAGCCCAGCGATTTGTGGCTGGAGATCGGCACCATGCTGACCCCACCGTTTCAGGGCAGCGCCGCCAATCCGGGAGCCAAAATCCTCCTGATGGAGCGGGCCTTTGCCGTGCTGGGAGCCAACCGGGTGCAGTTCAAGGTGGATGAGCGCAACGCCCGCAGCTTAAAGGCGCTCGAAAAGCTTGGTGCGGTGCGTGAGGGCACTCTGCGGCAATTTCAGGTGCAGCCCGACGGTTACGTCCGGGACAGCGTGATGTTCAGCATTTTGAGCAGCGAGTGGCCGGCTGTGCGTGAGCAGCTCACCAAACGTTTAGAAGCTTTACAGACGCAGCAGCTAAGCTAGCGTCATGCGCCCCTTCTTTGTCCAGCCCGTCATCAGACCGCTCGTTGCCTTTGCTGCGCTGAATTGCGGGCTGGGCGGCGCGGCTTACGCCCTCACGCCGCCTGCTGGGTGGATCAGCGTGGACGCCAACACCTGGCGCGACCAAAGCGGCGCGTGCGTGCTGCGTGAGCAGAGCTTTGCTCAGGAGTTTGCGCCGATGAGCAGCCAGCAAGACGCCCTGAGCATGGGCAACAAACTCCAAAAAGCGCTGGCCAAGCAGGGCATGATGAAAGTCAGCATTCAGCCGGTGTCGCAGCAAAGCGACTGGAGCGTGCTGGCCGCTTACACCTACGCCCAGAGCGGCGTGAATTACCAGATCGTTCAACTGTATTTGTCGCAGGGCGGTAAACTGCACACCCTCAGCGGCAGCAACACAGAGGGTGAGGCCAGCGCCTGCGTCAATCTGATGCGGAATTTTATTAAAGGAAAATAGGCAACGAAAAAGAGCGAGCGGCGGCAGCGTCAACCACCGTGTCTGCCTTTAGACTTGAGGGCGATGCTGGCCTTGCCTTCACCCCACACCACCACCGCTGCCCAGACCCTGCGTGAGCTGGCGCTTGAGCTGGGCTTTGACGTGGCGGGCTGGGCCTCGGGTCAGGTGCCGCGCCAGGCCTGGCAGAGCTACGGCGAGTGGCTGGAGAGCGGGCGGCAAGCCGGCATGGCTTACTTGGAGACCGGCGCTTGGAGGCGGGCCGACTTGTCCACTTCGCTGCTGGCCTCGCAGGGCGTCGGGCGAGTCTTGGCGCTGGGCATCAGCCACGCCTTTGAGGAGACGCCACCGCCCAAAGGGGGCCTGCGGGCCGGACGGGTGGCCCAGTACGCCCACACGCCCGATTACCACGCCCAGATCGAGCCGCTGCTGGCGCGTTTAGTGAGCGAGGCCACTTCGCTGGGCGTTCGGGCACGCGGTTACGTCGATCACGGCCCCTTGATGGAGCGCGACCTCGCTGGGCGGGCCTTTTTGGGGTGGCACGCCAAGTCCGGAATGCTGGTCAGCACCGAGCTGGGCGCGTTCGTGACGCTGGCCGCCGTACTGACCGACTTGCCTGACCAGCCCGATGAACCGGCTCACCCCGACCGCTGCGGACGCTGCACCCGCTGCATCTCAGCTTGCCCGACGGGAGCGATTGACCCCGACCGCGCCATCGACGCCCGCAAGTGCGTGTCGTACCTGACCATTGAGCACCGGGGCCCGGTGGACTGGGCGCTGCGCCCCGGCATCGGCGAGTGGCTGCTGGGCTGCGATGTGTGCTGCGCGGTGTGTCCCTGGAGCCTCAAAGCCGGGAAGCTGGCCCGCACTCTCAGACCTGACCCCGAGCTGGCCCATCCCGATCTGCTCAGCTTTTTCGGCGTCTCGGAGCGCGAATTTGCTCGCCGGTATCAGCACGCCGCCCACGCCCGACCGCGCCGCAAGGGCATGGCCCGCAACGCCGTGACGGTGGCCGGGAACTTGGGCGAAGAGCGGCTGCGCCCGGTGCTGGACTTGGCCGCCGCCGACCCCGCCTGGGAAGTGCGCGAGGCGGCGACTTACGCGCTGTGGCGCTGGCAAGACCGGGCCGGTCTGGAACGCCTGCGAACCGACCCGCACCCGCAGGTGCAGGCAGGCGCTGAGCGGGGCTTAAAGGCGCTGAGCGGAATAAATGACAGCGTCCCGAGCGTTGAGCGCTGAAGGTTTCTTTTCCATTCGCTTCTGGCACGACTTCAATTCATGGCTGACCGTCCACCGAGCGCCGTACACAAACGGCCCGCCGCAATTGCAAGCCGCTGAGCCAACGCAGCGGGCCGCAGGCTTTAGAATGCGCCGCGTGCGCCTCGCTTTTATCGCTGACATTCACGGCAACCACGACGCCCTAGCGGCCGTACTGGCCGATATTCAAACGCAGGGAGCCGATCTGCTGTATGTCAACGGTGACGTGGTCAACCGTGGCCCCGACAGCGTGCGGGCAGTAGAAACCCTGCTGAATTTGCCGACGCCGCCGACGTTTGTGCTGGGCAACCACGACGATTTGATGCGGCTGTGGCTGACCCGCGACAGCACCTTACCCGGCGACTGGTTTGAAGACCCTTTCTGGGCCGCCACCGCCTGGAGCGCCGGTCAACTCGACCAAGCCGGGCTGATCGCCCCGCTCCTGACCTGGCCGATGACGCAGCGCCTGAGTTGGAGCGGCCTGCCCACCATCGAACTGGCGCACGGCACCGCCGCCCACTACCGCGAGAGCCTCAGCCAGCACACCCCAGAGCAGCGCCTCACCGAACTGCTGGACGAAGCCGACGTTCAGGTCTTGATCGGCTCGCACACCCACAAGCCGATGGTTAGGGCGGTGGAAGGCGGGCGGCTGGTGCTCAACACCGGAGCGGTGGGCGCTCCCTTCAACGAAGACCCCCGCGCCCAATACTTGTTGCTCGACAGCGTTCAGGGGATGGAGCAGGGCCGCTGGAAAGCCACTTTACGGGCGGTGCCCTATGACCGCTCCGGGGTGCTGGGGCGCTTTGAGAGCAGTGGCCTGTTGCGTGAGGGCGGAGTTAGCGCCGAGATCTTCCGTGAAGAAGTCCGGCTGGCCCGTAGCTTATACACCCCGTACTGGATGTGGACAGCGGAAGGCGGCAAGCCCCGCACCACCGAAACGTGGCGGCAATTTCAAGCCGAGTTTCCCGAGCGCTTTCTCTGAGTGCGCTCAGGCGTCAAGGGCGCTGAGGAGTTCTTCTGGGCAGCATGAGCCGACAAACACCCGCTGGCCGCTCACGAGTTCAAGCTCAACGCCCGAGGTGCCTGACGCGAGGTAAGCCCGCCTGCTGCCAGAGGCGACACGGAACCCCCAGCCGCCGTATTCCCGGATGGGGTCGCAGGTTCGGGCATAGGCCCGCACAATCTGCTTTCTCGCAATGGTGCGGCTTGGAAACGGCCCGAGCCTCAGCATCACGCTCTGGGCGTCCACCTTGGTCTTGAGGCAGGACAGCAGAAAAAAGCTGGGCAGGGCCACACCGACGCCGAGCCACAGCAGTCCCATCGTCAGATTGGAGACGGGGCGGTTGCCCACCGTCACCCCTAAGATGAGTTGGGCGAAGGCCAACACCCAGAACAGCAAGGCGAAGGGAACGCTCAGCCACACCGCTGGACTCTGCCTGAGTGGCTGAGTTTCCAGATAATCCGGCTGACCCATCTACTCTAAAACGTAGCGCAGGCCTTCCTCAAACTTGACCTGCTCCCAGTCTGAGCGGCCCAGCACCACGTTGCGCCGCCAAGGCACCCAGTCGGTCTGGCCGGTGGACGAGCGCATAAACCCGTGCAGTCCAACTTCGATGCGGCTGGCGGCTCCGCTTTCCAGGAGGGCGCGGAGTTGCTCGCGGGCGAGTTGGGTGTCCACTTGGCCGGTGACGCGTGCGACGCGCACGTCCTGCGTGCCGTAGGCTTCGACCCGCGCTCCAAAGCCGCGCAGCAGCCGCGTCACTTCCTCAGCACTGTGCGGGCCGCTGAAGGTGATGTGGGCATCGAGTTCAAAGCCGCGCACCCCTTTTTCGAGCTTGCCCTGCGGCTCGGCAGGAATGGGAGCGCTCACGGCTGGGCCTCCGAGCGCCTCCAACTGGGTCAGGCCCGTTTCCAGCTTTTTGCGGTGGTGGCGGGTGTGGAAGGCGGCCATTCTCAGCCAGTCTAAAGCCGTGATCTCGCCCATTGCCGCATGAAAAAACCGGCGCTCGGTGTTGTCGTCGGCCCGCAATGCCAACGCCTGCAACATTTGACCGGCCTGCCCGAACCGCTCATTCAGATGTTCCCAGGGCTGACCCTCACTGGGCAGGGTGTTGCTGGGCGCTTGGCGGCGGCCCTGCGCGTCCACTTCGATGGGTGTTTGCTCGGTGGGCCGCAGCGGCTTGTCAGAGAGCAGCAGCGCGGCAATTTTGGCGCTGCCCTCGTTGACCAAGATCACGTGTTCGGTTTCTTGGGCAGGCGACCAGTCGCGCTCAGGCAAGGTGGCGTTCCAGTGGGCCTGCGCCCGCGTTACGGTTTGCTGGTAAGTGCTCAGCTCGCGCTCCAAGCGCCCGGCCACTTCATCCGGCGTTTTGCCAAAGGCTAGGAGCCAGTCCATGCGGGAAGCGTAGTCAGTTTGGGTCATGAACTCAGTCTATTACACCCGATGTTTGGTCAACTCAGTCCAAGAATTTCGGTGCTGTCCATAAAAGAAGAGCAAAAAAAGCGCCGAGGTTTCCCCCAGCGCTCAGCCAACCGAAATGAATCTCAGCCTTCGCCGCGCAGCTCGGAAGGCGTGGCCAGAAAGCGGGTCAGCAAGCCCGCCAATGCGCCCGCCAAAAGCGGAGCAACGATGTACAAAATGACGTTGCCGAAGCTGAGGATGCCGCCCACTGAGAGCGAAATGGCAATCGCCGGATTGAGCACCCCCCCACTGCTCGCGCCCGAGATGCCGATGCCGACGACCAGCGCCAGGCCGATGGAGAGACTGGCCGCCGCGTCCGAGGCTTTGCCGATCACCACGCGGGTCACGGTCGTGACCAACAGGAAGGTGCCGATAAATTCCATCAGCCAGAACAGGCCCTTGGGCGCAATCGGGCCAGCCGGTGTGCCGAGTTCGCGCAGCACCGCCGTGCCGATCAGCATGGCAATCACCGCGCCGACAATTTGCGCCAGCATATACAGCAGGCCGGTGGCCGCTGGAAACTGCCCAGAGGTGATCAAGCCGGTGGTCACGGCGGGGTTGAGCTGAGCGCCCGAGACTTTGCCGAGCGCAATGACCATCACCGCGAGGGTCAGGCCGACGACGGCAAAAGTGGTTCCAGCGGGAGCCAGCAGCGCCGAGGTGACGAGAAAGAACGTGCCGACCGCTTCGGCGGTGAGGCGCTGGGCCATGCTGGGAGTAGTGTCTAACGTGGTCATGGAACTCCTTGGGGGTGAGGCGAAGGAAGAGGGCAGGCAGCAGAACTCCATTGATTTTACTTAGATGGCTTAATACTTCTGTGAAAAACTCAGCACTTCAGCGTACCAGAAATGAGCGAGATGAGAAACCCCTCAAGCCCAGCCGAAGCGGGCGAGAGGGGTTGCCGGGTCAAACCGGCTCCGGCGCTAGGCTTTGACCAGTTCGATGCCCGCCAGTTCGTCTACCTTCAGGCCCCATTTGTTCATCTCAGCGATGAATGGATCGGGGTCGAATTCTTCGACGTTGTGAACGCCCACCTTCTTCCAGACGCCCTGAAGCATCAGCGCCGCGCCGATCATGGCCGGAACGCCAGTGGTGTAACTGACGCCCTGCGCCTGCACTTCCTTGTACGTTTCAGCGTGATCGCAGACGTTGTAGACAAAATGGACTTTTTCCTGACCGTCTTTGCCGATGCCTTTGGCCTGCACGCCGATACAGGTTTGGCCGGTGTAGTTTTCAGCCAACGATTCGGGCGCGGGCAATACCGCTTTAAGGAATTCGATCGGCGCGACCTTCAGGCCCCTGAAGTCAATCGGCACGATGCTGGTCATACCGATGCCTTCCAAGACGTTCAGGTGCTTGATGTAATTTTCGCCGAAAGTCATCCAAAAGCGGGCGCGTTTAATGGTGGGAAAATTGAGAACGAGGGATTCGAGTTCTTCGTGATACAGCACAAAGCTTTTGCGGGTGGCAACTTTGGGATAGTAGATGTCTTGCGAGATTTCCAGCGGTTTGGTTTCGATCCATTCGCCGTTTTCATAGTAGCGCCCATTGGCGGTGATTTCGCGGATATTGATTTCAGGGTTGAAGTTGGTGGCAAAAGCTTTGCCGTGATCGCCGTTGTTGCAGTCGATAATGTCTAAGTAGTGAATTTCGGAGAAGTGGTGCTTGGCGTGGTGGGCGGTGAAGATGTTGGTCGCGCCGGGGTCGAAACCGCAGCCGAGCAGCGCCATCAGGCCAGCTTCCTCGAAGCGCTGGCGGTACGCCCACTGCCACGAATACTCAAACTTGGCCACGTCCAGCGGCTCATAGTTGGCAGTGTCGAGGTAATGCACGCCGGTCTCCAGGCAAGCGTCCATAATGGTCAAATCTTGGTAGGGCAGCGCCACATTGATGACGAGTTCAGGCTTAAATGCATTGAACAGTTCGACCAAGGCCGGAACGTTGTCGGCGTCCACACTGGCGGTGCTGAACTGGGTCTTGGAGTCCGGCAGGTGCTGGTGAATCTCGGCCACGATTTTGTCGGCCTTGCTGACAGTGCGGGTGGCGATCAGAACTTCGGTGAACACGCTGTCGTTTTGGGCGCACTTCTTGGCGACCACATTGCCCACGCCGCCCGCGCCGATGATAATGACTTTACTCATGGCGGTTAGTTTATAACGCAGTCACGCAAATGACGCAGCCACGCTGAGAACGCGCTAGCCTTGAGGGATGCTGCCCGCCGCGCCGCCCCCCGCCATCGTTACTGCTGCCATCATCACTGCCGGAGGAGCCTCGCGCCGGTTCGGGAGCGACAAAGCGCTGGCCCGGCTCGGTGGGCAAACCTTGCTGGAGCGGGTGGCGGCCAGCTTGGAGAACCACGCGCCCAGAATTCTTGTCGCGCCGCCGTGCAAGTACGAACTCGGCGGCTGGCACAACGTCCCCGACACCCGCTCCGGCGAAGGGCCGCTGGCGGGATTGGAAGCGGGGCTGGGTGCCTTAAAAACGGGCGCACTGGAGCCGCAACTGTGGGCGGCGTTCGCGGCGGTGGATTTGCCTTACCTGACGCCAGAGTTCTGGGCACGGCTGGCCCAGTTCAGAGCGCCGAACGCTCAGGCCGTCATCGGCCACAGCTCAGATAAGCGCAAGCAGCCGCTGGCCGCGCTTTATCACGTGTCCAGCTTGAGCACTGTCACTGCGCTGCTGGATAAAGGCGAGCGGCGAATGCTGGCCTTGCTCGATGAGTTGGCTGTGATTGAGGTGGGCTGGGCCGAGCTGGAAAGTGCCGCGCCGCAGGCTTATCAGAATGTCAACCGCGTCGAGGACTTGAGTGAAAACAACAGCTAGCGCCTACCGCACTCCGCTGACTTCTTCAAATAAGCGGCTCGGCATATACGCCCGCGCGGCCCTGACGCTGACGAGCTGGCGCTCCGGATAACGCAGGGCGGTGAGCGAGCCACCGTAAACGCAGCCGGTATCGATGTTCCAGCTCTCCCCTGCCGCGACTTGGCCGCGCTGCTGAGGACGGCGCACTGGCGTGTGCCCGCTGACGATCAGGTGCGGGCCGGTGTGAAGCGCCGCCCAGTCTTCGCGCACGGGATGCCCGTAAGCGTCCCGCTCCTCAAAGTCGTGGCCGTGCACGTTGTATTCGCCGCGCTCACTGCCCGCGAGGTCGGCCCTGTCTCCGGCGTGGGCCACCAGCAAGCGGCCCTCATCGAGCGTCAATTGCGGCGGTGAGTCCAACAAAAAGGCGGCGGCGCGGCGGCGAAAGGTGGGCGACGCCGTGACAAGCTGCTTGAGGCTGCTTTCCAAATTGGCCGTCGGCTTGCGGACATGCCCGCCGGAGAGGGCGTGGCCCAGCCGCTCGTCGTGGTTGCCGCGCACCGCTAAGGCTTGCCCAGCAGCCACCGCCTTCATCACCAGCTTGAGAACACCTGGAGTGTCTGGCCCACGGTCGACCAAGTCGCCCACCAAGATGAGTTGCCGGCCCAGCGGCAGCGTAAGGTTGAGTTCTTCGTCTGTTCCGTAACCGAGCCGCCTGAGCAGCGCCAGCAGTTCGGGCAGGCAGCCGTGAACATCTCCAATCACGTCAAAGCCCTGCACGCTAATAAACTTGCCCGCCTTCCCTGAGCAGCTGCGGTTCAGCGAACGCCCCTTCCTCTACCTCCGGCGACATCACGATGACCTGCGGCGGGCAAGAACGGGCGCAGGCCGAGCAGCCGGTACACGAGGTCAAATCGAGGTGCAGAGTAATCAGGCCGTCGGGGTGGACTTCTCTGGCAATGGCTTCGGTGGGGCAGACGTTGGTGCAGACTGGGCAGTCGATGCAGCCGTCCAAGATGCGCGGCGCGGCCCAGATGACCAGCGTTTCCGGCGCGGGGGTGGGCTTCATGGCGCGGCGACGCCACAGCCACTCGGCAGGGCGGCGCTCTTCGGGCACGCTCCAGTCCACGAACGGCAGCGGGCTTTCGGGAATGACCTGCGCGGCCATTCGGCTGGCGCTGCGGGCCAGCGCTCCGAACATGCCGCGCCGCGAAACCTGCGGCCCGCTGAGCTGCTCGCCCGCCGCCTTGCGGATATTGACGCGGGCGGGCCTTCCTGTGGCGGCGCGGAGCTGCTGAGCGCTCTCCACTACTGCCGCGAGGCGCTCGGGCACGTCGGCGCGGCCCACCGTGCAAGTCGGGCAGTCACCGTGCAATAAGGTCAGCTCGATGCCCCACGCGCCCGAGGCCACCACCGCGCTCTGGTTTACGCGCCCAAGGCACGGCAGCGTCTGGCCGCCCGCGCCGCTCTGCGAGCAGGTCAGGGTGGCCCCGCCCTCGCCGTGCGCTTTGACGGCTCCCAGCGTGGCGCTCACGTCGTATTCCAGCGCTCCGGTGGGGCAGGCCTGTACGCATAAGCCGCAACTGGTGCATTTGGCCGGATCAATGCTCACGGCCCGGTCGATGCTGACCGCTTCGTGGGGGCAGGCCTGCTGGCAAAGGTCGCAGCCGCCCACCGCCAGCCGCTCCACCAGACAGCGCGGGCCGGTGTAGCGCGGCACGGGGTTGCCGTACTCGCCGAGCAATTTGAACATTCCCTCTAACATGGGCCTTCTAGCATGCAGCTTCCATGCTCAGGATTATGCGCCGCGCTGGGTCTCAGAAAGATGACGCCGGGCCAGATTCTGATCAGCAGATCAAAACCTGGCCGCTCACTGCCCAGCGCCAAACTCAGAATTGTCGCGCTTGAGGGCGGCCAGGGCTGGACGGGCAGCGGGCAGCAAGGCAAAGCGGCTGCCGTTAAAGGCGTAGGTCAGAAGGTAAGTTCGGCTGGGCGCGGCGCTCAACTTGCCCACACACGGATCGTGCGCTTTGGTGTCGTCGCGGGGGCGGGTAAAGGTCGCCGATTTGATCCTGACTTCCAGACCAGAGACGCTGCCAGATTTCGCCAGCAACTTCCAGTTCACAATCTGCTGAATGCTGCCGGTGGGTGAGCAGGCCTGAGAAGTGTCATAGGTGCTGAAAAAGTTCTGGGCCATCACGTCCGGTTTTGTCAGATCCAGCAGCACCAGATTCTCGACCACGGTGCCCATGCCGCTGTAACTGCCCTGACACAGCAGCAGGTCGCGTCCGTCTGAAGCGGCAACATTCAGGCATTGGCCGCTGCGAATCCCCTGAACGTAGCGCAGCAGCTTCCAGCTCGTCAGGCCCTGCCAGCGCAGCAGCAGGCTGCCCCCAAAGTTGTTGACGTGGGGTCCGCAGCCGCCCATATCGATCAGGGCGTCGGTGGCGCGGGGGTCGGCGAAATGGCCGTAAATTACCGTTGCCGGGCTGAAGGTGTCGCCCTGAGCGCCCGTGAACGCCGGGCAGGGCGTGCATTCTCCCGTCATCACTCCACTTGAACAGACGGAGGCCAGCAGCTCACGGGCCACCTTGGGCGTAATCTTCTGGCTGCCCGCGCCTGCCCCTGCTCCCACTGAAGCCGCCTGAGCACTCAGCGCAGCCAACGTCAGCAGCGTCAGCGGAGCGCCCACCCTCATGGGCCGGGCCTCATTTGTAGTCCGGCCAGCCCGCAGACTTGAAGGTCACGTCGTTCCACTTGGGGTGCATCCCCTCGTCTTCTTGGAGGCGGGTCAGTTTGTTTTTGGCACAGGCCTGGTACTTGAGCAGCTGCGCCCGCTTTTCCGGCGTTTTGAAATCGCGGGTCACCAGCAGGCTCTGCACGCTGTAGGTATCGACACTGGCTCCAAACTGCGGGTAAATCAGCTTGGCTTTTTGGTAAAAGTCCTTGACTTTGGCTGGGTCAATATCGAGCGGCAACAAGCTGTACTGCTGGGCGTCGAGCGCTTTGACCCAGTCGGCAGGCTGGCCCACCGCCGCCAGCACCGCGTCCACCGTGCCCGCCGAGAGGGCCGAGAGCGCCGCTTCACGGGTGGGAAAACTCACCACCTCGAAACTCACCCCCGCTTTGGCCCGCAGCACATTGGCCGTGACCACGCTGCCGCCCCAAGCGCCCAGCTTTTTTCCGGCGAGCTGGCTGTAACTGGTGACGCCGCTCAAGCGCCCAAAGAAATTCTTGGTGGGCTTTTTGGCGATCAAGTGAAGTTCTTCTTGATGCAGCGCCAAGAGGGTACGAATCCCTTTGGTACGCGCGTCGCCGTCGATTTGGTCGCGGGCCTTGAGCACGTCGAGTTGCACGAAGGCCAGTGAAACTTGGTTGCTCAGCAGCAGATCCACGCTCTCCACACTGCCGGAAGTCTGCCGCTCGCGCAGCCACGACGCCGAGGTGCACACATCGCCCAGATTCTTGTACATGGTGGCGTAGGTGCCGCCCTTGCTGCCGGTGGCGACATTCAGCACGGTGAGCGGCTGAGTCGACGGGGTTTGAGCAAAAGCTGCTCCAGTGAGCAGGGCGCACGCAAGCGCGAAACGTTTCATTTCAGCCCCTTATACGGATCGTTGGTCGTCGGACTCGAAGAGTTGGATGGGCCAGAAGAACCGGAAACGATGTTACCGAGCGCTCCGGTCTGGTCGAGATAGACCAGCCCCACGCACAGCAGCAAGACCACCAGCAGCACGCCGATCAGTACGCCGGGACGCTTCATTTTCGCTCGTTCCCAACGCTCACGCCCTCCAAGTTGGCCGACAGATCCGGCAGCGCCGTGCCGCCGATTCGGCGCTGTTGGTTGGCAGCCTGCGTGGTCAGCGCGGCGTCGAGCAGTTCGGCGGTGCGCCCAGAGCGGCGCGAAATTTCAGAAAGGGCCGCCTCGGTGGTGTGCTGCTCGGTGGGGCTGAGGCGGGCCATTTGCAGCGCTCCGGCCAAATTGCCCCGCGCTTCGGCTAACCGCATGTCGATCCGGGCTTTTTTGATGACCAGATCGAACTCGCGCAAATCGTCTTGCATGGTTGCGTAATACGTCTGGGCCTGCGAGAAGGCGGCGTTGCTGGCTTCCAGTTCCTGCTGCCAATTGCTGATGTCGGCTTCGGGCAACTGCCCCCGGCTCTCGTCGATGACCCGCTTGAAATCATGTAAGTATCCGCGTGCGTTGGCGAGTTGCTGGCCTTTTTGGGTGATCAGTTTTTCCATGTCGCCGCGCTTGGCAATCAAGGTTTCGATGGGCAGGGCGCGGGCCACCGTCTCCTCGACCTTGCTGCGCCCAGCCCGCAGGCCCAGCATGATAGCCGGCCACAGCACCACGAAGGCCACGATGGCGATGACGAAGGCCGCGATGGTGACGGTAGTCAGCGCCACGTTGAACAAGGCGACGGCCGCGCCCGCGATGGCCGCCAGCACCAGCACGCCGATGACGGTGGTGACAACGATGTTCGGGCCTGATCTGACGGTCTGTATGGTTTGGGTGCCGGGTTTTTCGATCATGGGTCTGCCTCCAGAGGGTAGGCCTTGTAAGGGATAGCCCACAAAGTTTCATCCCAGAATACGCGTTTGGACGGCCCGGCGTTCCGAACCGCGAGCGGCCGACCTCAGTAACTGGAAACCCAAAAAACGCTCTCTCCAGCAGAGAGAGCGCTCAGGCCACTTGAAACTCAGACGTTTAGATAGTGCGAATAGCTCTTGCGCATCTTGATGACTTTGGGCGTGATGACCGCCATGCAGTACGGCTGGGTGGGGTTGTTGGCGAAGTAGCTCTGGTGGTAGTCCTCGGCCACGTAGAACTGGGAAACCGGCTCTAGGGTAGTCACAATCGGCTGATCGTAGACGTGCTGGGCGCTCAGATCATCGATAAACGCCTGAACTTCAGCCTTTTCGGCGTCGGTCTGGTAAAACACGGCGGAGCGGTACTGGGTGCCGACATCGTGGCCCTGGCGGTTGAGCTGGGTGGGGTCATGGGTGGCGAAAAAGATACCCAGCACGTCGCGGTAGGGGATGACGCTGGGATCAAAGGTCAGGCGCACGGCCTCGGCGTGACCGGTTCTGCCGGAGCAGACCTGGTTGTAGCTGGGGTTGGCGACGGAGCCGCCGATGTAGCCGCTCTCGACTTTCGCGATGCCCTTGACGTTGTCAAACACCGCCTCGGTGCACCAAAAGCAGCCGCTGGCGAGAATGGCGGTTTGCAGGCTTGCAGACGAATCTGGGTTCAGGGTCGAATCGGTCATGCTCTTAGTTTGCCGCGTGGGAGCATTTCAGATGGCGCGAGTCGGCACGTTTGGCTGGGCTTAACTCTGCTCCGGGTTTTCTCTCAAGCGGCCCCCAACGGCGCTAGGCTGGCGGGCGTGACTGCTCCTGCTCCCCGCCTGACCCGTGCCACCATCACCTTGTTCTCCGTTTCGGTAGGCCTGATCGTGGCCAATTTGTACTACGCCCAGCCGCTGTTGCCGCAAATCGCCGCCGATTTTAAGGTGGACGTGGGCAGCGCCGCCCGCTTAGTCACCTGGATTCAGCTCGGCTACGTCATGGGGATGGTGTTGGTGGTGCCGCTGGGCGACGTGCTCGACCGACGCAAGCTAACGCTCGGCTTGGTGGCGCTCAGCGTCGTGGGCCTGCTGGCGGTGGCGGCAGCCCCAGCGTTCTGGCTGTTCGCGCTGGCCTCGGTGCTGCTGGGCCTGACCACCGTGGGAGCGCAGGTCTTGGTGCCGTTCGCGGCCAGCCTCGCCGACGACGCCAACCGGGGCAAGGTAGTAGGCACGGTCATGAGCGGCTTGCTGCTGGGCATTTTGCTGGCCCGCACCGTCTCGGGAGTGCTGGCCTCGCTGCTGGGCTGGCGGCTGGTGTTTGTGGTGGCGGCGACCACACTGGCGCTGCTGTGGGCGCTGCTGCGGCGCGGCCTGCCCAGTCTCGCTCCGAGCCGCCGCTTGCCTTACCGCACGCTGCTGGCCTCGGTGCTTGAGCTGGTCATCAGCGAGCCCATACTGCGCCGCCGCTCGCTTTACGGGCTGCTGGCCTTCGCCGCCTTCAGCGTGTTCTGGACAAGCCTCTCCTTTTTGCTGGCCGGGCCGCCGTACTTTTACAACGAAGCTTTGGTGGGCCTGTTCGGTTTGGTGGGCGCGGTGGGAGCGCTGGCCGCTTCGTGGGCAGGCCGCCAGGCCGACGCGGGGCGCAGCCACTGGATTTCGGGGGTGATGGCCGCTTTGATTGCCGCCTCGTTCGGGCTGATCTGGTGGGGCCAGACCTCGCTGGCCGCGCTGATCGCGGGAGCGCTGCTGATGGATTTGGGCGTGCAGGCGCTGCACATCACCAACCAGTCCGAGATCTACCGCCTGCGCCCTGAGGCCAGAAGCCGCCTGACCACCGTTTATTTGAGCAGTTATTTTGCGGGTGGGGTGCTGGGTTCGGCGCTCTCCAGCGTGGCTTACGTGCGTTACGGCTGGGCAGGGGTGTCGGTGCTGGGTATCCTCTTTGGGCTGGCCATTTTGGCAGTGTGGGCACTAGAAAAACCGCTTCAAGCTGTGCTCAACAAGCGCTGAGCATCCATCTTCAGGTTCAGGCACGGACGCCCGGTTCCGTTTCCAGTCTCAAGCAGAAATGATGACCAGATGAAACCCTGACAACATTTATGTTTTATGATGTAGTGATGATTAAACCTACTCTGGCTCTGCTGACTTCAGCCCTGCTGCTCTCGGCCTGCACGACCACCACCACCAATACCACTACTCCCAAGACCCCCGATCCGGTCAACATCACTATCCTCGGCCTCAACGACTTTCACGGCAACCTCGAACCCACCTCGTTTACCAAAGTGGGCGACACGGCGGCCATCAAGGCGGGCGGCGTGGCGGCCATTGCTTCAGAAGTCAACGACGCCAAGCTCAAAAACCCCAACACCATCTTGGTGGGCGGCGGCGACCTGATCGGCGCGAGTCCAGCCACCAGCAGCCTGCTGCGCGACGAACCCAGCGTGGTGGCCCTCAACAAAATCGGAATGCAGATCAGTGCGCTAGGCAACCACGAGTTCGATCAGGGCCTCAAAGAATTGTTCAGGATGCAAAACGGCGGCTGCGACAGCAACGACGCGGCCAAAGCCTGTAAATTTGACCCGACGTTTGATGGAGCGAAGTTCAAATGGATCGGCGCGAACGTGGAATACAACGCCAGCAGCGGCAAAACCGGCACCCCCTTTGCGCCTTACATCATTCAGGACATCGGCGGCGCGAAGATCGCCTTTATCGGGGCCGTGACCAAATCGGTAACGGGTCTGGTTTCGCCCGACGGCATCAAAGACCTCAACTTCCTCGACGAAGCCGCCTCGATTAACAAGTACATTCCCGAGATCAAAGCCAAAAACGTGGACGCCATCATCATGCTGATTCACGAAGGCGGCGAGATTTCCAAGGACAGCAAAGACACCTACGCCACCGTCGGTTGCAAGACCCTCGACGCGAGCAGCCCGATTGTCGCGATTGCCAAAAAAGTCGATCCGGCGGTCAGCGCCATCATCAGCGGACACAGTCACCAGGGCTACAACTGCCTCGTGCCCGACCCCACCGGCAAAGACCGCATCGTGATTCAGGGTGATTTCTACGGCCACCTGCTGCAAACCCTCAACCTGACGGTCGACAAAGCCAACCACAAGCCGCTCAGCGTTTCGGCCGCCAACTTGGTGGTCGACTACACCGCCCGCGAAACCAACAAGACCCTCAATGCCGACATGCTGGCGCTGGTGGACAAGGCCAAAGCCAAAACCGACGCGGTCAAAGCCGTGCCCGTCGCTAACCTGGGTGTGCCTCAAATTCAGCGCGGTATCAGCAATGCCCGCAACACCGAGTCGGCCTTGGGCGACGTGATTGCCGACGCGCAGGTGTTTGCCACCCTGGCGCAGGGCACCCAGATTTCGCTGATGAACCCCGGCGGTATTCGTCAGGACTTGCCCGATACCGGCCAGATCAAAGCTGGAAACGCCATCAACTTCGGTGACGTGTACGCTGTGCAGCCGTTCGGCAATACCTTGGTGGTCATCGATATGACCGGCCAGCAGATCAAAGACGTGCTGGAACAGCAGTGGATGAACGAAAACGCCACCGCCGTCAAGTTGTTGCAAGTCAGCGAGGGCTTTAGCTACAAGTACACCGACAGCGCTCCGGCAGGCAGCAAGATCAACATCGCCGACATCATGTTTGGCGGCAAGCCGATTGACCCCGCCGCCAAGTACCGCGTAGCGATCAACAGCTTCTTGGCAACCGGCGGCGACTTCTTCAGCGTCTTCACCAAGGGCACCAACAAAGTCGAACTCCCCAACCTCGTGGACGTGGACGCCCTCAACGTTTACCTGAAAGCCAAAGGCAGTACCCTAGACGGCAAAGTCAAGGGCCGGATCACCAAGCTGTAAGGCTAAAACCCACTCGACTTCTTTTCAGCCGGAACACTCGGACTTACCACCGTGTTCCGGCTTTGCTGTGCCTTCTCTGCCTAAGCCCGCCTTCATCCAACTCTGGCTTTTTTATTGCCCCACCGTTATCTACTTCATCCATGGACATCTTGAATATGCTCGGCCTCGGCCAAAACCAAACCGCTCAGCTCGGTCAGCAGCTCGGCGTGGCCCCAGACCAAATGAACTCGGCGCTCGAAGCCGCCGTGCCACTGCTCATTAGCCAGATGGGCCACAATGCCCAAGATCCGCAGGGCGCGGCCTCGCTCTCGCAGGCGCTCGACCAGCACGACGGCAGCGCCATCGATAACCTTCAGCAGGGCAACTTGCCTAACTTGGACGACGGCCAAGCCATTACGCGCCACGTCTTTGGCGGCAACCAGAACTCGGCCGTCAACGCGGTAAGCCAGCGGGCCGGAATCAGCCCACAGCTCGCCATCCAGATTATTTCTATGGCCGCGCCGCTGGTGCTGGGCTACCTCAGCCGCAACCGGGGCGCGGGCGGCGGCGGTATGGGCGGCAATCTGGGCGGTCTGGGCAGCATTCTCGGCAGTGTGCTGGGCGGCGGCGCGGCGGGCGGCCTCGGCAGCATTTTGGGCAGCGTCTTGGGCGGCGGCTCACAGCCCCAGCAGCCCCAATATCAACAACCCCAGCAAAGCTCCGGCGGCTTGGGCGACCTCGGCGGAATGCTCGGCAGCATTTTTGGCGGCGGGCAGCAAAATAGCCAGCCTCAGAGCAACCAAATGGGCGGCGGCGTGGGCCTGGAGCCTGTTGGGCAGCAATCTCAGCAGAGCGGCAACCCCTTAGAAGACTTGATTGGAATGTTTGGCGGCAACCGGCGCTGAGCGCGTCTGAGCAGCTTGCCAAACGAGCTTAAAGTGATGGTAAGCTTTGGCGCATCTCCCATCACCTTGCTGGGCCTAGAATCTTGGTATGGGCCTCAAGGAATTCATCGAATGGTTGCGTGAAACGTTGCGTAATCCGGGCGGTCAGCCGCAGCCGGTTCCGGTGCCCGTTCGCGTCAAGCGCTAACAATCTCTGCTCCTCAACTTATCCCCGCTCCCTTCTGGCCTTTTGCCGGTGGGGAGCGTTTTTGCTGACTCACCGCTCAGACACACATGACAGACATCTGCCGCCGCAATTCGCTATCTTGGCGGGGTGCATGGCATGGAACTCCTCCGCCCGCTGATCGCGGAGCGCCCGCCGGAAGAACGGGACAAAATCGAAGCCGCTTACGAATTCGCCCGTGAAGCCCACGAAGGTGTGGCCCGCAAAAGCGGCGAGCCGTACATCACCCACCCGGTGGCGGTCGCCAAAATTCTGGCCGAGTTGGGGATGGACACCGACGCCATCTCGGCGGGCCTCCTCCACGACACGGTAGAAGACGTGGAGCGCGTCACCTTTGCCGTGATCGAAGCGCAGTTCGGGCCGGATGTCCGCAAGATCGTGGAGGGCGAAACCAAGGTCAGCAAACTGACCAAGCTCAGCGCCAACCTCCACGACCAGCAATCTGAAAACCTGCGCCAGATGCTGATCGCCATGACCGGCGACGTCCGGATCATCATCGTCAAACTGGCTGACCGATTGCACAACATGCGGACGCTGGCCAGCATGAAGCCGGAGAAGCAGCAGCGCATTGCCCGCGAAACCATCGAGATTTTCGCGCCGCTGGCCCACCGGCTCGGCATCGGGCAGATCAAGTGGGAACTGGAGGATCTCAGTTTCACATACCTCGATCCGCAGGCCTACAGCTACCTGGAAACCCGCCTGCGAACCCGCCAAGAAGAGCGCGACGCGCAGATCACACAGGCCATCGAGCAGCTCCGCGCCGAACTCGCCGACGATATCGAGCTCTCGGAGTGGGTTCAGGAAGAAGACATCTCCGGGCGCAGCAAGCACCTCTGGAGCATTCACCAGAAAATGCAAAAGGAGGGCAAGGCCTTAGAGCAGATTTTTGATTTGCTGGCCATCCGCCTCATCCTGACGCCCAAGCCGGTCAACGCCCCCGAGAGCCGCCAAAAAGAACGCGCCGAGGAAGCCCGTGAAAAGCGGGTGTGCTACCACTCGCTGGGCATCGTGCACAGCATGTGGTCGCCGATTCCGGGCCGCTTCAAAGATTACATCGCCGTGCCCAAGCCCAACGGCTACCAAAGCCTGCACACCACCGTGATCAGTCAGGGCGGGCAGCCGATTGAAGTGCAGATCCGCTCGAAACGGATGCACATGGTGGCCGAGTTCGGGATCGCCGCCCACTGGATGTACAAGCAAGGCTCGGCGCTGGCCCAGAAGGAGCGCGACGACTGGTTATTGCAAATGCGCGACTTGCAGCGCGATTTTTCCGACGCTGCCGACTTCGTGGACGCCGTCAAGAACGACATTCTGGGCGGGCGGGTCTTCGTGTTTACGCCGAGGGGCGACACGGTCAGCTTGCCGCAGGGCGCGACCCCGGTGGACTTTGCCTACCACATTCACAGCCGCATCGGCGACACCACCATCGGCTCGCGGGTCAACGGCTCGATTGTTTCGCTGAGTCACAAACTCAAAAACGGCGACATGGTGGAGATCGTCACCAACAAGAACAGCACCCCCAGCCGCGACTGGCTCAACTTTGCCACCACCCGCAGCGCCCGAAGCAAAATCCGCCACCACTTCCGCATTCTGGAGCGCAGCGAAGCCCTGCAAAATGGCCACGACCTGCTCGAAAAGCATCTGCGAAAGCGCCAACTGCCAGTGCGTCAGCTGATGCGAACCAAAATTCTCGAAGATGTCAGCTTCAAGCTGGCCGGGTCGCGTAACCCCGACGATCTGTATCTGGCCATACATGCCGGAAAGCTGACGCCCGGCGCAGTGGCCCGCGCCCTCGCGCCGCAACTTGAGCAGGAGCAGCGCCCCCTCCGCGCCCCCGCGCCGCGTCCGGTGGAGCCGGGAGGCGTGTACGTGGAGGGGTTTTCTACCGTCACCAAGCTGGCCAACTGCTGCACCCCGATTCGCGGCGATCAGATCATGGGTTACCTGACGCGGGGGCGCGGCGTCACGGTGCACCGGATCGATTGCCCCAACATGGTGCGGCTGCTCAAGTTCGAGCCGGAGCGTTGCGTGGCCGCTTCATGGAATCCGGGGACGCGGGGCAACGCCATCGTGGACGTGGACGTGGTCGCCGCCGACCGCAGCGGCCTGCTGAGCGACGTGCTGGGCTTGCTGGTGAGCCTCAAGCACAGCCCGATGAAAGTCAGCGCCGGAGTGGGCGCAGACAGCGTGGCGCATATTGCGCTGCGGCTGGCGGTGGAAAATCAGGCTGAGTTGGTGTCGCTGGCCAACCAACTGCGCCAGATTGAAAGCGTGACCGACGTATTGCGGGTGGGCAAAGGCAATAAAAGTGTGCCGCGAAACTGAGGCGTAAGCGGAGCGACGCCCTCAGCCCGGTCACCCTTTAAGCCGCCCAGCCGCTAAGCTGGTGGCAGTGCCTCTTTTCTTACTCCCCGACCTCGGCGACCTGCTCCGGCTCTCGCCGCAGTACAACGCCGCCACCCTGGTGGAAGTCGCCCGCCAACTCGGCGCGGCGCGGCTGCTGTGGCTCAGCGGCCCCGACCCCGACCACCCCGCCCGCGACAGCTTCGGCGCGGCCCGCTTATCCACCACCGATCTCGCGCCGGATTGGGCTTTTGCCGAGGCCGAGTATCAGCAGCTTCTCGAATTTATGCCTCAGTACCCGCAAGGCCGCCAGCGCCTCAAAGCCGCTGCCGCCGCCGAAAGCGAACTGGCCGATTTG
This sequence comes from Deinococcus psychrotolerans, assembly GCF_003860465.1. Lineage (NCBI taxonomy): Bacteria > Thermotogati > Deinococcota > Deinococci > Deinococcales > Deinococcaceae > Deinococcus > Deinococcus psychrotolerans. The sequence goes on from NZ_CP034183.1 coordinate 1,419,095, forward strand.
CTGCAAACGCCGATGACCTTTGAGAAAGTCACGGCTCCGGAGACGCTGGAGCTGACCCGCCGTTACCACACCGCCCTTGCCGAGTCGCTCGGCGAAGGCCCCGGCACCCGCCATCACGCCCGCCGTTTGGACGAGCTGGCACAGAGCCTACAAGACCAGCGGGGGGTGGCGCTTGCGGCACTCGACGATCTGCCGGGCCTGCTGGAGCGCTTGCCTCAGGCGGCTTTGCCTGACCTGCCCAACTTCCAACCCGGCGAGGCTTCGCGCCTGCGGGCACTGGCGGATCGGGCCGGACAACTCCGCGAGGACGACGACCTGAACGCCCTGATCGCCGCACTGGGCCGCGAAACGGGCGACGCCATCACGCCGCTCTCAGAGCTGGATTACCACGCCGCCGGAATCTTTTTGGCCACCGGCGACCTAGAAAACGCCCGCAGCTTGCTGGAAAAGTCGGCGCACGGCCTGAGCGACTTGCCGCGCAGCTTGCCGGGGCTGGTGCTGGCGCGACTGGGCCAGGTCCGCGACGCTCAGCAGGATCGGGATTTGGCGCGGCGCAGTTATCAAGCGGTGCTGGCGCTGAACTTCGCCCCGGAAGTGGCACGGGAAACGGCGAAGGCCGGCATGGAGACGGCGTTTGTGATGGAGGCAGAACGCTGAACCGCTCAGCTCTGCTCAAAAAGGTAGCAACTGACCTCTTGGGGCGGCGGGGCATGAGCGTGCTGCGCGTCGCCGTAGATGGAGTAGACGGAGCAGGCAAAACCCATTTTGCAGACGAGTTGGCAGTCGTCTTAAGAGCCGCTGGCGCTGGCATCATTCGCGCCGGAGTGGACGGCTTTCACCGCCCACGCGCCGAGCGCTACCGCTTGGGCCGTCAGTCACCCGAAGGCTTTTACCGCGATTCCTACAATTACGCCGCGCTGCAAACCGCTTTACTCGAACCGCTCGGCCCAAACGGAAACGGTTGGTATCGCTGCGGCGTATTTGATGTTGCAACAGACACGCCGCTTGAGCTTCCAGCCCAACACGCTCAAGCAGGTGACATTCTCTTATTCGATGGCCTCTTTCTTCACCGTCCCGAACTGCGCGAATACTGGGACTTCTCTCTTTTTCTACGGGTGCCGTTTGAAGTTTCGGTTCCGCGAGGAGCGCAGCGCGGTGAAGGGTATGGAAGTGGAGACGTCAACGCGCCCAGCAACGCCCGATACATCGGCGGGCAGCAGCTTTACTTTCTGGAAGCTCAGCCAGAGCGGTGGGCCAGCTTGGTTATTGACAACGCGGTGCTCGACTCACCAGATTTGATCTCCCTTTAGCCTCTTACCCGCCCGATCAGCCCCGCCCTTACCACCTGCTTCTCACCGTAAAGCAGATGCGGCTTGCCCTCCAGCTTCACCCCGATCAAATCCGCCAAAGTGTTCAGCCTGATTTCTGCTTCGGCGCGTTGCAGCGGCCAGCGCCGGTGCCAGATCGGGCCTTTGTAAATCTTGTCTCCGGCAGCGCTGAACAAAAAATAGCGCTCGGTCAGCCACGCTTCCAGGCTGCCTTCCTGCGACTCAAAGGCGGGGCCGACGGGCCGGTAAGCGGCGGCAAATGCGCCGGCCGTGACGCCTTTATGGGTGCGGACGCTGGCGTATTCAGTCACTTCACCGCGCTGGGCGCTCCACATCTGCGCGTCGAAATACGGCAAATGAAAACCCAGCCGCGCCAGCCGCACGGCTACAGGTTGCGCGGCGTCTAAGCTGAAAAACCAAACGCCTGCCGTACCCTCAGCGTTGATCACGTAAGTTCGCAAATTGAGTTCGGTAAAGGTAGATAAGCCGCTGACGGTGGGCAGACCGCGCGGGGCCACGTCCGACATCAAGAACGGCACCACGCCGAGGTAAGCCTGTCCGTGATAGGTGTCTAAGGTGAGGCCCGGCGGCAAGTGCTTGTGCAGTTCGGCCGCGCTGACGGGCCAGTGCATAAAGCACAGCCGCTGCCAGATCATTCTCAGGGCGTAGGGCGGATGGGCAGGATCAGTCACCCGCTCAGCCTAGCGACTTTGGGAGTGCAGGAGGGCAACAAAAAACCCCCTCCGGTTAGGGAGAGGGCCAGCAAATAAAAAAGGGTTAGCGCTTGCTGAACTGCGGAGCGCGGCGGGCCTTCTTGAGGCCGTACTTCTTGCGCTCGACTTCGCGGGGGTCGCGCTTAAGTAAGCCCTTGGGCTTGAGCTGAGCGCGGAAGTCAGGATTGACTTTCAGCAGGGCGCGCGAAATGCCCAGCTTGATGGCGTCCGCCTGACCGCTGGGGCCGCCGCCCGCCACGGTGATGTAAGCGTCGTAGCGCCCCGCCGTGCCGGTTTCACGGAAAGCTTGCAGCGCGTGAACGGCGCGGAGCAGACCACGGAAGTAGTTTTGAAACTCCTTGCCGTTGACGACGATTTTGCCTTCACCGGGGCGTAAAAACACCCGCGCCACAGCAGTTTTGCGGCGGCCCGTTCCGTAGAATTGTTCGATAGCCATTAGTTGTTCTCCAGCTTGGTGGGTTGTTGGGCGGCGTGGGGGTGCTGCTCGCCCGCATAAACCTTGAGGCGGGGGTGCATCGAGCGGCCTTGGCGGCCTTTGGGCAACATGCCGAAGACGGCGTGCTCAATGACGCGCTCGGGGTGACGGGCCAGCGCGGTGCGGGCGGTTTCTTTCTTGAGGCCGCCCTGGTAGCCGCTGTAACGTGTGTAAACTTTTTGATCCAGCTTTTTGCCGGTCAGCGCCACTTTCTCGGCGTTGATGACCACCACGAAGTCGCCGTTGATAATGTTGGGGGTGAAGTCGGGGCGGTGCTTGCCACGGATGCGGCTGGCGATCAAGGTGGCGAGGCGGCCCAAGGGCACGTTGTTGGCGTCCACCACGACCCAGTTTTGTTCGGTTGAATTGTTGTCAGGCACGTAGGTTTTCACGTTGTAGCTCCAATGCGAAGTTGAGTTTTGCAGCGCGTTAGGTCAGTCTTTTGACGCTCGCGGGGGCAAGCGTGAAGCGACCTCGCCGGGGCTGCGCCCGACCCGCTTTGCACTCTACCAAGCGCAAAACACCGCTCATGAGTGTAGCAGACCTGAGCGGTGCGGGCAAGCCTGAAGTTGAACGTCACTGAGCAAACGGGCCTTAAGCCGCGCCGAGTTGCCCGAAGAAATTGAGTTGATGGTAAAGGTCGTCTAGGGCTTGGCTATACAGCCGCTGTGAAACCCGCTCATTGAGTGCCAGTGCCAGCGCCGCGTCGTGGAAAGTGGTGAAGCGCTGCTGGACATGCCAGCCTTCGCCTTCAGTGAGCAGGACTACATCCGAAGCGTCCAGCAAGAACCGGACGCGGCCTTGTGAAGTGCGGGTATCTGTATAGTGCTGCAACATAAACACAGCGTAGCCAATCGCTACCTGAGAAGGGGTGTACTTCCTGACGATTGACTTTAAGAAGTGGGGGCGCTGAATTGTGTAGACCCGAAGACAACAGCGGCCCGCACACGCCCAAGCCGCTTCAGTTGTTGAGCATCAAATTGCTAATCGAGCTGGGCGCAGGCGTCTCAGTCGGGAATTTGACCAGCACGTTGACGACTGTACCTGGTGGCGTCGCGGGGTCGAGGATGATGCTGTGAGCCGAGAGCAGCGGTGGTGACGGCTCAGTGTCAATCGCCCTCACCAGCACTTGACCCTGCGCCGGCACAAAGACGCACCAGCTGTCGGGCGCGGTGCTGAAGGCGCGAACCGGCAACAAGCTCTGAAGGCCCAAATCGCCAGGGGTGGGCCAGTATTCGATCAACAAAGTGGCCTGCTGGCGCTTCAAATCGGCAGCATCAATGTCAAGCTGAATCTCGATTCCGTCCGGTTTGTCTTTGTTCATCTTCATCCAGCCCGGCACCACGTTGCGCCCGCTGGAATTGCTCTTGTACATCTGTTTGTCAGGAATGTTGTTTTGCGTCATGGCTTTACCTTAGCTCAAGTGAGCGCCGATTGGCGCGGGCTGGGCAGTGGGGGGAGTAAGAAGTTTAGTTAGACGCCGCAGGCAACGCGCCCAGCAAGCTGCGGGTCACGAAATAGCCCACCGCGAACACCAACAGCGGCAGCAGATCAAAGACGACGGTCGATTCTTTTTCGGGGTGCAGCGCGTCTTGCTTTTGGAAACGAATCATGAGCAAAGCTTAACGCTTTTGACCGGTACTCGCCTTCCCCATCACTTCATCCAGACCGCAGTTCAGTGGCATTCCGGGGCCGTACAAGCTATCCGGCACTGCCCTGATTCACCGTCAGCAGCAGCAAGACGATCAAGGCCACGTCGAGCACCCAACTGGCTGGGCGGCGCAGGCGCGGATCGGTTCTGGCCCGCAGCACCTGCACCACCAAGCGGGCTGCCAGCAAAACGGCCAGCATCCACACCGGCACGCCGAAACCCAGCAGCGGCGCGAACAACAGCAGCGCCGCGCTGAGCAGCAGCAGCAAACTCAGCGCCGTCAGACGGTCTGGGGAGGGCGGCATGAGCGTTTAAGCTTTGGAAGTGGCTTTAGTTTTGCGCGGCGCTTTGCTGTCGGCTGAGGCCTTGCTTTTGGCTGGCGCTTTACTTTTCGGCTTTACAACTGTTTGTGGTGGAGCTGGCTGGGGTGTTTGCGCTGTGGTCTGGATCAGTTCTGCGCCAGCAGCGGGCGCAGACTCTTGGCTGCTCTGCTCAGTGAGCTGGGATTCACTGGTCTGGGATTCACTGAGCTGCGGCTCACTCGGCAGCGGCCTTAAAATCAGGGCGCTGTTGGGGGCCAAGTTGAGCAGCAAGCGGTGGGTCTGGCCATGATCGCCGCCCTCGAAGGCTTCCAAGCTGCTTTGCTGGGTGCCGAAACCGCCGTATCCACCGTCATCGGTGCTCAGCAGGACTTGGTACAGACCCGGCATCGGCACGCCCACCGGATAGCCCTCGCGGTAGACCGGCGTCATATTCAGCACCACCAACACCCAGTCGCTGCTGTCCGGGTCGCGGCGAATGTAACTGTAGGTGCTGGCCTCAGCGTCGTCGGCGTTGACCCACAGCATCCCTTCAGGCGAGTGATCGCCCACGTGCAGCGCTGGGAATTCACGGTAGAGCCGGTTGAGGTCGCGCACCAGCAACATGACGCCCCGGTGGTCGCGCAGATCGGTCAGGTGCCAGGGCAGCTCGATGTTTTCGTTCCATTCGGTGCTCTGAGCAAATTCTTGGCCCATGAACAGCAGCTTCTTGCCGGGAGTTGTCCACAGGTAGGTGTAAAAGACCCGCAGCCCCGCCATCTGGGCATATTGATCGCCGGGCATCTTGCGCAGCAGGCTGCGTTTGCCGTGAACCACTTCGTCATGCGAGAGCGCCAGTACAAACTTCTCGGAGGTGCGGTAAACGTTGAAAAAGGTCAGCTTGTGGTGGTCGTACTTGCGGTAGATCGGGTCTTCTTGGATGTACGAGAGGCTGTCGTTCATCCATCCCATGGCCCATTTATAGTGAAAACCGAGGCCGAACGGGGCCGGGGAAGTCACACCCGGAAAGTTGGTGCTCTCCTCAGCGATCATGATGGTGCCCGGCGCTTGGTGGGCCACCACGTCGTTGAGGCGCTTGAGAAAGGCGATGGCTTCCAAGTTCTCGTTGCCGCCGTAGATGTTGGGAATCCAATCGGTGCGCGAAAAATCCAGGTAGAGGATCGAGGCCACCGCGTCTACCCGCAGGCCGTCGATGTGGTATTCCTCCAGCCATTTGAGCGCCGAGCCGATCAGAAACATCACCACTTCGTTGCGTCCGTAATCGAAGATGTAGGTGTTCCAGTCGTGGTGAAAGCCCTTGCGCGGATCGGCATATTCGAAGAGCGGGCCGCCGTCAAAGCGGGCGAGGCCGTGTTCGTCGGTGGGAAAATGGCCCGGCACCCAGTCGAGCAGCACCGCGATGCCGCGTGAGTGCAGGTGGTCGACCAAGTATTTGAAATCGTCGGGCGTGCCGAAGCGGCTGGTCGGCGCGTAGTAACCGGTGACCTGATAGCCCCACGAGCCGTCAAAGGGATGCTCCATGACGCCCATCAGTTCGACGTGGGTGTAGCCGAGCCAGTCGACGTAATCGGCCAAACGGTGCGCGATGTCGCGGTAATTCATATACCAGTTGCCTAGCCCCCGCGCCCACGATCCCAGATGCACCTCGTAAATACTGATGGGTTTTTTCTCGCTCTGGTCACGCCCCGCCATCCACTCGGCGTCGTTCCAAGCGTGGCTGCTTTGCCAGATAATGCTGGCGGTGGAGGGACGCAGCTCGGCAAACTGCATGTAAGGATCGGCTTTTTGGACTGTGCGCCCGTCTTGGCCAGTGACGTTGTACTTGTAAGCTTGACCGAAGCGGGCCTGCGGCACGAACAAACCCCAGAAGCCGAAATCAAGCCGGTTCATCGGATGCTCCAAGCCGTTCCAAGCATTGAAATCGCCGACCACGCTGACATGCTGGGCGTTGGGTGCCCACACCGCGAAGCGCACCCCTTCCACGCCGCCTTCACTGGTGACATGTGCTCCCAGCAATTGATCGGGGCGCACCAAATCGGCGGTGGCCATTTTTTGCAGGAGGTCGTAACTCAAGGGCAGCAACTCATTCATCCCGACAGTTTACTGTTCCTGAGCGTCAGAAAAGGCGTGGGCTCGGCAGCGCTTAAAGACTAGATAAATTTAGACTGAGGCGGACTGTACGGGTGGCGTGGTCAAACAAGCAGCTCTTTCTTGACCACATCCCTCGATTGGTTACGCCGTCTCGATGACATTGCGCCGAAAACGGCTCAGCAGGGCCAGGCCGAGTTCGCCGCTTTTTTCAGGGTGAAACTGGGTGGCGTGGATGTTGCCCTGGCTGATGACCGACCAGAACGGTACGCCGTACTCGGTGATAGCACCCGCCGTGACCCGCGCCGAAAGCGGCACGTAGTAGCTGTGAACGAAATAGGCGTAGCCTGAGTTGTCCAAACCGCGCAGCAGCGGCGAGTCTCCGACTGCCTCCAGCGTGTTCCAGCCCATTTGCGGCACCTTGAGGCCTGGCTGATTCTCGAAGCGTTTGACGGTACCCTCGATCAAGCCCAGGCCCGCCACGCCGGGGGCTTCTTCCGAGCCGGAAAACAGCATTTGCATCCCCACGCAGATGCCCAAAAGCGGCGTGCCGGCCCGAACAGTGCGCAGCAGCGGTTCCCGGAAGCCGCTGGCGTCGAACGCCTCCATGACTTGCCGGAAGTGACCTTGACCCGGCACGACGATGCCCGCCGCGCCCTCGAGTTCGGCAGGCTGATTGGTGACGCGAACACTTAAGCCAGCCCGCAGCAGGGCTTTTTCGGCGCTGCGGAGATTGCCTGCGCCGTAATCGAGCAGCAACACTTCTTTTGACCCTTCAGCCGTCACAAACTCCCTTTGGTGCTCGGCAACTCGCCACTGGTGACTTGCACGGCGTCTCTGAGCGCCCGCGCAAATGCTTTCATAATGGCCTCGATGACGTGGTGGGCTTCTCTTCCGGCCAGCAAGCGCACATGTAAGGTCACGCCACCGTGATTGCAAAAACCGCGCAGAAATTCACGCAAATGGTAATGGGTAAAGTCGCCCGCCGTACCCCACACCTCCAGCTTTTCCGGCTCGAAGGCGAGGTGGGCGCGGCCCGACAAATCCACGACGACGTGAACCAGCGTTTCGTCCATCGGCACGAAGGCGCTGCCGTAACGCTCGATGCCTTTACGGTCGCCCAGCGCCTGGCTCAGCGCTTGCCCCAGCGTGATGCCGGTGTCTTCGACGAGGTGGTGCGGCTCGATGTGAAGGTCGCCCGTCGCCTGAACGCTGAGGCCCAGTCGTCCGTGGCGCGAGAGCTGCTCAAGCATGTGATCGAAAAAGCCGTGCCCGCTGCTCAGCTCCGCGCCGGGCGTGTCGAGATCGAGCCTGACGGTAATGGCGGTTTCTAAAGTGCGGCGCTTTACGGTGGCGTGGCGGGAGGTGGGGCGGGAAGCTGACATGAACAGAGTCTAGCGGGCAAAAGCGGGAAGCAGGGCAGGGGGAGCGTCGCCGCTTTTGCTCTGCTTCCGCTCGCCTAGACTGAGCCATGACCCGTTTGACTGGCAAGGCCCCCAACCGCCGCCGATGGTGGTGGCTGCTGCTGGTGGCAGCGCTCGGTACCGCCTGCACCACTGTCTTTACCACCCAACTGACCACTCCGGTTGCCGAGGCGCTGACCAAAGGCCAAGCTCTCCTCGGCAAAAAAACCGTGCTGGCCATTGTCGCCCATCCCGACGATCTGGAGTGGTACATCGGCGGCACCCTGCGGCGACTTTCGGACAACGGCGCGAACGTGCAGGTCGTGGTGTCCAGCGACGGCGAAAAGGGGCCGAATAAAATCGACGCTCCTGATCTCGCCGCCGCCCGCCGCGCCGAGCAGGCCGCCGCCGGAGCTATCAACGGCTATACCCATATTTATTCGCTGGCCCTGCCAGACAGAGGCGTGGCCGCCGACCCGCGCTTTTTGCCGGAAGTGGAGCGCATTTACAACGAAGTCAAGCCCGACGCCGTGTTCGTGTTTGATCCGAGTTCTCCGGCTCTCCCCTATTTGCATGTGGATCATCAGGGGTCGGCCCGCGAATTCTTGAAGTTCTGGAACACGCTGGGCGCGAATAAGCCGCCGGTCTATTTGTTTCAGACCCGTAGGCCCGACGTGGCGGTGGACATCAGCGGCGTGATCGACACCAAAGTGAGAGCGCTGGCCCAGCATGTCAGCCAAAACGGTGGCAGTGGCAGCGGCATGAAAGGCTTTTTCGCCGGATCGGGCAAGCAAGTGGGGGTGGGATACGCCGAGCTGTTCAGGGAGCTGGACAGCAAAGAGTAGGACAGCCTCCGAATCCTTTTTTCCAAGCCAAGAAAAGCCCCCCAACCCAAAAGCCGGGGGGTAATTTTGACTGGACAGCCTTAATCCAGAATGCGCTTGAGGTGCAAGTAGATCTCGTACCAATCGCCCTTGTCGCGGGGGCGCTTGCCGCGCAGCTCGATGCGGGCCAAGGTGCGAACCCAGTCCGGCGTGATCTGAGCGCCCAGCGTGGGGTCGGCCACCAAATCCGCTAAGCCTTTGGGCATGGCTCCTTCGGTGTTTTGGCCGTAGAACTCAACGCCCTCGAGCAAGTCGTGAACGGTGATGTCGTAAGCGCCGGCCAGCGTCTGAAGGGTATCCAAGCTGGGGTTGGTGCGCCCACGCTCTAGGTCGGACAAGTACGGCACGCTGATGCTGGCCGTCTCTGCCACGTCTTTGAGGCGTAGCCCGCGCTCGCTCCTGAGCTCGCGGAGTCGTTCGTGTAATTTCATGCTTCACCTCCCGGTGTGGTGAGAGCCAGCCGCAGCACGCAGCCCCGAAGGCTCACAGATGAGCTGACTCAGGATGCTTGGCCGCCACGTTGAACGTTTGAGCCTTCTGATATTTACAGAATTTCGCACCCTCAAGTGCGAGTGTAGCACCGCGTTCCAGTCTGGTCAAGACAGAATGAAGTGGGTCAAGTTCTTGAACAAGCCAGGAAACTACGCTAAAATCGTAATCAAGAATTTGATTTACACTTCTTCTCATCTCCATCATTTTAGATATTGCTATTCCGGAGGACTGTCCATGCGTGCCCTTGAAGACATTGCCCAAACGCTCAGACTCGGCCAACTGCACCCCACTGCTGTCCTCAACACCTTGATCACCGCTGAAAACGAAGGCGGACTGAGCGCCGTGCGGCACATCGAGCGCCAACTTACCCGCAGCGCCGACGCCCTGAGTGAGAGGCGGCACCCCCACAGCCAACTGGCCCAGATTTGGCTGAATTCCACCCGCGCTTATCTGGTGGCCCAAACCGAGCAAAAGCAAGCGGTCTGAGGCGATCAGGCGTCTATGCCTGCACCTGCCTGTGTCAGACTCGAACGATGACCCTCCGCGCCCAAACACTGTTGATAGTTGCCGTGCTTGCCCTGCTCTCTTCAGCCAGCGCTCAGAAGCAAACGGGGAACCCAATGGCCAAAATTAAGAGCTTGACGCTCAAAGTCGGCGCAGCGGGCCAAGACCTCAAGGTGAGCGCGGGCGATACCCTGCGCTTTGAGCTGAGCAGCAGCGCCGGCACCGGCTACGCCTGGCACGTCCTCGACGTCGACCCGGTCTTTCTGGCTCTGGTGGACAGAACGGTTGCTGCCGCGCCCACTGCCAACACGGCTGGAGCAAGCGCAGCGAGGCCGGTGGTCGGCAGTTCCGGCCCGGTGACCACCTATGTCTATTACGTCAAAAAGTCACTCGACCTCGGCGGCTACTCAGTCACTACGCCGGTTGTCTTTGTCAACCTGCCGCCCGGACGCCAGACCACCCAAACGGCGAAGCTGATTCAGTTCAACTTGGCAGCCAAGTAAACCCAGCAGCACGCCGCTGCACTCAAAGACCGTAAATTTCTGCGTACTTTTCAAACAAATACTTCACGTAAGCGTCGGCGCTCAGCGGCTGGCCCGTGGCCCCCTCCACAATTTGCGCGGGGGTGTGGCGGCGGCCATACTGGTGCACGTTAACACGCAGCCATTCCCGCAGCGGCGCGTAATCGGCGTTCTGGAGTCCGGCGGCAATTTCAGGATTCTGGCTAGCGGCTTCTAGGAGTTGCACGCTCAGCAAGTTGCCGAGGCTGTACGTCGGGAAATACCCGATCAGACCCGCCGACCAGTGAATATCTTGCAGCACGCCTTCGCTGTCGCTGTCAGGCACCACGCCCAGATACTCCTGCATCTTGGCATTCCAAGCATCGGGCAGGTCAGCCACGCTTAGCTCACCCTCGATCAGGGCCAGTTCCAACTCAAAGCGCAGCATGATGTGAAAGTTGTAGGTCACTTCGTCGGCTTCCACCCGAATCAGGCTCGGCTCCACGCGGTTGACGGCGCGGTAAATGGACTCGGCGCTCTGGCCGGCGGCGACTTCCGGTGCGGCCTGCGCCAACTCGGCAAAATAATGTTGCCAAAAGGCTTTGGAGCGGCCCAGCAGATTCTCAAAAAGGCGTGACTGACTTTCGTGAACGCCCAAGCTGGCTCCGCGTGCCAGCGGAGTGCGCTCCAGTTCTGAGCTGACGCCGTGCTCGTACATGGCGTGGCCGGTTTCGTGCCAGGTTCCGAACAAGCTCATCGGAAAGTAGTGTTCGTCAAAGCGGGTGGTAATGCGGATATCGTCGGCGCTGAAGTTGGTCTGAAAGGGGTGGGCACTTTCATCCAGCCGCGAAAAACTGGGCAGCAGACCGAACGCTTCTTCGGCGACTTTGAGCGAGAGCTGACGCTGGGCCGCCGCCGGAAATGAACGCGTCAGCACGCCGTAATCGGTGGCGTCGCCCGCCGCGACGATGGAGCGCAGCAGCGGCAAGGTGCGCTCACGCAAATCGGCAAAAATCTGCCGGACGTGGGCCGTCTTCATGCCGGGTTCGTAGTCGTCGAGGAGCGCGTCGTAAGGGTGCTGGTCATAACCGATCAGCTCGGCGTACTGTCTGGTCAGGCTCAGCACCCGCTCCAAGTACGGCGCGAAAGAAGCGAAGTCATTGTCAGCCCGCGCCTTGATCCAAGCGTGGTGGGCCTCATTTCGGGCCTGCGAAACGTCTTCCACAAAGGCGGTGGGCAGCTTGGTGGCTTTGTCAAAGTCACGCCGAGTCACCCTCAACAAATCCACGTCCACTTCGCTGAGTTGGCCCGTGTCTACCGCTTCGGCAGCTTCCAGCAGCGCCCGCGTTTCGTCGGAGGTCAACAGGTGGTGGCTGAGTCCGGCCAAACTGGACATCTGGAGACCGCGCACCCGCGCCGCATCCTCCGGCATCTGGGTTTCCTGATCCCACGACAGCAGGCCCTGCGCCGCGCCCAGATCGCTGATGAGATTGAGGCGGCGCTTGAGAGCGTCCAAGGGGCCGGCGGGAGCAACCTGTTGGGGAGCAGTGACAGTCATGAAGCTAGGCTAACACCGCTGGGCAGTCGGGAGTGCAGGTTCAAACCTCACTGACTCTTGGCACCTTTGCTCCCTCACTGCCACCGTTCGCGCTCTTCCGCCGCCTCGCCCAGCAGCAGGGGCCGCACTTCGCCCAGCAAGTACAAGCTGCCGCACACCACGCTCAGGCCCGGCGGCAACGACGCCAGCGCCTCAGCAGGCGTGGATGCGGAGCGAATGGGAATCCCAAACGGTTCAAAGAATTTGGCCAACTCCTGCGGCTCGGCGGCTCGGGGACTCAGCCGCGAGCGCGTGAGGATCACCTGACTGGCAATAGGCGCAAGTTCGGCCACCACGCCAGCAATGTCTTTGTCGCCCGCCGCACCGAAGATCAGCGGCACTTTCTCTACGCCCAGACTCCGCAGCGCCGCCGCCAATGCCCGCGCTCCGTCAGGATTATGGGCACCGTCGAGCACCACTTGGCGCTCCAAACCGTCCGGCCCGCCAAGCCAAGTCAGTTTTTCTAACCTGCCCGGCCAGCGAATTTGCGTGACGCCGTTTTGAATGGCCTGCGAATCGGTACCCAAGCGCTGGGCCGCCAGCACCGCTAGTGCCGCGTTCATGGCCCCATGTTGCCCGAGCAGTGGCGTGAGTACCGTGAGGCTCCCGGCAGGACTGATAAGAGTCACCCGTGAGCCTTGCCAGCCCTGCAGTTGCACTTCTACCTTCGCCTCCCGGCCCAGCGCCCACACGTCCGCGCCCGTCGCGTCCAGCAGCGGCCAGAAAGCGGGCGCGATGCCAGTCACTGCCAGTCGGCCAGACCGCAGAATTCCGGCTTTCTCGCTGGTAATGGCGCTGAGGGTATCGCCCAGAATCTCGGTATGGTCTAGCGCCACGCCCGTAATGACACTCAAGGCCGGCTCAAGCGCGTTGGTGGCGTCCAGCCTCCCACCCAGCCCGACTTCCATCACGGCCCACTGCGCTCCGGCCTCCGCAAACAGCCAGCACCCCAGCGCCACCACAATTTCAAAAAAAGTCGCTCCAAGCGCTTCGGCGTGGGGGCGCACCCGGCCCAGTCCGGCTTCAAACACATCAGCGGATAACTCCTGACCACCCACCATGAAGCGCTCAGCAAAGCGGGTCAGATGAGGGCTGGTAAACAGGGCAGTGCGCTGGCCCGATGACTGGAGAATGCTGGCCAGCGTCGCCGCCGTGCTGCCCTTGCCGTTGGTTCCGCCCACCAAGACAGTTTGAAAGGTAGTTTGCGGATCGCCCAGTACATTCAGCAGCTCACGCACCCGGCCCAAACCCGGATGTACCCCGAAGCGCTGACGGGCGTAGAGCCAATCGAGATGGTTACTCAAAGTGGTTACTGAGCGAAATACGCTTCTAAAGCGGGGACAATCTGCTTTTTGCGGCTGATCAACTTGCCCAAATCGGCCAGATGCTGCTCAGTCGGTACGCCAAAGGCCGCCTGCACCACCTCCGCCTCAGTATCCGACACGATCAAGGTGCGGTTGGTTTCGTTCAAAATGTCCACCACACCCAGCAAAATGCCACTCAACTTGCTGGCGGCCTTCTCGGCTTGCATGGCGCTGAGCAGTTCGGCTTGTCGCCCGAAAACGTAAGCTGGATTGGTCGTTTCAACCATGCCGATGCCCCACGTTTCTGACCCGAGCGGAAAGACCTTGTAATCCATTTTGAGCAGTTTGTCGGCGGGCATGTCACCGAGGTCGCTCTTGGCGGCGAACATCTGCATGGCGTAGCCTTCCACGTCGCTGATCCCCGCGATGGGCGCGAGAAAAGCGGCAGCGTCCCTGTCGGTATCGGTGGTGGTGGGACTGCGAAACTGCAAGGTGTCCGAGAGAATGGCGCTCAGCAGCAAGCGGGCGTCGGTAGGCTCGACGCTCAAGCCCGCTTCGCGGTGCAACTTGAGCAGCAGCGTGCCAGTGCAGCCCAGCGGCTCAAAGCGCAGGAAAGCAGGCTGGGCGGTGCTCAGGTCGCCGAGCTTGTGGTGATCTACCACATAGCGCACGTCAAGCTCGGCCAAGTTGGGCGCACTCTGGGCCGACTCGTTGTGATCCACCAGCGCCACCGAACTGCCCACAGGCAAAGCCGCAAGCAAGTCGGGCGCGTTCACACCCGCTTCACGCAGCACATAAGCCGTCTCGTGGTTGAGTTCACCGAGGCGGTAAGGGGTCGCCGGCGTGCCCGTGCGGGTCAGGAAGTGAGCATAAACCAGCGCCGCCGTGATGGCGTCGGTATCGGGATTGAGATGGCCAAAAACAGAAATCATGTTGAGCAGTCTAGAGCATTGCCGCCTAAGGTGCCCAACAAAAAAATACCCCCCGCACATGGCAGGGGGCATTTCGGGGGTGAAGAAGGGGCTTAGAAGTTGACCTTGTAGGTGATCTTGAAGGTCGAACCCTGAGCCACTTGGCCGCTGGGCAGAGCCATCTGGGTGCCGTTGGCATCTTTGGCGCTCAAGTTGTAGAGGCCGTACGCGAACGACAGATCGTAGTAGTTGCCTTCCACGTAAACGCCGTTCTGGTTGACCGAGTAAGCGCCAGCAGTATCGCCGTAGAAACCGGCGGTGTTGTCGGTGCTGTCGGTCCAGGGGGTGTAGGAGCGGTTCTTGGTGTTCAGGCCAGCGTAGTAGACGGCCAGTTTGCCGGTGGGCAACAGGAAGTCGTTGAGCTTGATGCCCGCACGGTAGCTCAGTGCCGAAACGCCGTAGTTCTTGGTCGCGTCGGAGCTGCCAGTGTAGTTGCGGCTGAGGTAGCCGACCTGACCTTCGACACTGGGCTTGAAGATGGTGTCGATGGTGTCGGTGCTGACTTTGGCTCCAGCAGCGACAGTCGAGAGATCAGCCTTAGCTGCGCTGTCGTAGATGAAGTTGTTGTAGAGGCCTTTGAGGTTCACATTGAGGAAGCCCAACTTGGCGTTGTACAGACCGTCAGCGTAGAGCAAGCTGTCGTTGTAAGAGGAGGAGCCGCTGCTGAGGCGCTTGGCGTAGCCAAAACGCAGCGACAGGTTCTTGACCAATGCGCCGGGCAAAGCGCCGTCGTGCATAACTTCTGCGCCGTACTCGCTGTAGCAGACCTTGTCGGAGAACGCGCCCAAGCTGAAGGTCAGTGCGCCGCCCACTGCGTCGGTATCCTTCAGGCCGGTGCCGGGGTGCTGCGATCCACAGCCGCTCTGGTTGGTGAGGGCGGTGTCGTTGAGGGTGTAGTAGCTGTTGTAGCGGCTGTTGGCAAACAAGCTACCGGACGCCACAGTGTCTGTCGCGGCGCGGGTGCCGCCGATGCTCACGTCTTGGTAGTAGCCGCCGACCGAGAAGCCGAAGCCGGGGGTCAGGTCAGCACGCGCGATGTAACGGGTTGCCGCTTCGTTGGCGGGGGTTCCCACTACGTCGGTCTTGGCGCTGTTGCTGATGTCTGCCGAGTTGGTGCCGGTGTAGAGGCTGTAGTAACCGCCGCGCACCGTGACCAGGTTCAGCAAGTTGACTTTAGCAGCCACGCCGTAGTCCACGATGCCGTTGTTGTCGGTCGAACCGAGCTTGCCGCCCTGAACAGTCTGAACGTTGTAGTAACCGCCCACCGCCACGGGGCCGAGGGTGCCGCCCACTTGAGCCGCCGCACCGACTTGGCCAGGAGTCGCGTACTGGGTTGCGCCGTTGTTATCGGTCGTGGCGCGGTCACCACGGTTATAGGGAGCCGTGCTGCCGTTGTCGCCGTCTTTGGGGTTGGCTTCGGAGATCGAAGCAGTTTTGTCGTAGTTGGCATCAACGCTGCGGTAGTTCAGGTCATAGATGCGAATGGGACCGACACTGCCGCTGGTCTTGGCATAGAAGACGTTGCTTCCGCTAGTGACTGCCGCGTTGCTGCCGTTTTGACCACTCAACACGCTGCGGGCGTATTCGCTGTCAATCTGGAAGCCCGCCAGTGCGCCGTGCGCGTCTGCGCCGTAGGCCTTAGCATCCGACACCAC